>NZ_CP101988.1:3000000-3300000 GCF_024508335.1 Cellulomonas chengniuliangii | reverse complement strand
GTGGCCTCGTACGCGAGCAGCGTCACCAGCTCGTCGACCAGCAGCCGGAACGTCGGGGACGCCGTCCGCTCGTCTCGCAGGACGGTGAGCTTGTGGGCGACCAGCGGGTGGTCGGCGACGTGCAGGCGCATGGCTCACAGGCTACCGCCAGTCCCACAGAGTGGACGCCGCCCGAGGTCCCGGATGGAAGGATGACCAGCATGATCGGCCTGCCGCGTGACGCAGAAGACATGGCGTGCGCGCTCGCAGAGGCGCGCTCCGCCCTCGCCACCGGCGACGTCCCGGTCGGGGCGGTCGTCATCGGGCCGGACGGCGGCATCGTCGGGCGCGGGCACAACCAGCGCGAGGCCACCGGCGACCCCACCGCGCACGCCGAGGTGCTGGCGCTGCGCGACGCCTCCGAGCGGCTCGGGCGCTGGCGGCTCGACGACTGCACCCTCGTCGTCACCCTCGAGCCCTGCCTGATGTGCGCGGGCGCCACCGTGCTGGCCCGCGTCCCACGGCTGGTGCTGGGCGCCTGGGACCCCAAGGCCGGGGCGTGCGGCTCGCAGTGGGACGTGGTGCGCGACCGGCGGCTCAACCACCGCGTCGAGGTCATCGGCGGGGTGCGGGAGGCCGAGTGCGGGGAGCTGCTGCGCGAGTTCTTCGCCGAGCACCGGGCCGACCCGGGCCGACCGGCCGACTAGAGGCGCCGCGCCAAAGCCGTCAGCGTCGGCGTGGTGCCCGCGTCGAGGGTGAGGGTGGCGAGGGCGTCGCCCCGGGTCGGCCCCTGGTTGACGATGACCACCGGCTTGCCCGTCCGGGAGGCGTGCACCACGAAGCGCCGGCCCGACATGACCGTCAGGGACGATCCGGCGACGAGCAGCGCCTGCGCGTCGTCCACCAGCGCGAACGCCCGCTCGACCCGCTCCTTCGGCACGTTCTCGCCGAAGTACACGATGTCCGGCTTCAGCATCCCGCCGCACTCGCCGGCGCCGCCGTCCGGGTCGGGGGCCCAGCACGACGCGATCCGGAAGTCCGCCGTCGACTCGATCACCGCATCGGCGTCCGGCGCGATCTCGATGTCCGCCACGGCGCCCACCGACTCCACGAACCCCGGGTTGAGCGCCTCCAACCGCTCCGCCACCTCGGCCCGCGGGCGCACCGTGCCGCAGCGCAGGCACACCACCCGGTCGTACCGGCCGTGCAGGTCGATCACCGTGCGCGATCCCGCCTCCTCATGGAGCAGGTCCACGTTCTGCGTGATGACGCCGTTCACCACCCCACGCGCCTCCAGCTCGGCCAACGCCCGATGGCCCGCGTTCGGCTCCGTGCGGTGCATGTGCCGCCAACCGACGTGGTTGCGGGCCCAGTAGTGCCGGCGGAACGCCTCATCGCCCACGAACTGCTGGAACGTCATGGGGGTGCGCGGCGGCGAATCCGGGCCGCGGTAGTCCGGGATCCCCGAGTCCGTCGAGATGCCCGCGCCCGTCAGCACAGCCAGCCGCCTGCCGCGGAGCAGGTCGACCACGTCCTCGAGCGAGCCGGCCGCAGGGCGGGGGAGCGCAGTCGAGAGGGTCACCGGACCACCGTACGACGCGGGTCTGGAGGTCGCCGCTGCGGTCGCCGAGGGGTGTCTGGGCTGGCCGATTACGGACCATGGGCTCCGACCAGGTACCCTTCTCGGCGAGGTAGCGTGTCCGAGCGGCCTAAGGAGCACGCCTCGAAAGCGTGTGTGGGTGAAAGTCCACCGTGGGTTCAAATCCCACCGCTACCGCCAGCCGAAGGGCCCCACCCGCAGGATCCTGCGGACGTGGGGCCCTTCGTCGTTGCCCCCACTACCTTTCGTGCAACGCGTTGTACGCACAGGCGGGCCTGGCATCGGTGCCGAGCTAACGCCGCAGCGGTCGGCCGAGCTCACCGCGATGGCGTGGTCGGCGCCTCGCAGCGGCGGTCGAATAGCGACCACCCACATCTGAGTAGCCGGTACGAGGCCAGGAACGGCTCCGCGACATGCTCAGGACTTCCGGGCGCGCGACCCTCGCCGATGCCGGTGCGTCGGTCAGGTGGCCCGAACGATGTCCGTTGAAAGAGTGACCAGCCCAGAACATGTGCGTCGGCGCTCATCTCACGCCACAGTCGCCGGACGGCTTCACGACTCGCAGCGTTCGCAAAGGCGTGATCGGACGCGGCGCCGATGACGTCTGTGAGGTTGAGGCTCGCCTTGCCAGTTCGTATTGCGGCGACGCCATTCTGGCGCACACTCAACCATGACCGCTGATCATCAAGACTCGCGCGATCGGTGCCATCGAGCCGGGTGTCGGCGAGGAAGCCGTAGTACTTGCCCATTTGGGCATACATCTCCGTGAGGACCGTGAGCGCCCGCTCACGGCGCAGACCGCGGTCTTCCGGTCCCAGAATCCATACCGCTTGGGATGCGCCGACCAGCGCTCCTCGCAGCACTGTGAAATGCGAAGAGGGATAGAGCTGCTTGGCCTTGATGGCGTCGAGCGCGAGGCGGAGGTGTTCGCCAGCGAGGACGAGTGACATCCGCGCAAGTTGGCTAATCGCAATGTGCGGGAAGATCTTGTCGTCGACTGCCAGGTCGCTGCCCCGCTCTGGTTCCTCCACACGATGGGCTCTGAGCCGCCAGCCATCGAGGTCGGGCGCTGTGTTAAGCATCTGGGCTAGAGACGCGCGTTCTGATTCGGTCAGCGCCATGTCAGGCACCGTAGCAAGGTTTCTAGGTCGCGCGAGGCGACAACAGGGCGAATGCGCAGTGAGGGCGGGTGCAGCCGCGCAAGCGGAGCCCGGGGCGCGTGACCGGGACGTTCACCAAAGCCAATACGCAGACGACAGAATGTCATAAGGCGCAAGTTATCGGCGACACCGCGGTGCTTTTCGTTCTGCAGATCAGGGTCGTCTGGTTGGCGCAGACACTACTGCCAGCACCGTGCGCACCACGGGCTCCAGGCAAAGGTTCGCGCCAGTTAGGTTGTGCAGTAAGCGCCCCCTCCGAGGCGAAGTGGAATCCCTAGTCAGCCCACGGCGCCAGCGAATTGGGCCGCCAGTTCGAGCAGGCCGGTGGCGGCAACGTTGGCGGCGATGCTGCCGACAAGCGAGACCACCCCGCTCCGCACCCGCTCGACGAAGCTCCGCGTGTTCTCGCCCACATGGCCGCCATCCGCCTCGATGGCGCGATGGAACTCGGCGGCGCTGTCATTGTCAAGGCCGAGAGTCCGGGCCGCTTCCAGCAACCCGTCCACGTCGCCCTTCTTGATCGTGGACCGCTGGCGCACATGGTCCCCGGTGGCGATGTTCGCACCGTCGCCGTTGACCGTGATGTGGAACGTCTGGGTCACTGCTTCGACTCGCTTGTTCGCCACGGTCGGGCCATCCGGCTCACCGGCGTCTGGCGCAACGCCTTCGAGCGCCAAAGCGAGGTCGAGGACACGTGTCCGGATCATGTCGAGGATCCCGGTCAACGCGTTCCGCGGGATGACGAGCCGGGCGTCGAGGAGGCTCATCATCTCGAAGGTGGCGCCGCCCTCACCATTCTCTGTCCGCCTGTTGTACTCGACGACGGCCCAGGGATCCCACCGGATCGTCGGGTCCTGGCCGCTATCGCTGAGCGCTTCTAGTTCAGCAACGGGGTGCCGGATCTCGCACTGGAACCAGTCGAGGAAGCCATCGGTGATGCCCGCTGAGGAGATCGGGGCGTTGTTCACAGCCGAGCCGAACGGCCCGGACCAGTTCCCTAACACCGGGAACTCCCGCTTCGAGCGGTACGTCGGCAGCTGATCGTCAGTCCCGTAGCCGGTCAGTTCCTTGCTCGACCACTCAGCGAGCCCGGGATCATCGATCCGCGCGGCGACGATCTTCACCTGCCTCAACACGTCCGAGAGGGGCCGAGCGCTGTCTGCCGCCTGGTCGATGAGTGCGCTGAGCCGGGACATGAGTCCTCCGGTCATGGTCGCCACGTGGACGAAGTGCCCGACATCGCGAAACTGACGACGCCCATCGTGGCGCACGACCCGCGCTCGGACGCCAGCAAGTATGCAGGTTGCCCACGGCGATGGGAGAGACCTGGAGCGGCAGCTTCCGAGTTCGATGGAGGCTGCAGCCGTGTGCGGCCGTTGTGTCTGGATCCTACGGACATCGGGCGGGTCACCGGGACGTCGGGGAGGTGCTCCGCGACCAGCTCGGCCGACGGAGTCTCGAGCATGGTGTCGGGCGACGCGACGATGAACGCCTCGAACCCGGTGAGGTCGCTCTCCAGCGCGAGCCTGACCGCGAGCGCGCCGTCGCGGGCGTCGATGTAGCCCCACAGGTTCCAGATCCGGCTGCGCGGGTCGTCGGCGAAGCCCGGGAACGCGGCGTAGTCGGCGACCTCCATCACGTTGGAGTACCGCAGCCCGATGAGCTTGAGCGCGGGGTCCCAGCGCGTGAAGTGCCGCGCCATCTCCTCTCGACCGCCTTGCCCAGCGAGTAGGTGCTCTCAGGGCGGACCGCGTACTCCTCGTCGACGGGGACGTACGGCGGGGGCGTGTCGAACGGCAGCCCGAGGACGGTCTCGCTGGACGCCCAGACGACGTTCCTGACGCCCGCGCGGCGGGCGGCGCTGAACACGTTGTTGGTGGCGACGACGTTGTTGGCGAAGGTCGCGCAGCTGGGACGCAGGCCGGGCGCGGGGATCGCAGCGAGATGCACGACCGCGTCGACGCCCTCGTACCGGTCGTCGATGCCGGTCAGGGCCTCGGTGACCTGCCCCAGGTCGGTCAGGTCAACGCGAGTGAACACCGCTCTCTGCCCAGCCGGGGGGAGGGCCATGTCCACGTTCACCACGTCGTACCCGTGCTCCGCGAGATGCTCGACGACCGCACGCCCGAGTTTTCCGCTGCCCCCGGTGACCACCACGCGGCTCACGGCTCGGCTGCGTCGATGGACCAGTGCGGCGGCCGGATGTCGGCCTGCCGCACGCTTCGTAGGTTAACGACTTCTCTCAGCGGCCATACGCCACGCGGCCGCCCTCCACGAGCCGAGGCTCGCGGCGAGCGGCCGCGTGAGCTTGCCGGCCTGCTGGCGACGCTGATCAGACGGTCACGCGCACGGCCGGTTCCTCGGCCCGCTGCGCGTGACGAGCGGACCGCCGCTCTCCTCGGCCCTCGTACAGCGTGTACAGCGCCGGGACAACGACCAGGGTCAACAGCGTCGACGAGAGCAGGCCGCCGATGACGACGAGCGCGAGCGGCTGGGAGATGAACGCCCCGCCGCCGGTCGCGCCGAACGCCATGGGCAGCAGCGCGAAGATCGTCGCCGCGGCGGTCATGACGATGGGCCGCAGCCGCTGGCGGGCGCCCTCGGTGACGGCCTCGAGCAGGGGCCGTCCGGCGGCCCGGTACTGGTTGATGAGGTCGATCAGCACGATCGCGTTGGACACGACGACACCGACGAGCATGAGCATCCCGATGAGCGCCGGGACGCCGAGCGGCGTGCCGGTGACCAGCAGGGCGCCGAGGGCGCCGGTCGCGGCGAACGGCACGGAGATGAGCAGGATGAACGGCTGGGCGAGGCTGTTGAACGTCGCGACCATGACGATGTAGACGATCGCGATCGCCAGCAGCAGCGCGAGCCCCAGGTCGCCGAACGCGTCCTGCTGGTCGGCGGCGACACCGCCGAGCTCGACGTGGGCGCCGGCGGGCAGCTCCATCTCGTCGACGACCTTCTGCAGCGACTGCGACAGGCTGCCGACGTCCTGCCCGGCGGGCGTGACGGAGACGGTGGCGGAGCGCGAGCCGTCGACGCGGGTGATGGCGGACGGGACGTCCACCTTCTCGACGGTGGCGAGCGACGACAGCGGCACCGGGCCGCCCGCGGTCAGCACGGGCGTCGCGGCGAGCGCGTCGAGGGTCGCGGGGGCGTCCCCGACCTGCATGCGGACCGTGACGGGCCCGTCCCCGAGGTCGAGCTGGCCGATCTGGGACGGCTGCATGACCGCGGTGACCATGCCCGCGAGCGCCGTCTCCGACAGCCCGGCGGCGGCGGCCTTGTCGCGGTCGACCGTGACGTCGACGATCTGCTGGTCGGCGGCGAGGTTGTTCGTCACGCTCTCGACGCCGTCGACGTCGGACACCGCGTCGGTGACCGTGGTGGCGACGTCGGCGAGCGCGTCGTTGTCGTCGGCGGTGATGACGAGGTCAACGGTCGAGCTGCCGAACGCGGCCTCGCCGCCGGAGACGGTGAGCTGCGTGGTCGGCGCGGCGCCGAGGTCCGCGATGGCGGCCCGGGCGTCGTCCTGCACGCGCCCGGCGTCGGCGTCCTCGTCGAGCGTGAGGGAGTAGGACGCCTTCGGGGCGGAGCCGCCGCCGAACAGCGTGGCGAGCCCGTCGTTACCGACCGTGGTGAGCACGGTCATGACGCCGGGGACGTCGGCGAGCGCCTGCTCGACGGTCCGGGCGGCGTCGTCCTGGGCCTGCAGCGAGGTGCCGGGTGCGAACGTCTGCGTGACGGTCGCGGTGTCCTGCCCGGTGTCGCCCAGCAGGTTCGTCTCCAAGCGGGGGACCAGGGCGAGCGTGCCGACGAGCACCGCGCCGGCGACGGCGATCGCGGTCCACGGCCGGCGCAGGGCGGCGTTCAGGGTCGGCACGTACGCGCGCTGCCAGATCCCGGTCCGCTCCTTGGCCTCGGCGGCCTCGCGCACCCGTGCCGCCTCCTCGGCGTCGGCGTGCGCGGGCTCCTTGAGGAACCAGTACGCGAGGACCGGCACGATGGTGAGCGCGACGAGCAGCGACGCGCCCATGGCGATCGCGACGGTCATGGCGAAGGGCCGGAACAGCTCTCCGACCACGCCGCCGACGAACCCGATGGGCGCGAACACGGCGACGGTCGCGACGGTCGATGCGGTGATCGCGCCGCCGACCTCGCGGACGGCGCCGATGATCGCCTCGCGCTTCGGCTCCCCGTAGGACAGGTGCCGCTTGATGTTCTCGATGACGACGATCGCGTCGTCGACCACGCGGCCGATGGCGATGGTGAGCGCGGACAGCGTGAGCAGGTTGAGGGTGTAGCCGGTGACGTTCATGACGGCGAACGCGACGAGCAGCGACAGCGGGATCGACACGGCGGACACGAGCGTGGAGCGCACCGACGCGAGGAACGCCAGGATCACGATGACCGCGAACAGCAGGCCGAGCCCGCCCTCGGTGGCCAGGCCGTGGATGGACTCCTCGATGAACGGGGCCTGGTCGAAGACGATGGACACGGTCACGCCGCGCGCCGCGAGGCTGTCGCGGGCGGACGCGAGGACGTCGTTCACCTCGTGCGAGACGTCGACGGTGTTCCCGTCCGGCGTCTTGGTGATCGCGACGGCCAGCGACGGCTCGCCGTCGAGGCGCGAGAACGACGTCTGCGCCTGCTCGCCGTCGATGACGTCGACGACGTCGCCGAGCGGCGCCACGGCTCCGGTCGCGCCGGTCAGCGGCAGGGCGGCGAGCTGCTCCACGCTGGTGATCGGCGCGCCCGCCTGCACCGACCAGGTGGTGTGCCCCTCGGTGACGGTGCCGGCCGGGAGCGTGATGCCGTTCTGCTGGAGCACGGAGGACACGTCGGTGGGCGTGAGGCCCGCGGCGGCGAGGGCGGCGGGGTCGACGTCGAGCGTGATCTGCCGGGCGGCGGAGCCGGTGACGGTGACGTCGCGGATGCCGTCGAGCTCCTCGAGCTCGGGCACGAGGACCTCGTCGACGGCCTGCGCGAGCGCCTTCGGGTCGGCGCTGCCCGCGGCGGCGAGCTGCACCACAGGCAGGTCGTCGATGGATCCGGCGATCACCTGCGGGTCGACGTCGGCGGGCAGTTGGCGCTGCACGCGGGAGATGGCCGCGGTGAGCTGGCTCGTCGCGGAGGCCATGTCGGTGCCGTAGGTGAACGTCACGGTGGACACGGTCAGGCCCGTGGACGCGGACGAGGTCACGTCCTCGACGCCGCGCACGCCTTGGATGGCGTTCTCCAGTGGCACGGTGACCTGCTGCTCGACGACGTCGGGCGACGAGCCGGGCGCCACGGCGAGGACCGCGGCGGTCGGGAAGGAAACGGACGGGATGAGCTCCTGCTTGAGCGACCCGAGGCTGACGAGGCCGAGGAGCGTGACCGCGACGGTCACGAGGGCGGTCACTGCGCGCTGGGCGAGCGACAGCCGGGCGAGTCTGTACACGAGAGGGCTCCCTCAGGGGCAGGGGTCCGTGGCGGCGGGCGTCGCTCGGGGTTGGTTAGCCTAACCCGAAGTAAATGCTTAGCCCAACCCTAAGTAGTAGGCTGCCGTGCATGACGACGCAGCCCGGCGCCCTCGACGAGCTGCTCGCCGCCCGCGACGAGCTCGAGGACCTGCTCGTCGCCCAGCGCCTGCACGCCATCTCCTCCCGCACCCACCTCACCGCGCAGCAGGTCCGGGTCCTCGCCGTCCTCCAGGTGTCAGGCGCCGTCCCCGCGGGTGAGGTCGCCAGACTGCTCGACGTCACCCCGGCCACGACCACGGGCATCGTCGACGGGCTCGTGGGGCTCGGCCTCGTCGCCCGGCGCGCCGGGGCCGACGACCGCCGCGTGCGCCTGCTCTCCATCACCGAGCACGGCCAAGAGGTGCTCCGCGACACCGTGGTGATGCCCGACTCCTTCGGCCGGGAGTTGCTCGAACGCCTCACGCCCGACGAGGTCTCCGGGCTGCTCGTGGGCATCCGCGGGATGATGCGCGTCGCCAGCGAGGGCTGCGCCGGCTGACCGCGTCAGTCGAGGCGGCGGTCGTCGGCGTCGGTCTGGCGCTTCTCCGCCGCGTCAGCGGCTTCAATCGCCCGCTGTAACGCCTCGGCGACGTCCGGGGCCGCGACCCTGACCAGCGCCTGGGCGATCTCGCGGAGGTGAACCACCTGCTCCCGGGTGAGCACGTCGAAGACCAGTCGGCGCGCCTCCCGGACGTGGCCTGGGGCCGCGTTCTCGAGCAGCGTCATGCCCTCGTCGGTGAGCACCAGCTCGGTGCAGCGGGACTCGCCGGTGGCCACGCGCCGGCGGACCAGGCCTTGGGCTTCGAGCCTGCTCGCGGCGTGGGACAGCCGCGAGAGTGTGCCGCCGACCAGCTGGGCCAGCCCGCTCATCTGTAGCGCACGGTCGGGGGCGCCGGACAGTTGCGACAGCATCGAGTACTCGAAGAAGTTCAACCCCGAGTCGCCCTTGAGCTGCGCGTCGATCGCCGGCGGAACGCTCGCCAGCATGGCCATCAGTGAGATCCAGGCGGACCGCTCGTCCTGGTCGAGCCACGGGGTGGGACTGGGCACGACGACACCCTATCCCGACTTGAATGTTCAAGTCAGCCGTGGCAGTGTGACTTGAACGTTCAAGTCGCCCGACAGGAGATCCCACCCATGTCCGTCCTTCGCATCGACGCCAGCATCCAGGGTCAGCGCTCAGCCAGCACAGAACTTGCCGACGTCGTCGAGGCCGAGTGGTCCGCCACCCGCCGAGAGACCGCCTTCGTCCGCCGCCACCTGGGCGCCGAGCCGCTTCCCGGCGACGCCTGGGCGGCGGCCGTCCACGCCGGGTTCACCCCCGAGGACCAGCGCACACCCGCCCAGCGCGACGCCGTCGCCCTCGCCCGCACCCTCGCCGACGAGCTGCGGCAGGCCGAGGCGGCCGTCCTCGCGCTGCCCCTCTACAACTGGGGCGTCTCCCAGCACGTCAAGACCTGGATCGACCTGGCCATCGCCGGCGGGGAGAACGGCGAGCGGCTGCTCGAGGGCAAGCACGCGATCGTGCTCACCACCCGGGGCGGTGGGTACGCGCCCGGCACTCCACGCGAGGGCTGGGACCACAACACCGAGTACCTGCGTCGCATCATCGGCGACGTGTGGGGCGCCGAGCTCACCCTCATCGAGCGCGAGCTCACCCTGGCCGGAGTCAACCCCGCCATGGATCCGTTCCTGGAGTCCGCCGAGCTCATGAAGAAGGTCGCCCACGAGGCGGCCTCGCAGGCCGGCCGCACGGCAGCCGCTTCGGCGACGGGTCGTTGACTCCCATGACGACGATCGGGCTGATCGGCAGCGGCGACATCGGCAGCACTGTGGCGCGGTTGGCGGTCGCCGCCGGTCATGACGTGGTGCTCAGCAACTCACGTGGCCCGGAGACCCTCCGGGACCTCGTGTCCGAGCTGGGGCCGCGGGCGCGGGCCGCGACCCCCGCGGAGGCCGCATCGGCTGCGGACATCGTGGTGGTGGCCGTGCCGCTGCGGGCATATCTCGACGTCCCGGTGGAGCCCCTGGCGGGCAAGGTGGTCATCGACGCCAACAACTACTACCCGGCACGGGACGGCGTCGTCGACGAGCTGGAGAACCGGTCCACCACCACCGGTGAGCTGCTGCAGAAGCACCTCCCGAACGCCCGCGTGGTCAAAGGCCTCAACAACATCTGGGTCGAGCACCTGAGGTCGCTGGCGCGGCCGGCCGGCAGCGCGGATCGGTCGGCGCTGCCGATCACCGGTGACGACTCGGCCGCGAAGCAGACGGTGAGCGAGTTCTTCGACAGCATCGGCTTCGACACCGTGGATGCCGGCCCACTCGCCGAGAACTGGCGCACGCAGCGCGACACCCCCGCGTATGCCATTCCGTACGGCGCCGAGCTGGCATCCGGCCCGCTTCCCGCAAGGCCCGCAGGCGCCGAGGTCGTTCGCGCGGCACTCGCCGCGGCGGAGTGGGCCGCGACCTAGGACGTGTCTCCTATTCCGGCTGATCGCGCTGGCAACTGGATGTACGTTCATGCCTGAACCCGCCCAAGGTGCGTCTACCCGGTAAGGGCGCGCCCAGCCCGCAGTTGGTGAGGGTGGCTGCCCGTTCAAGCCGGGCCGGGTCCGAGAGGGGCCCTCGCGCTGCGGGCGCGATGGGCCTCTCGCCGTCCTTCGACGGACGCGATGACCGTTGGGCGCGATTGCCGTCTCAGCTGCGCAGCCAGGCGATTATCGGGCGGGCCTGCCAGCGAGGGATGGCCGGTCTGAGGCCGTCACCCGTCCGCCGGGCGCGATGCGCTCGTGCGACGCCCTAGCGTCGGGCCCGACCGGAAGGGGCCGTCGTGCGACGCACCGCCTGGCTCGTGCTGTCCCCGTGGCTCGCGGTCGCCGTCGCGAACGTCGTCGCGTGGGGTGTCGGGCTGCTTCTTGTCGAGGCGTTCACGACGGACGAGGGCGGGATGGGGAACCTCGGGGGCGCCGTCGTCGCGGCCCTCCTCGCCGGGCTGGTGTCGTTCGGTGGTTCTGTGTGGCTCCTCTACGTCGTCGCGCGTCGGACGTTCCCGCACCCGCACGCCCGGGCGGCCGCGGGCTGGGCGACGCTCGCCGCGGTCGTCGGCGCTGTGCTGCTCGGGTTCGCGACCGGCCTTCTCACCGCTGTGGGGGTGCCATTCATGGCAGGCCTCGTCCCGGTGAGCTTGCCCGCCGCAGGCACGGTGGCCTTCCTCATCACGGAGCGCCGGCTCACTGGAAGGGTGGTGCCGATGCGCGATGGCGCCCGACGGGGACTCGTTGTGGCGGCGCTGGCCGCGCTCGCGGGCGGCCTGGTCGGGACGACGGTCGGCGGGGGCCTCGGCTTCCTCGTGCTGCGCCCGTCGCAGAGCGATCTGGAGGCCGCAGCTCGTGACCTGGTGCCGCCCGGCTATACGCCGGATGAACCCGTGCCGATCGCCGAGACGGTGATGCTCCTGGCGACGCCACCGACCTCGACGCCCGACGTCGACGATGTGCAGGCGGCGATCGTCGCGGCCGGCTGGCGCATCGACGACGTCAAACGGGAGGTCGGCGCGACGAGCTTCACCGTGGCGCGCGCGAATGTCGAGGGAACGGTCTCCGTGGACGGACCCGGCTTCCTCTCGTACTCCGTGACAGTCCGGCCGGGACCTCACGACGGGCGCAGCGCGATCGGGGGAGCGGCTCTCGGGGCGGCTATCGGCGGGGCGGGGACGATCGTCCGGCGTCGTCGGTCATCCGACGTGGCTGAGGTGGGCCGTCCCGAAGCACATCCGCCGAAGCCCCACCCCTGAGAGGCCAGCATGGTTCGGATCGCGATGTCTCTCAGCGGCCCGGGCCTCGTGGGTGCTCAGTCGTGTTCAGCGGGCAGCCGCACCGGGAGCGCGCCCGGCCGGACCCGACAGGTGAGCACCCGGTGCTCGCCGAGGGCGTCGCCGTCGAGCTGCACCTCGGTGGGGTGGCGCGTGGACACCCGCACGTCCGTCGTCTGGCGCCGCTCCAGGTGCGCGTGGCCACGGCCGGATGAGACGACCGTCGTGATCGTGCGGATCCAGCCGACGAGGCCCCGCGGGGCGACGACCGCGACGTCGAGCAGCCCGTCGTCGAGGCTGGCGTCCGGCAGGAGCTCGACTCCGCCCTGCAGGCGCCCGCTGTTCCCGATGACGACGGCGCGGACCGTGCGCGTCACCGCCTTGCCGCCACGGGTCTGCACGCTGGCGACGAAGCCACCGCGCACCGCCGCCCGCGCGCCGGACACGAGGTAGGCCGGCCATCCGACGGCGCCCTTGAGCCGCTCGTCCGCGTGGGCCATCGCCTCGGCGTCCAGCCCCATGCCCGCCATGACGAGGAACACCAGCTCCTCATCCGACCCGTCGACGCGCAGCCCTCCGACGTCGAGCCGGTGGGTCCGGCCGTCCAACGCGATGTCGAGCGCGTCCTCGAGGCTGGTGAGGGGGAGGCCCAGCGCGCGGGCGAGCAGGTTGCCGGTGCCCGCCGGCAGCAACCCGAGCGGGACGTCGCCACCCGCCAGCGCCTCGCCGACGGCGCGCACGGTGCCGTCGCCGCCGAGCGCGCACACCAGGTCGGCGCCCTGGTCCAGCGCCTCGCGGGTTGGCCCGCAGCCCGGGTCCTCCTCGGTCGTCTCCAGCCACAGCGCGGGCTCCAGCCCGCGGTCCGCCAACACTCCGTCGACGACGCGCCGCACCGAGTCTGGGTCGTCGAGCTTGACGGGGTTCGCGACGACGGCGACCCGGGTCATCGGGCACGCTCGACGGCGCGCACAGCGGTGGCGTCGCGTGCCGGGCGCGGCGACGTGCGCAGGTAGTTCCAGGCCAGCACCGCGCACACCAGGCCGTTGAGCACGCCGACGATGACGTCGCTCACGTGGTGCATCCCGCGGTAGAGGCGGGAGTAGACGACGAGCATCGGCAGCACGAGCAGGATCACCGTGACGCTGACGCGCACCCAGGTGCGTTCCACGCGCTGAGCCATCATCGCGAGCGTGACGTACAGCGCCGTCGCGGCGCCGGAGTGCCCGCTCGGGAAGCTCGACGTCGGCGGCGCCACGTCCAGCTGCGCCACGTCTGGCCGTTCCCTGCCGACCACGAGCGCCGCCACCAGGAACACCGCGGCCTGCGTGGCGACAGCGATCGCGGGCACGACGGCGTACCACCACTGCCGGGTGCGCCACCACACGGCGCCGACCACCACGAGGCAGATCCCGATGACGGTCTCCGTGGTGCCGATCGGGCTCCAGATGTGCGTGAGCGAGTCGAGCAGCTCCGTGCGGTGCGCCACGAACCACTCGTTGACCGTCAGCTCGCGCTCGCCGAGCGCCGCCAGTGGGCCGGTGACCAGCAGCCCGAGCCCGACCACCGCCAACCACAGCACGACAGCGGGCACACCCACCCGGACCGCCAGGTCGTGCCGCACCTGCCGAGCCGTGGGTATGGAGGGGTCGTTCGTGTGCCTGTCCAGGTCCAGCCTCATCGAGCTGCCTCCGTCGATCGGTCGATCGGATCCACCAGTGCGGTGTCGTGCGGCGGCGACCAGCCCCGGTACCCGAGGTAGGACGCCAGGACGAGTCCGACGCCGAGGACGGCGCCGGCGAACACGTCGGACGGGTAATGGGCGCCGAGCATCACCCGGTCCAGCGCGGTGAGCACCATGAGCGACGCGGCGCCGACGACCGCCCCCGCCTTCAGCCAGCGGCTGCGCAGGAGCGGCCAGACGAGCACGACGAGCGCCGTCGTCCAGGCGGCCGTGGTCGAGGCGTGGCCCGACGGGAACGAGTAGCCCGGGGCGTGGGCGATCGGGTCGTCCAGCACCGGTCGGGCCAGACGCGCCACCTCCTTCGCCACGTTCGCGAACCCCCACGCCGCGAGCATCGTCCCGAGCGCCCACCAGGTCCGCGTCCTCATCCCCGTCCGCCACCAGACGAGCAGGCACGCCGCGACGACCGGGAAGACGAGGCGCCGCCCCTCGAACGCCCACTGCCAGGCGAGCAACGCGTCGACCAGGGCCGGGCGGGCTGCGGCGAACGAGGTGGCCGCGGCCACGGCCCGCTGGTCGAACCCCACCAGCGGGCCCCACTGGTCGCGGACCAGCAGGCCCAGGGCGAGCACGGCCGACGCCGTCGCTGCAGCCGCGGCGGCGGCGCGCAGCAGCCTGCGGGCTCGGCCGGGTGCTGCCGTCGCCGCACGCGCGGACAAGGGGTCGTGGCGCCCGGAGCGCAGGAGGGTCCGGCTCATCTGCGAAACGTTCCCACAGGAGGCTCAAGGCGGCTCGTTGAGCGGGCCGCGTAGCGCGGACCGTGCCGGGCGCCCCTCACGGGCGTTGACGATGCGACCGGCGTGCGGGGCACAGGTCAGGAGAGGTGTCGCCGATCGTCGTCATCTAGCCCCCTGTGATGGGCGGTCGCGCGGTGCGGCAGCTTCTCGCTCAACGTCTCCCGCCGTCGAGATGTGCAGTGCCGGCGGCAACCTCGCCCGGGCGCCTCTCGGCGTGAGGCGATTGCACCGTGTCTTCACCCGAAGGAATGGCTTGTCCGCCCTCCGGACGGCGGCGGCGCGCGTCCCTGCGCGGGCGGGTGACGCCGCCGTCGGCAGAGTGCCTGGTCAGCTAGTCTCCGTCGCGTACCCGCAGGAGACACTCAGGAGGACCGCGTGGTCGATCAGCCTCAGGCGCCCGGTCACGGCGTGCTCGTCTTCAAACGGCTCGACGCCGCTGGCGCCGGGCAGGAGGCGGCTCGGCTCGACCTGTCCTCGGGCCTGCTCACGCCCGCGCAGACCACGTGGCGGCGCCGCCCGGTCGTCATCGACGGGAAGGCGCTCGTTGAGGTGCGCGGGCGGAAGGACGGCGTGGACCTGGTCGTCGAGCGGGCCAACGGCTGGCGCGTGGCGAGCATCCCGCTGCTCGAGGCCACCAAGGGGGGCGCGGCGACGGCGCCGGCCGAGCTCGTGGACGGCCTCGCTGACGCGGTCGACCGTCGTGGCCCGCGCGGCGCGGCTGACGCGGTCGGCCTGCTCCGGTCGCAGGCCCGATACCTGCGGCATGACGGCGGCCCGGCGCAGACCTCCCCGCTCGCCAGGAAGATCGCCGGCCTGTCCGAGCGCTTCGCCCGTCTCGGCTTCTAGGACCGACCTGATCCAGGGAGACCACTCGTGAGCTTCACTGTCGACATCGCGGCGCTCGACACGGCCGCCGCCGAGCTGGACGCCGTCGCGGCGAACCTGCGGGCCGCCGATGTGGCCGGCCCCTTCGCGCCGATCGGCGAGGCGCTGCCCGGCACCCAGACAGCCGAGGCGGCGGTGTGGGTGTCGACGCGCATCGGGGCTGCGGTCCAGGTCATGGGCGACCAGGTGGCCGCGATGTCGGCGAGCGCGTCGGGCACCGCCGCGTCGTACCGGGCCTCGGATGCCGCGGTCGGCGAGCGCTTCTGCTCGGTGGGGTCATCGTGACCGCGACGCTCACCATCGACGCCGTCCGGGCGTGGCGGCCGGAGGCCCTCGCGGACGCGGCAGTCGGCGTCGGCACAGCGCGTGAGGCGGTCGCCGCCGAGGTGAGCGCGGCGAAGTCCGCGGTGGAGAGGCTCACCTCGGTGTGGCAGGGCACGGCCGCTGACGCCGCGGCCGAGCGGATGGCGAAGGAGGCGGCGACCGGCACGGCCCTCGCCGACGCCCTCGAGCACGCCCGCTCCGCGCTCGTCGCGGGGGCCGCGGACATCGGCGCTGCCCGCACGGCGCTGCTCTCCACGGTGACGTCGATCCAGGACGACGGGTTCACCGTCGCCTCGGACGGCGCGGTGACGCCGCGCACCCTGCCGCCGGTGATGACCGCCCCCGGCGATCCGACCGGGGCGGCGGCGGCCCGGGACGCGCGCCAGCGTACGCTCAACGCCGCGGCGGTGGACCACTCCGCGCAGCTGGGGACGGCGCTCGCGGTGGTGGCGGTGGCCGACAAGCTCACCGCCGACAGGCTCGCGAAGGCGGAGGTCCCGCAAGGGCTGGAAGCCGCTGTGCAGGCGTACCTGCAACGGCTGATGGACGGCCAGGACGCGCTGGCGGCGCTCGGCAGCGCCGGGGCTGGCGGGGTGGCGCTCGCGATGGTCGTCAAGAAGGGCATCTCGACGGCGACGAAGGGGAACGCCTACCTGCAGTTCCTCAAGGCCTCGTTCGCCCCCATCACCGACTACGGCACGATGGTGAACAACTTCGCCAAGTCCGACGAGATGCTCGACCTGTTCTCCAAGGGCGCCAAGAACGGGGGCATCCTCCGGTTCGTCGTCGGGTCCAAGGCGGCGACGGCAGTCGGGAAGCTGTTCCTGCCGCTCACCGTGGTGACGGGTGGCATCGACGCCATCACCGGCGGCGGGTACGAGGGAGGCCGCGGCTGGGCGACGCGCGGGTTCGGCGCCGCCGGGGCGTTGGGGGCGGGCGCGCTCATCGCGTCGGGGGCCGGTCTCATCGCCCTCGGGCCCGTCGGGCTCGGCATCGCCGGGGCAGCCGTCATCGCGTACGGCGCGTGGAGCCTCGGCAACCTCGTGTGGGACAACCGCGAGGCCATCGGCGACTTCTTCCAGTCGGTCGGCGGGCACATCGCCGACGGCGCATCGGCAGCCTGGAGGGCCACCGCTGGTGTGGCCACGGATGCGTGGAACGCCACGGCGGGCGTGGCCACGGATGCGTGGAACGCCACGACGAGCGCGGTCTCGGACGCGACGAAGTGGGCCGGTGACAGGCTGAGCGACGCAGGGGACGCGATCTCCGACTTCGGCAAGGGCGCCTTGAACACCCTGTCCTTCGGGTTCCTGTGACCCGCGCGGCGACCGGGCACGACACGAGAGCGAGCAGATGAGCGACGAGACCGGTTCGATGGGCGACGGCGCGGAGACGGTGCCGATCGGTGTGCTGACCGACGAGGAGCTGGCCATCCTGGCGGGGGACACCGGCCTGGTGGTGGCGCCGTTCTCCGCGGGCTTCGACGAGGCCGAGCGGGAGGTCGCGCTGCGCACCGCGTACCGGGGGCTCGTGGCCCGCGGGATCGTCGACCCGCCGACGCCGCAGGCGCGCGTCGACGCGATCGGTGAGCCGACCGTCGCCCTGCAGGTCCGCCAGGACGTCCTCTCGATCGTGACGCTCCGGTCGGCCGCGACCGCCGTCGTGGCGATCGCGCGGACGAGCGTGGTGCACCAGGACTTCTGGTACGCCCACGTGGTGCAGGAGGTCGCGCTGCTCGAGGAGGTCGGCGCGGACGGCATGCACCGCTTCGCGCTCGCCCCGGTCGATGACCTGCCCGCGCTCGTGGTCGCCGCCGCCCTGCACCCGGAGTGCGGCGACGGGTCGGGGGAGCCGATCAGCCTGGACCCCGGCCAGACGGAGCCGCCGATCGAGGTCGCCGAGCAGCTCGGCGGCGCGCTGCTGCGGTCCGACGTGGTGATCCGGTGGGCCGACGACGACCACGCCCCGCTGCTCGGCCTGTTCACGGGACCGGCGGGCGCCTGGGTCGTCGAGGCACGCGAGGGCACGGGTGCGCCGCTCGCCGCCGCGCCGAGCACGCGCGACGCGTTGGAGTCCCGGATCCGCGGCGATGTCGCGCACGTCGTCGCCCGGTCCCGGAGCGCCGCTCGATGACCACGTCCACCGGCCGTGTGCCCGTCCCCAGCCTCACGACGCGGTCCGCCGTCATGTGGATGGCCTCGACCGCGGTGGCGCTGCTCGCGATCATCGTCTATCTGAGCATCACGCAGCCGCAGAACCGTTGGGTGGGGGCGATCATGCTGGTCGGGCTCCTGCTCGCGACCCTGTTCATCGTGTCGGAGTCGCGCTGGCTGGACACGACCCCCGGCGCGATCGGCCGCACCCGCCTGTGGTCGCGGCACCGGAGCGTCCCCCTGCAGCCCACGACGAGCGTGAAGCTCGTCTCCAACGGCGGTGGCGGGGTCCTGCTCGTCACACGCCCGCAGAAGGGCCGCCCGATCAACATCGCCGTCCTGATGCTGAGCGACTACGTCGAGCGGTCGTTGCCCGCCGACTTCCTGCGCCTGCTGGCTGACACGATCGAGCGCGGGCGCCCCGGCGGCGCCCGGTCCGTCGTCATCGAGCTCCGCGCCCAGGCGGACCACGTGGCCGGCGGTGGGTCCGCCAAGAGGTCTCCGCTCGCGATGCGGGCGTCGTACGGCGCCATCAACGCCGCCAAGCTGGGCGGCGCCGGCGGGGCGGCCGGGCACCTGTAGGAGGCAGGCTCCTTAGGCTGGGGCCATGCCGTCCGCCGAGAGCCCCGCACTTCCCGCGCTGCACGCGACCGAGGTCCCCGGGACCGGTCCCCAGGTCGTCTTCCTCCACGGACTGTTCGGTCAGGGGAAGAACTTCTCCGGCATCGCCAAGGCGCTCAGCCCCGACTTCCGCTCCCTCCTCGTGGACCTGCCCGATCACGGCCAGTCGGAGTGGACCGAGCGGCTCGACTACACGGCCATGGCCGACGCCGTCGCGGCCCTCATCCGGGAGCGCAGCGGCGGCGACCCCGTCCACGTCGTCGGGCACTCGATGGGCGGCAAGACGGCGATGCAGCTCGCGTTGCGGCACCCCGACGTGGTCGACCGCCTCGTCGTCGTCGACGTCTCGCCGGTGGAGACCGCCGGCACGGGGGAGTTCGCGCATCTGCTGGACGCGCTCGCGGGCCTCGACCTGGCCGGTGTCGAGACCCGCGGTGACGCCGACGCCGCGCTCACCGGTCCCATCCCCAACCCGACCGTGCGCGGCTTCCTGCTGCAGAACCTGCGCAAGGACGACACCGGCGCGTGGGCGTGGCGGGCCAACCTCGCGATGCTCCGACGCGAGCTGCCGGCGATCTCCGGGTTCCCCGCCTGGGACGGCGCCCCGTTCGACCACGCGGTGCTGTGGGTGGCGGGCGACCGCTCGGACTACGTCACCCCCGAGCGGATGCCCGCGATGCGCGCGCTCTTCCCGCGCACCCGCCTGCTCACCGTCAAGGACGCCGGGCACTGGGTGCACTCCGAGCGGCCCGACGTCATGACCGAGGCGCTGCGGGTGTTCCTGGGCTGAGGCTGGGCACGGGTGGTCGGGGCCCGGCGGCGCCGTCGCGCTAGGCCGGCGACCTGTCCTCGTCGGGGCGGGCCTCTCCCGTCAAGGTGGTCGACCCTGCGACCGGCGTGCTCGTCGCCTCGTTCACGCACGTCGACCTGTTGGCGACGCTCTCGGGCTTTCTGGTCGCGAGGGGCGCGGCGCTCCCTCATGGCGTGGAAGACCGCCCCGCCCGCCCCGCAGCCGAGGTCCAGGGCGGTCCCGGGAGGGAGTCCTCGGGCGACCTCGACGATTAGCGGGTTGGCGCGGCCGCCCCAGTCGTGGCGGCGCCGGTAGCGCTGCTCAGGACGACATCCGGACCAGGACCTTCCCGCAGGTCCCGCCCGCCGCGGCCATGGCGTACGCCGTGGCCGCGTCGGCCAGCGGGTGCTGCCGGTCGACCACGGGGCGCAGCACGCCGCTCTGCGCGAGCGCGGTCAGCTCCCGCAGCATCGCGGGCGACGGGTTGTTGCTGAACGGGGCCGCGCGGCCCCGCGTCCGCAGGCTCGCCGCCGTGATGCCGGCGATCGCGCGCAGCGGGCGCGACGCGTCGACCGCGAGCGAGGCCATCCGACCGCCGGGCGCCAGCCGGGCCAGCACGTCGGCGAGGCGCGTGCCCACCAGGTCCACGACCACGTCGAAGGCGCCGAGCCGGTCGAGCGGGACCGCGCGGTAGTCGACGGTCTCGTCCGCCCCGAGCGTCGCGAGCGCGTCCAGGGCGCGCGCCGAGGCGAGCGCCGTCACGTGCGCGCCCAGCTCCTTGCCGAGCTGCACGAGCACCACGCCTGTCCCGCCACCGGCGCCGCGCACGAGCAGACGCTCGCCCGGGCGCAGGCGCGTCACGTCCTGCAGCGCCCGCATGGCCGTGGTCCCGGCCACGGGCAGCGCCGCCGCGAGGACGAGGTCCACGCCCTGGGGCGCCGGCGCGACGCGCCCCTCGGGGACGGTCACGTGCTCGGCCACGCTGCCGAACGTCCCGCGCGGCAGCGTGCCCCAGACCTCGTCCCCGACACTCAGCGTGTGGACCTCGGCCCCCACCCCGGTGACCCTCCCGGTGAAGTCGTTGCCCACACCCGCGGGCAGGCGGGTGCGCACGAGGCGCCGGAGCCTCCCGTCGATGATCGGGATCTCGCCCCCGCTGACGCCGGCCGCCGCGACGGCGACCTGCACCTCGCGAGGGCGCGGGGCGGGGAGCTCCACCTGCTCGAGGCGCAGGACCTGCTCCGGGGCCCCGTGGCTCCGGTAACGCATCGCGTGGGACAGAGGCACGTGAGTCCTGCCGATCGTCGGAGGGGTGAGGGCCCGCCACGATACGGACGGCGCCGGCTCTGCGGAAGGGTGTCCGCGCATCCGCTCGATGCCAGGCCGGTCCCTGTCACGGCTCCCGCGGCCTCGCGGGGGAGCGGGCTGCCCGGCGCCACGATCGGCGCTCTGATGAGCCCAGCGACGCCGCCTCCGAGCGCCTCGCACGCCGGCATGTCCCCACCCGGATCACCCACACCATGCGAGACCTCCGGCACGCTCACGGAGGCATGACGCAGGCCGAGCTCGCGCGCCGCACCGGCGCAAACCCGCCAGACCGAAGACGCGGTCGCCGGGCGCGAAGAACGGTGACGACCTGCGGACCCTCGCAGACCTCATCATCGCCGGCCAGCTGACGCCCATCGTGGACACGGTGTTCCCGCTCGGCAGGCGCCGTCGCGGCTCCCGGGTGCTCGCCAGGGGGCGACGGCGCATCATGGAGGAGGAGCCTTCCGCCCGCTCTGCCCGCCGGACGGCTTCGCCAACGACAGGGGGGCGACACCGTGTGCACCGGAATCAGGTTCTCGGACGGCAGCAACAACCTCTATCTCGCGCGGAACCTCGACTGGACGACCGGCTACGGGGAGCGGGTGGTCGTGACGCCCACCGGCTACTCCCCGAAGTCCCCGTTCGGCGCGGTGCCGAGCATCCGGCACGCGACGATCGGCATGGGCATCGTCGTCGATGACACCCCGCTGTACTTCGACTGCGGGAACGACGCGGGGCTCGCCGTGGCAGGGCTGAACTTCCCGGGCTACGCGTCCTACGCGCCCGAGCCGGTCGACGGCGCGACCAACGTCGCCGCGTTCGAGTTCCCGCTGTGGGTGGCCTCGCAGTTCTCGAGCGTCGACGAGGTGGAGGAGGCGCTGGAGAGCGTCACGATCGTGGACAAGCCGATCAACGACCAGCTCCCGAGCTCCCTGCTCCACTGGATCATCGGCGACGCGACGCGCGCCATCGTGGTGGAGCACACGCCCGACGGCATGCACGTCTTCCACGACGACGTCGACGTGCTGACCAACCAGCCCGGATTCACCTGGCACCACGAGAACCTGCGCAACTACCTCAACACCTCGCCCGACTTCCAGGGCGCCAGGTTCGGCACGGCCGACCTCGCGCCGTTCGGCTCGGGCTCGCACATGCGGGGGATCCCCGGCGACTACTACTCCCCGTCCCGGTTCGTCCGCGCCGCCTACGTCCACGGGCACTACCCGGCCAAGTCGAGCGAGGCGGAGAACGTCAGCCGCGCCTTCCACACCCTGCAGCAGGTCGCGATGGTGGACGGCTCCGCCGCGATGGACACGGGCGAGTTCGAGAAGACCATCTACACGGGGCTCTTCTCCTCCCGGACAATGACCTACTACTGGAACTCCTACGACGACCCGGCCATCCGCAGCGTCGCGCTTGACAAGCACTCGCCCGACGGGACCGAGCTCGTCGTCGCCTAGCCGGGCGGCGTCCCTGGGCGCAGCTCTCGCGCCGTCGATGCGCGGGCGGTGGGCCGGGGGAGCGACCCGGGGCGCCGATCGGAGTGCGCTGCTGCCCCCCGTTGGTGCAACGGGGGGCAGCCGATCCGCGCCCTCGTGCCATGGAGCAGGCCCTCCTCGGTGGCGCGCTGACCCTCGCCCGCCCATACGCCGCAGAGCGGCGGTCGGCACACGTCCTAGCTCGAACGTCCCGCTGGCTACACTCGCACCCCGACCGACCCAGCCACCGAGGAGCCCTTCGATGCGTGTCGTGCTCGCGGAGGACCAGTTCCTATTGCGGGACGGGATCGTCCGGTTGCTGAGCAGCCACGGCATCGAGGTCGTCGCGGCCGTTTCGTGCGGCGACGAGATCCTCGACGCGATCGACCTGCACCGCCCCGACCTGGCACTGCTCGACATCCGCCTCCCGCCGACGTTCACCGACGAGGGCGTGCGAGCCGCGGTCGCGGCCCGCACCCGGACCCCGGGGCTGCCGGTGATGCTCTTGTCGCAGCACATCGAGCACCTGTACTTGCCACGGCTGCTCGCCACCGGAGACTCGGGAATCGGCTACCTGCTCAAGGACCGCGTGCTGGACGACCTGCAGTTCATCGCCGCGCTGCGGACCGTCCGGGACGGCGGCACCGTCATGGACCCGGAGGTGGTGGCCGAGCTCCTGCGCCGGGACAAGCGGCGGGCAGCGCTCGCGCGACTCACCGCACGGGAGCTCGAGGTGCTGGCCCGCATGGCCGAGGGGGACGCGAACCCGGTGATCGCGCAGAAGCTGGTGGTCACGGAGAAGGCCGTGGCCAAGCACATCAACAGCGTCCTCGCCAAGCTCGACCTGCCCCCCGCGACGACGGCGTCCCGCCGGGTCGCCGCCGTCCTCGCGTACCTGCGCGGCTGACCTGCGACGCAGCCGCGTCATCGGCGCCCGGCGAGGACGTGCTCGGGCCCCGCTGTGCCGCCGGACGCGAGCCCTTCGCCGGTCGGCGTGGAACGCCACCACAGGAGCCGCTTGCTCAGCAGCAGCATCGCCGGCAGGGAGATCACACGGATGATCGTGGCGTCCAGCGCGATGCCGACCGCCAGCCCGACCCCGATCTGCTTCAGCTCGATGAACGACAACGCTCCGAAGATCGAGAACACGGCGATCATCACGACAGCGGCGCTGGTCACGACCCCGGCCGTGCGGATGACGCCGTCGTGGATCGCCTGCTCCGCGGACAAGCCCCGGAGGGCGTTCTCCCGGATCCGGCTGACGACGAACACGTGGTAGTCGAGCGAGAGCCCGCACAGGACCACGAACAGCAGCATCGGCACCCAGGACACGACGTGCCCCGTCGACGTGAAGCCGAGGAAACCCTCAGCCCACGAGCCCTGGAAGACGAGCGTCAGCAGGCCGAACGAGGCGGCGAGCGAGAGCACGTTGAGGACCACGGTGATGATCGCGAGCGCCACTGACCGGTAGGCCCAGAGCATCATGGCGAACACCAGCAGGAGCACCGCGGCCATGACCACCGGCAGCGTGCGGGCGAGGTTGGCCGTGTAGTCGAGGTCGGATGCCACCTCGCCGCCGACAGCCGCCTCGGCGCCCGCGATCGAGCCCACCGTCTCGGGCACGATCACCTCGCGCAGCTCCTCGACGGAGTCGCGCGCCTCGTCGGAGGCGAGCGCGTGCGGGACGTGGACCTGGACCACGGCCGTGCGGCCGTCAGCGGAGAACCACGGCTCGTCCGCCGCCCCGAAGAGGTCGGGCTGGGCCTCCGTCCGCGCGACGAGCGCCTCGACCTCCTCGGCGAGCACGGCCTGCCCGCCCGCGGGCGCCCGGACGACGACGACGTCCGACGCCGAGGAGTCGGGGAACGCCTCGAGGAGCCGGTCGTAGGCCTGCATGCTGTCGAGAGCGCGCGGCAGGTCCTGGAGCTGGGTGTTCTTCAGGGAGAGGCCCATCAGCGGGTACGCCATGGCGCCGAGCACCGCGAGGGACGCGACGAGCGCGACGACGGGGTGGGCGAGCACCGGGCGCACCAGGGCCGGCACGACACGGGGCTGGCCTCCGTTGCTCAGCCGCCACAGGACCGGCACGCGCGGCCGGTCGACCCACCGGCCGAAGGTCGCGAGGAGCGCCGGCAGGACCGTCACGGACGAGACGAGCGCGATCGCGATCACGATGATCGAGCCGGTCGCCATCGCGGTGAACACCGCGTCGCCCGCGAAGTACAGCCCGGCCATCGACAGGATCACGGCGACGCCGGACACGACCACGGAATGGCCCGCGGTGGCGGCGGCGACCCGGATCGCGTCGACCTCTCCCAGCCCGGCGTGCCGCTCCTCGCGGAAGCGGCGCAGGTAGAACAGCGAGTAGTCGACCCCGACGGCCATGCCGACCAGCACCAGCAGGTGCACCACCATGCCGGGGTCGGGCACGACCTGGGACACCAGGCTCCACAGGCCGAGGCCCGCGCCCACCGACGAGATCGCCAGCACCACCGGGATGCCAGCCATCACGATCGCCCCGAAGACGACAAGCAGGATGCCGAGCGTCACCGGGAGGCTGAGCGACGTCGCCTTCGCCAGGTCGGCTTCGAGCCACTCCTGGAACTCCGCGCCGATCGAGCCGGGGCCGACCTGCTCGACCCGCAGGCCCGGGTGCGCTGCCTGCACGTCGGCGACGACCTCTTGCAGAGAGGCGACGCGCTCGCTCGCAGTATCGGCATCGCCGGCGAGGACGACCTGGAGGAGGAGCGCGGAGCCGTCGTCGGAGGGGACCGGCCCGCGGACGTCGTCGACCTCGTCCAGAGCCCGCAGCGCGTCGGCGGCCTCGGCGGACGCCGTCTCCGCCTCGGCCATCTCGGCGTCCTGGGTGCTCACGAGCACGTTCTCGATGGCGGGCTCGAGGTGGCCGGCGTCGGCGGCGATGCGCGCCGCCTCGCCGGACTCCCCGACGCCGAGCTCAAGCGGGGTCGCCTCACGAGGCGACTGCACGGCCCCGAGCGCGAGGGCCACCGCGATCGCGGCGAGCCACAACAGGATGGCCTTGGCGCGGTGCGTCGCGCTCCATATCGCGATGCGTTGCGTCGGGGCGGTGAGCCCGCGCCGTCTCCCGGAGCTGGAGGTCGCTGTCGTGATCGCAGGGCTTGTTGGCTGCGCCATGAGCGTGATCCGTTCGGTCGAGGTCCTGTGAGCGTGGCCGCTCCTCGGTCTCGATCCTTCGCGGTGCGCTGGACGAAGTCAGTGGTGCGCGCACCACCGTTCGCCCGGGCGGCCCCCCCGGGACATGCTCGGGCTAACCCACCGGCACGATCTCGAACACCGGGTGCTCGTGCGCCTCGGCGGCGAACTCGGCGACCGGCGCCTTCCTGTCGGCCCGGAAGTACCGGCGGGGCGGGCCGGTGATCGCGAGGTACTGCTTGAGGACGGGCGCGGCCTCCCGGGGGCCGAGCTCGCGCACCGTGCACTCCTCGGTGCGGCCGCCGCGCTGCAACGAGACACGGCCCGCCGCGCGGGCGTTGTGCACCCACGACACCTGGCCGTACGGGGAGACGAGCCACCGGCGGCCGTCGTGCTCCACCGGGGTGACCGGGTGGGTGATCGGCCGCCCGCTGCGCCGCCCGATGGTGGTCAGCATGTAGGAGCGGGGGAAGAGGCCCCGGCGGACGAGGGACCCCACCATCGAGTCGAGGGCCCGGCGCACACGCCCGGTGCGGAACGTGGGCAGGGGCTGCGCGCCGTCGGTACCGTCAGGGCGTTGCGGCATCGCGATCTCCTCGGCGTCACGAGCTCAGAGCGACACCGTATCCAGTCGGCCCCGCCGCCGCGCGGGGGAGTCCGACCGCACAGGGTGGAGGTGATCGTGCAGGCCTACGACGTGAAGAAGGCGCTCCCCGAGCTGTACGCGCCGAAGCCCGGCGACTTCCAGCTGGTCGACGTCCCCGAGATGGCCTTCCTCAAGATCGACGGGCACGGCGACCCGAATACCGCCGAGTCCTACCGGGAGGCGATCGAGGCGCTGTACACCGCGTCGTACGCGGTGCGCGCTGTCGCCAAGGAGCGGCTTGAGACGGCGCACACCGTCGGCCCGCTGGAGGGCCTGTGGTCAGCCGACGACCCCGCCGCATTCCGCGCCCGCGACAAGGGGGCATGGGACTGGACGTTGATGATCCACCAGCCCGAGTGGATCACCGCGGAGATGGTGGACGAGGCGTTGACGGCAGCCCAGAAGAAGAAGAGAGGGCTGCCAGCGCTCGCGCTGGTGCGGTTCGAGCGGTACGACGAGGGGCGCAGCGTGCAGATCCTGCACGTCGGCTCCTACGACGACGAGGCGCCGACCCTCGAGCGGCTGCACCGCGAGCACATGCCCGCGCACGGGCTCGACTTCAACGGCCGCCACCACGAGATCTACCTGTCCGACGCGCGCAAGACCGAGCCCGCGAGGCTCCGGACGGTGCTGCGCCAGCCGGTGAGGCCGCGCGGCTGACCCGCCGCGCGGCCCCCGGAGCGACTATCGCCCGCCGCGCATGGCCCTCAGGATCACGTCGTGCACGTTGGTCGAGTGCTGCGCCCGGGCCAGCAGCTCGGCCGACGGGCCGTGCGCGGTGAGGGGGGTCGCGGCGCCCGAGTGCGAGCCCGTCGTCCAGTCGATGATGAACTCGAGGTCGGAGCCCGCGATGGGGAACGGCCCGTCCTCGCTGCTCTGCAGCACGTCGGGGCTGGTGCTGCCGGTGTCGGTGGACTCGTCGTCCGGGTCGACGTTCTCGATGGCCAGCCCGCCGGTCTCGTGGTCGCCGACCACCACCACCAGGGTGTCGCGGTTCCTCGCGGCGAAGTCGGCGATGAGCGCGACCGTGTCGTCGAGGGCCTGGCCGGCCTTGAGCGTCAGCCCGCCGTTGTTGTTGTGCGCCATCTCGTCGACGCCCTCCTCCTCGACGAGCAGGAAGAACCCCTGCCGGTCGCGGGACAGCACGTCGAGCGCCTTCTGCGTCATGTCGCGCAGCGGGACCACGGGGTCGTACTCGTCGCCCTCGCCCTCGGGCGCCTGCTGGAACATCTCCTCGTTGGCGAAGAGTCCCAGCAGCCGCTTCGCCGTGGTCGCGGCGAGCTCCTCGGGGGTGCTCACGTACGTGTACCCGGTCTCCTGGGCGCGCGTGATGAGGTTCCCGATGGTGCTCTTGCTGACTTCCGCCGGGCTGTCGTCGGGGTTGTCCGGGTAGGCGCCCACCTCGCCGACGGGCAGCCACCAGTCCTCGCCGCCGCCGAGGATGACGTCGGGCCGGGTGTCGTCGATGTACTGCCGGGCGATCTCGCTCTGGTCGCCGCGATCGGGCACGTGCGCGCCGAACGAGCCCGGCGTGGCGTCGGTGACCTGCGCGGTCGTGACGAGCCCGGTCGCCTTGCCGAGCGCCTTCGCGTCCTCGAGCAGGGTCGTGACAGGGTTGCCGTCCAGGTCGACCCCGATCGCGCCGTTGTACGTCCGCACGCCGGTCGAGAACGCGGTGGCCGACGCGGCCGAGTCCGTGACGGCGTCGTCCGGGTCCGCCGAGTCGGTGTGCGTCCAGCCCGCGTAGCGGAGCTGGTCCATCGCGAGCTGCCCGTCCTGGCCCACGGTGGCGAGGCGTATCGCGTCCCGCGCCGCGATGCTCAGGCCGTCGCCGACCACGAGGATCACGTTCTTCGCGGTCTGGTTGCCGTGCCCTCGGTCGCCTCGGTCGCCTCGGTCGTGGCCGCCTCCGCGGTCCGCCTGCGCGCCGCCCGCCAGTGCCCCGAGCACGAGCGCCACGGTTCCCGCGGCGCCCAGCACGGTGTGTCGTGAGTCGAAGAGTCGCATCGTCGCTGCCCCCTAGGTTGAACGTCGTTGTCCACCTGACCTCTGCCGGGGCCGCGCACAGCCCCGCGCTCCCGACCGTACGCCGGTTGCCGAGGCGCGCATCCGGAGCCCGGGGCCGTGCAGCAGGAGCCACCGCGCCGCGCGCCGGGCGACGCAGTGGGGCGCGGACGAGGCCAGCCGTGGTCCGCGCCCCTCATCCCTGATCAGACGAACTGCGTGCTTTCCGCCGGGACGAGCGCCTCGCCCGCCAGGGCCGCGCGCCGCCGGGCGGTGTCCACCCGGCCATGCACCAGGTGGTACAGCAGCGCGGACAGGACCACGATCCCTGCGAGCGCCATGTACATCTGGTCGTAGCCGAACGTGTTGAGCAGCAGGCCCAGGCCGATCGGGCCGAGGCCCACCCCGAGGTCCAGCATGAAGAAGTGCGTCGAGATCGCCACACCGATGCGCCGCATCGGGACGAGCCCCGCGGCGACGGACTGGAGGGCCGACATGAGCGTGCCCCAGCCCAGACCGATGAACGCGCCCGCGAGCACGACCAGGAGGTTCGACGTGGCGCTGCCGAGCAGGAGCATGCCCACGGCGAAGGCGGCCATCGCGGTGTAGATGACGATGTTGTCGCCGCGTCGGTCCTGGATCTTCCCGGCGACCAGCCGCGCCAGGAACAGCACCACGGAGTAGGCGACGAAGAAGAGGCTCGCGCCGGTCTGCAGGTCCCGTTCGGCCGCGAACGAGTCGAGGAAGGTCAGCACGCCCGAGTAGCAGATCCCCAGCACGAGCATCGTCGTGGCGACGGGGACGACCGCGGGGTGCAGCATGTCGCGCGGGTGGAACTTGCGCAGCCGGGCGCGGTGCTCCGGGTCGAGCGGCTTGTCCGGCGCGCGGAGCAGCAGCGCGGTGGCCATCCCGAGCGCGGAGGCGATGGCGCCCGCGACGAACAGCGCGGTGTAGCCGGACGTGTGCACGAGCATCACGGCCAGCGCCGGCCCGATCGCGGTGGCCAGCGTGGTGCTGAGCGTGAAGTACCCGGTGCCCTCGGCTCGGCGCGACGCCGGGATGAGGGACTGGGCGATCGCCATGGCGGCGGTGCTCGCGACGCCGAACGACAGCCCGTGGACCGCGCGGACCACCAGGAGCAGTGCGAGCGAGTCCGTCATCGAGTCGACGGGCAGGTAGCTCACCGACGCGAGGACGAACCCGACGAGGGCTATGAGTAGGACGCGGCGGCGGCCGAGCAGGTCGGAGAGGTTGCCCGCGAACAGCCGCGCCACGACGGAGCCGAGCACGAACATGCTCGACGCCAGCCCGCCGACAGTGTCAGAGGCCCCGAAGCTCTCGACGGCGTACAGGGCCATCGTCGTCATGAGCAGGTAGAAGACGAAGGCGAGGAAGAAATTCGCCAACGAGGCGAGCACGAGGTCTCGTGTCCAGAGCGGTTCCTTGCTGGGCGCGCGCGTCACTGTTCTCAAGCTTCCGTGTGGGGGATCGCGGGGTCTCGCACCTCGCTGCTCGGCGCCATCTGACGCACACGAGCGATTCATCATGACACCCTTCTGGCGCGTTCCCCGGCGTGATGTCTGCCACCGGGCGCTGGCTTGCCAATGCTCGGCAATACCGCTCGTCGCCGCCCCTCGCCCGTCGCCCCCTCGCCCGGATCGCCACGACCCGATGACTTGGCGGCCCGGAGGAGGTCTGATCGTGGAGAGGCCGTGACGCGCGGCCGCACGAGCCCTGGAGGTTCCGATGGCGACGATCGTCTCCACCTTGTTCAGCTCGCTCGACGGCGTGGTCGAGATCGACCCCGCGTGGCACTTCCCGTACTTCGACGAGAACATGGGCGCCGCGGTGGACGAGGACTACGAGGACGCCGACGCCCTGCTGCTGGGGCGCGTGACGTACGACAGCTTCGCGGGCGCGTGGCCGGACCGCGAGGCCGCGGGCGGCGAGGACGCGACGTTCGCGGCCCAGCTGGGCGACACCCGCAAGGTCGTGGCGACCCGCGGGGACCAGGACCTCGGGTGGCGGAACGTCGAAGCCCTCCAGGGCGACCTGGTCGAGGCCGTGACGGCGCTGTCGGCCGAGCCGGGCATCGAGAAGATCGTGGTCCCCGGGTCCATCTCCGTGGTGCGCCAGCTGCTCGCCGCCGGCCTGCTCGACGAGCTGCGCCTGCTCGTGCACCCCGTCGCCGCCCGGCGCGGCGAGCGCCTCTTCGACGAGGGCGACGAGGTGTACCCGCTGCGGCTGCTGCGGTCGGACGTGTTCCCGACCGGCGTGGTGCGGCTCGTCTACACGCCCGGCGAGATCCCGGGCGCGCAGACGTACGACGACGTCACCGACAAGGTGCCGGGCGCCGAGGGCGCCTGACCGGGCGCCACGGCCGACCGGGCCGCGCGCGGAGCGGACGCACAGCCGCCCGGCGCCGGGGGGCGTGCCTCCCGGCGCCGGGCGGGTCTGTGGGGGATCAGCTCAACGGAGCCGGGTCAGCGGGCGACGGGCTTGCCGTGCCCCGGGCCGTGACCGTTCCCCTTGCCCTTCCCGGGCCCCTGGTCGTGGCCCTTCCCTGGGCCGTGGTCGTGGCCCTTGCCCGGGCCGTGGTCGTGGCCATGCCCCTTGCCGGGGCCCTTGCCCGGCCCGGGACCGTGCCCCGGGCCCTTGGCGGGCGTCACGGTGAGCTGCTCCTGCGCCCGGAGGTCGCCCGAGGCGGCCGTCAGGGTGTACGGGCCGGCCGTGGTGCGCGCCGGCACGGTGAGCGACGCGACCGCGGAGCCGTCCGCACCCACCCTCACCTGGCCGAGCCGCTCGGCCTTGGGCGCGTGCTTGCCGCCCTTGGCGGACTGCAGCGTGACGGTGACCGTGCTGCCGGGCGTGAACCCGGTGAGGCGTGCGGTCACCTTCTCGCCCGCCCGCACCACCCGGCGGTCGAGCGTGACCGCGGGCTTCGGCTCCTCCGGCTCGACCACCGGCGCCAGCAGCTGGGCCACGCCCCACCGCGAGGTGTCCTGGTAGGAGCGGCCGGTCGGGTCGGACCACGTCACCACACCGGTGCGGACGCCCGCCGCGGCGTCGTTCACCTGGAAGTCGACGCCCACGAACCCGCCGGGCTCGACCGGCTCCTCGAGCAGGAGCGCGGCCTCGACCAGGTAGCCGGTGTCCGTGGTGGCGGTCGCGCTGGTGAGGTTGTCGCCGATCACGTCCAGGTCGCCGCTCACCGAGACGGCGTTGGCGTAGCTGATCCGGTACTGGCCGTCGGCAGGCTGGAAGGCGCCGGCCTTGGCGTTGGCCGGGTCGAGGAACACCTCGACCGAGTCCTGCTCCCAGGCGTTGCTGCTGCCGGCGTCGAGCTCGTCGTCAGTGACCCGGAACAGCGCGTAGAGCGTCTGGTCGCGCCACAGCAGGGACACGTCGGCGGTGGCGCCCAGCTCGCCCTCGACCACGGTGCCCGTGCGGACGGTCGCGGCGGACGCCCACACGTCGTCCACCACCCCGTCGATCACGGGCGCGACCGCGGCGTGCGGCGCCTCGATCAGGCCGACCGGTTCCACGAGAGTCACGACGCCGCGTCGCAGGCCGTCCTCCTGGCCGTGCGACAGGTCGTTCCAGGAGAGCCGGCCGCCGGTGGCGCCATCGGTGACGCGCAGGTCGAACCTGACCGTCGAGCCCGCGGCGAGGTCGGTCGCGGGCAGTCGGACCACGGCGGTGTACCCCGTGGCCGTGCTGCTGACCACGGCGTCGGCTCCCGCGCCGCTGACCGCTCCATCGCGGGAGACGGCCACTGCGGTGTCGCCGACGAACAGGCGCACGACGTCGTCCGCCCCGTCGTCCGTGGCGTCGGCCACCTCGACGAGAGCGGTCAGGTGGTCCTCGGCCCAGCGGAGCTGGAACCCGGTGGAGCCCGCGCCGTCCGAGCCGATCTCGATGAGCGGGAGCAGGTCCCACTCGCGCGCGTCGATCGCGTCGCCGTCGATGGCCACGTCACCGGCGTGCACGTTCGCCTGCCGGGTCAGGGCCGGCAGCTCGCCGCGGTCGACGATGCCCCAGTACGCCGGCTTGGCCTGCAGCTGGTCGTCGAACAGCAGGGGCGCGCCGGTCCGCCAGCTGCGGCTGTCGTACGGGCCCCACACCGTCACCGCGAACAGGTCCGGGTAGTCCCGCAGCATGTCGAAGACGTCGGCGTAGTAGTAGCCCTGCTGCACGAGCCGCTCCTGCGTGACCGTGCCGTCGATCTGCACGTCGAGCTCGGTGACGGCCTGCACCAGGCCCAGCTCGGCGAAGGCGTCGATGCTGGCGCGGAGCTGGGCGACGGGCTGGACCAGGCTCACGTGGAACTGGTGGCCCAGGCCGGCGATCGGCGCCCCGCGGTCGAGCAGCCGCTGCGCCACGGCGATCATCGCCGCGCGCTTGGCGGGCAGCTCGGTGTTGTAGTCGTTGAGGAACAGGGTGACGGGCGGGTTCTCGGTGACGCCGCGGTTGAACGCGTCGCTGGCGTACTCGAACGCCAGGTCGAGGTACTGCTCGCCGAGCACCTCGAACCAGCGGCTGCGGCGCAGCCCGTCGCCCTCGGACTCGGCGATGGCCTCGTTGACCACGTCGAACGCGACGATCGGGTTCCCGGGGGTCCCGTACTCGCCGTACTTCTCCCGGTAGTGGCCCGCGACGGTGTCGATGTGGGTCTTCATGCGCTCCCGCAGCACCGTCTGGTGAGCGGCGGAGCTGGTGAGCGGCTGGCCGGCCTCGTCGAGGAAGAACCAGTCGGGGGTCTGGCTGTGCCACACCAGGGTGTGGCCGTAGACGCGCTGGCCGTTGGCGAGCGCGGCGTCCACCAGGCGGTCGGCCTCGGCGAAGGTGAACTCGCCCTCGGTCGGCTGGATGGACTCGGGCTTCATCGCGTTCTCGGCGGTGATCTGGTCGAAGTGCTTGTCGACGAGGATCGCGCTCTGGCCGACGGTCTCGCGCTCGTCGATCGCGACGCCGATGGGCCACGGCAGCTCGTCCTGGAGGGACGGGATGTCCGTCTGCACGGGCGGCGCCGCGTCGCGGGTGATCACGACGTCGTCCACCAGGAACGAGGACGTCCCGGAGGCGGACTCGACGTACAGCAGCGCGGAGTCGGCGGCCGCCATGGTGTAGTCCGCCGAGATCTGCGTCCATGCGCCGGCGGTGACTCCCGTGGCGGAGCCGACGGTGTCGTAGCTGGACGTGCCCTCGACGTCGCGCTGCACGCTGACGCGCAGCTCGGCCGGGTCGGGCGAGGCGCCTTCGGCGAGGGTCACCCAGGCGGAGACGTGGTAGGTCACGCCGGTGTCGAACAGCTCGGAGACGTCCGTGCCGAGCCCGTGCCACGTGTCGCCCCGCGAGTCGACGAGGGCGGCCTGCGTGCCGCTGTGGGCTGCCTGGTCGGTGAGCGACACGGCGGGAGACGTTCCGTCGCCGCGTGCCGTCCACGGCGCCAGGCCGTCCTCGAAGTCGCTCGAGAGGATCGTGGTCCCGGTTCCGCCGCCGCCCTCGGGTCCGCGCTCCGCGGGGAGGGTGAACGTCCAGCCCGCGGCGATCTGCTCCGCGAGGACGGTCCGGACCGCCTCGACGGTGCCGGTGCGGTCACCGCCGCCGTCGTGCGCCAGCACCACCGCGCCGGGCTGCATCGCGGCCCGGAGGTTGGCGGTGAGGGTGGGGACGTCCTGCGTCTCCCAGTCGGCGATCGTGTTGCCCAGGCCGAGCGGCTGCATGCCGAGCCGCGCGGCGACCTCGGCAGTCTGGCCCCAACTGCCGTTGGGCGCCCGGAAGTACGGCACCGGCGCGTCCGGGTCGCCGAGCGCCTCGCGGATGATGGCGAGGTTCTCGGTGAGGTCGGCCTCGACCTGCTCGGGGGTCCACGCGCCCATGTCGGCGTAGCTGGTGGTGTGGTTGCACAGCGTGTGGCCCTCGTCCACGATGCGCCGCAGCAGCTCCGCGCCGCGCGTGCCCTGGATGTTCTGGCCGATCACGCAGAACACGGCGGGGACGCCGTGCTCCGCCAAGAGGTCGAGGACCGCGTCGGTCTCCCCGGGGTTGGGCCCGTCGTCGAAAGTGAGGGCTGCCACCGCCCCGGTTCCCCGTGCGGTCGTGACCTGGGTCGTCGTCGGATTCACGGCGCCTCCCGGGACAGCTTCGGTGTCGCCCTCCGCCGCCATCGCCGGCACAGGGCCGAGCCCGAGGATAGCGGCGAGGAGTACAGGTCCCAGTACGCGTGTTCTTGTTCTGCCGAGTCGATGCACGGTTCGCCCCTTTGCGAGTGCTTTGAGTCGTGTGGGGCACACCCTAGGGACCGGCAGAAGGTTTCGACAACGTTTTCGACGAGGAGCCCCAGGTGGGAGCGGCGCCACGGTGAGACCGCGGCGCCGCTCCGTCACCGCGTCGGCTACGCGGCCCCCGAGAGCGCCTGCGCCGGCGGTGTGCGCAACGCCCGCCGGGTGGGCAGCTCGATCGCGGCGAAGGCGATCACCACGACCAGCACCGCCACCCCGGGCGCGAGCCACCACGGGCCCGCGGGCAGCGGACGGTCGAGGAACCCGATGCCCAGCATCGCCAGGGGGACCACGGACAGCAGGCCGCCGGTCACCAGCGCCACGCCGCTCGCGAGCGCGGCCTCCCGGCGCATCATCGCCCGCACCTGCCGAGGCGTCGCGCCCGCGAGCTGCAGGGTCGCGATCTCGGTGCGGCGCTCGAGGGTGCTGGCCACGAGCTTGTTCGTGACGCCGAGCAGCAGGTAGCCCAGCAGCACGCCCAGGACCACGATGTTGATCCACAGCTCCGGCGGCACGCTGCCGAGCCCGGAGGCCGGGCCTGCGGCCTCCCTATCCGTCGCGGCCCCACCCGCGGGCTCCGCGCCGTTCGTGACGGCGCTGGTGTCGTCGAGCAGCAGGCCGGGGCGCCCTGCGGCGAACTCCGCCAGCGCCTCGGACGCCTGCGCGGAGCCGTCGGTGCGCACCAGGACGCTCTGCGCCAGGCCGAAGGCGTGCCCGGCGGCCAGATCGGCGGCCAGCACGAGGGGCCCGAAGGCGAGGTCGCGTCCGTGCACCGCGACCACCTGGGCCTGGACCGGCGTCCCGTCCCCGAGGACCAGGTCCAGGGTGCTCCCGACCGGGTGCGATCGCGCTGTCCCCGCGTCGACCGCCACGGTGCTGCCGGTGAGGTCGGCGAGGTCCCCGTCGCGGACGTCGAGGTCGAGCACGCCCGCGGCGTCGGGGGTGAGGACCGCCGCCGACGTGCTCTCGAGGGTGGTCTCGCCGACGAAGGTCGTCCTGGTCAGCACGGTGGTGGCGCCGAACGGGGCGGCGGCCTCGACACCCGGGAGGTCGCGGACCTCGGCGACCACGTCCTCGGGCAGGCCGCCCAGGGCCGGTGCGCTGAGCGTCGCCTGCGCGGTGGTCGCTGCGCGCAGGTCGCCCTCCGCGGCGGCGAGGGTGGTGGTCTGGGTGAACGCGTAGGTCAGGGTGAAGACGACCACGAGGGCCAGGGTGCTCACCGCGGCGCCCACCCGGAGCGCGTACCCGTGGCTGTTCGCGACCGCGAGCCAGGTGTGCGCGGCGGTCCGCGCGGGCAGCCGACGGGCGATCCAGCGGCTGATCCCGCCCACCAGGAGCGGCCCGAGCAGCGCCAGGCCGATGGCCGCGACCATGCCGGCCATCGCGGCCCCGGCGGCCCCGAACACCGTGCGGGACAGCACCGGCCCCACCGAGAGCACGAGGGAGCTGACGATCAGCGCGACGCCGGTCAGCGCCCGTGCCCGCGAGGGAACGCGGGGCTCGGTGCGCGACTCGGCGACCGCCTCCGTGGCGGGCAGGCGGGAGGCGCGGCGGGACGCGGATCGCGCGGCGACCTGCACCACGAGGGTGAGCAGCAGGACGGCGGCAAGACCAGGCAGAGGGCTGACGACCAGCGGAAGCCCGGCGGGGATGATCCCGATCGAGGCCATGAGCCCGCGGAACGCCTCCGCTGCCACGTACCCGAGCGCGACGCCCGGGACCATGGCGGCCCACGAGACGACTGTCGCCTGCCACGCGGCGAGGGACCGCACCTGGCGCGGGGTGGCGCCCACGGCGCGGAGCAGCGCGAGGTCGCGGCGCTGCGCGCTGATTGAGACCGCGAGCGCCCCGGCGACGATGAAGCCGATGACCAGCAGCGTGACGCCGCTGAGCGAGCCCGCGATCAGGGGCAGCGTGCTGCGACCGGCGGCGGCCTGCGGGCTCTCGACGTCGCCGCGCGCGGCGCCCGTCGAGACGACCAGGCCGGCGTCGCGCACCAGGTCGCGGGCGGCGTCGGCGACCTGCTCGGTGGCGCCGGGCTCGACGCGCAGCGCGACGAGGTCGACGGCGGGCTGGGAGCCTGCCGCCGTGGTCCCTCGGGCCAACGCCAGGGCGGTCGTGTCATCGAAGTACACCCCGCCGTCGCTGTCGGGGATGACGGTGGCGACCGTGTGCGTGCGGGTGGCGCCGGCGGCGACGACCTGGACCTGGTCGCCGGGCCGTGCGCCCGCGCTGGCGGCCAGGCCCGCGCCGAGCGCGACCTCTCCGACCGCGGGGGCCGCGTCAGCCTGGGCGGGCGCGCCGTCGAGCAGCGCGGTCGAGGACCACCCGTGCCCGGCGGTCGCGGGGTCGCCCACCTCGCCGAGCCGCCCGTCGGGCCCGATCACCGCGGCGGGGAAGCTGACGTCACCGACCGCCTCGACCACGCCGGGCAGCGCGGCCAGCTCGGCCACCACGTCCGCGGGGACCGGAGCGCGCTCGGGCAGGGCCACCGCGAGGTCGCCCTCCTGGTCGACCGACTGCCTCGCGGTGACGACCACCTCGGCGACGGCCAGGCGGTCGACGGCGACGTGGGAGCGCACGCCCGACTCGGCCAGCACCCCGATGGCGGTGATGAAGGCCGTGCCGCCGACCACCGCGAACGCGACGGCCAGCAGCGCCGCGACCCGGCGCCGGGCCATGTGGACCGCTAGGTGCAGCATCTCAGCCCACCTCCACGGTGGTCAGCGTGTGCGCGAGCTGGGCGGCGGTGGGGGAGTCGAGGGTGTCGACGACACGCCCGTCAGCCATCACCACCACCCGGTCGGCGCGGGCGGCGGCGGCGGGGTCGTGCGTGACCATGACGACGGTCTGCCCGAGGTTGTCCACCAGGTCGCGCAGCAGGTCGAGCACCTCGCGCCCGGTGCGCAGGTCGAGGGCGCCGGTCGGCTCGTCGCCGAAGACGACCTCCGGCCGGGCGGCGAGGGCCCGCGCTATGGCCGCGCGCTGCTGCTGGCCGCCCGACAGCTCGCCGGGCCGGTGGGCGAGCCGGTCGGTGAGGCCGACGCGCTCGATCAAGGTCTGCAGCCACGCCATGTCGGGCTTGGCGCCCGCGAGGCGCAGGGGCAGCGTGATGTTGTCCATCACGGTCAGGGACGGCACCAGGTTGTAGGACTGGAAGACGAACCCGACGTGCGTGCGCCGCAGCTCGGTGCGCGCGGTCTCGTCCAGCGGCGCCATGTCGATGCCGCCGATCGCGGCGCGCCCCGAGGTCGGCGTGTCCAGGCCCGCCGCGCAGTGCATCAGGGTGCTCTTGCCGGAGCCGGAGGGGCCCATCACGGCGACGAACGTGCCGCGCTCGACGGTCAGGGTCACGTCGTCGAGGGCGCGCACCCCGCCGGCGTAGACCTTGCTGACGTTCGACAGCGCCACCGCGGGCGCCGCTGCCGCGGCGAGGGAGCCGGCGGTGGACCCGGCGCGCGAGCCGGGAGCCGGGGGGCGGCCCGCCGCGACCCCGCTCATGACCGCCCCTGGCGGACGTGCGAGACGACCAGCGCGGTGACGCACGCCAGGCTGAGGGCGCCCAGGGCCAGGCTGATGCCCATCGGCACGGCCATGGCCGACGTCACCGAGTTGGCGACGGCGGTCAGCACCAGCAGGGCCCACAGCACGGCGCGCTGCCCATCGCGGTGGGCACGCTCGGCCCCTGCGGGCTGGTCGGCTGCCGCGGGGCGGCGCAGGATCGGGTCGGAGGGCGCATCGGAGGCGCCAGGCAGGCGGTAGGGGTCGGACATGGCACGCTCCCAGCTCGGGGGGTCTTCCGGACACCCTCAACGCTACGAATCGGGGTACCCCCGCGACGATCCCGCCAGCGCCCGACCTGGGGTGTAGCAGGCTGTACTTCTTCGCCGCGTCGTCGCCATCTCGCCGCGAAGGCCTGCGGCCCTGTGCGCCCGTCGCCTAGGGTCACTCGACGTGGACACGCACACGGCAGACGCCGACCTGGTGGTCACGCGTCCGCCCGCGCAACGCCGGGCCGGGATCGCGGGGCGCACCATCGACGCGATCGAGCAGCTCGTGGGCGGCTTCGGCACCTCGGTGCTGGCGCTGGTCGCGCTGCTGTGGGTGGCGGTGAGCGCGGCCGCCTGCGTCGTGGGCGTCGGGTTCTGGATGCTGCCCGCCGCGCTGCGGGCCGTCCGCGTCGTCGCCGACCGGGAGCGCTCGCGACTGTCCCAGATCGGCCCGGTGGTCCTGGGGCCCGCGCCGCTGCCGGACGGGCTGCGCGACGCCTTCCGGGACTCGTCGGTCCGCCGCGAGCTGGCCTGGCTGCCGTGCGCGGCCTCGCTGGGCCTGGCGCTCGGCGCGATCGCGCTGACGTTGCCGCTCAACGCGGCCCGGGACGCCACGTTCGCGCTCTGGTGGATGGCGGTGCCCGAGGAGCTGCGCCAGCCGTCGTTCAGCGGGTGGGTGGTGGAGACCTGGCCCGGCGCCATCGCCGTGACCCTGGCGGGCTTCGCCTGGGTGGCGGTCGCCGTGGGGCTCGAGCCGCCCATGGCGCGCCTGCAGGCCTGGCCTGGCCGCCGCCTGCTGGGCCCGCGCCCCGGCACGGACCTGGCCCTGCGGGTCGCCGAGCTCACCGCGACGCGCGCCGGCGCGCTGGACGCCCACGCGGCCGAGCTGCGACGCATCGAGCGCTCCCTGCATGACGGCACCCAGAACCGGATCGTCGCCGTGTCCGTGCTCCTCGGCGCCGCGCAGCGCGCGCTCCTGCGCGACCCCGCCGCCGCCGGCCCGCTGCTCGAGCGCGCGCAGGACGCCGCCGAGCAGGCGCTCGCCGAGCTGCGCGCCGTGGCCCGGAGCATCCTGCCCGCGGTGCTCGAGGACCGGACGCTGGGCGACGCGCTGTCCGGGCTCGCGGCGACCAGCCCGGTGCCGTGCAGGCTCGACATCGCCGACATCGGACGATGCGCGGCGTCGGTCGAGGCCACCGCGTACTTCGTGGTCGCGGAGGCACTGACGAACGTGGTGCGGCACAGCGGCGCCCAGAGCTCCGTGGTGACCGTGCGCCGAGACAACGACCGGTTGGAGGTCACCGTGCAGGACGACGGGATGGGCGGCGCCGCAGAGCGCGCCGCCGGGGAGCGCGACCGGACGGGCGGCGGGAGCGGCCTCGCCGGCATCCGGCGGCGTGTGCAGGCGCACGACGGGATCTTCACGTTGACCAGCCCGGTCGGCGGGCCCACGACCCTGGAGGTGACGCTGCCGTGCGGATTGTGATCGCCGAGGACGACGCCCTGCTGCGTGAGGGCCTGGCGCTGCTGCTGCGCGCCGAAGGGCTCGACGTGGTGGCGACCGCGGGCGACCCCGCCGAGCTGCTGGCCGCCGTCGCGGAGCACGTGCCCGACATCGCGATCGTGGACGTGCGGATGCCGCCCACGCACACCAACGAGGGGATCGTCGCGGCGGTCGAGGCGCGCCGGTTGCAGCCTGGACTCGCGGTGCTCGTGCTCTCGGCCTACGTCGAGGAGGCGTTCGCCACCGAGCTGCTCGCGAACGGCAGCGCAGGCCTGGGCTACCTGCTCAAGGAGCGGGTCGGGCGCGTCGAGGAGTTCCTCGACGCGCTGCACCGCGTGGCCTCCGGCGGCACCGCGATCGACCCCGAGGTCGTCGCCCAGCTCTTCGCGCGGACCCGCTCGGACGGCAGGCTGGACAGGCTCAGCCCGCGCGAGCGGGAGGTGCTCGCCGCGATGGCGGAGGGCCTGGGCAACTCCGCCATCGCGGCGCGCCTGTTCGTGACCGAGGGCGCCGTGCACAAGCACATCCGCAGCATCTTCGCGAAACTCGACCTGGCGCCCACCGACATGGCGGACCGCCGGGTCACCGCGGTGCTGCACTACCTGGAGGACGCCCGCCTGCGGGCCTGAGCCCGCAGGTCAGGTCCGCAGCGTCAGGAGGCCCCTGGCCCGGCGATGTTCACCATCCAGCCCACCCCGAACCGGTCCGTGCACATCCCGAAGGCGTCGCCCCACGGCGCGACTGCGAGCGGCTCGGTGACGGCGCCGCCCTCGACCAGCTGGGCCCAGTAGCCGCGCAGCGCGTCGTCGTCCTCCGGGCCGCCGCTGAGCGAGATCGTGGCGCCCGGGCCGGCGCCCGGGTCGGATCCTTGCATCGCGGCCGGGATGTCCGAGGCCATCAGCACCAGGCCGATGTCGGTGGTGAGCATCGAGTGCATGATCTTGTCGGCGTCCGCCGGGTTCTCGCTCATCTGGAATTCGGCGAACGTGCTGGTCTCCAGCTCGCCGCCGAACACGGACTGGTAGAACTCCATCGCCTCGCGGGCCGAGTCCTGGAAGTTGAGGTAGGGGTTCAGACGGACGGCCATGATCGCTCCTCGGGACGTGACGGACGGGTCACAGTGGCAGACCCGTCCGCAGGCCCGAACTCATCGGCTGTTCGCCGCCCGGTCAGCGGCTCGGTGTCAGGAGACGACGTCCTCGAGCACGTCGAACAGCTCGATGCCGCTCGGCGCCTGCATGCCGGTGGCGCCGGTGTCCGCGTGCGCGGCCTTGAACGAGTCCGAGCGCATCCAGGCGCGGAAGGACTCCTGGTCGTCGAACTCCATCGTCGAGACGTACGGGACGCCCGGCTGGGTGGGGCGCATCAGCAGGCTCCGGCGCAGCCCGGGCACCCCCGCGAGTGTCGCGCGCATGCTGGTCGCGAACGTCCTCTCGAAGTCGGCGGCCTCCTCGGGCTTCACATCGAGTCGGTTGTGGACGACGTACATCGGGCACCTCGCGCGCTCGGGAATGAGACTTGCCACAGTAGCGACTGAGGCTGAATGGCCGTCGCCGTCGGCTCGTCGACTGCTCGCTTGGCCGACGCCACGGGACTGTGCGACTGTGAGGCCAGCCCTCCCGGCAAACGGCCCCGGGCACTGCATCTCCGCGCCGCGCACGACAGGGACGTCATGCGGGGCGCCCTCGGGGCACGCGGCGGGGACGGGCCGCTGACGCGTCAGAGTCGACGTGTTGGACACGCGCATGCGAGGGGCGGCACATCGATGAGGACGACCCATCACACCCAGCGGATCCGCGCGGCGCAGGCGCCTGGACGGACGGCGCACGACCTCGCGATGGGGGCCCTGACGTGAGCGCGGTGCGGCGGGGCGTCCAGCTCGAGCCCATGCCGACGCTGCTCGAGCCCGTCAGCCGTGCCGGGCGCCCCGTCGTCCGGGAGCGGGGGACCTCGATGACCCAGTTGAACGCGTCGACGCTCGGATCCCTCCCCTCGGCCGTCGCCGTGCCGCGCTACGACCGGCGCGCCGTCGCGCCGTCCATCGTCCACATCGGCGTGGGCGGGTTCCATCGCGCCCACCAGGCGATGTACCTGGACCGCCTGATGAACCAGGGCGAGGCGCTCGACTGGGGGGTGTGCGGAGTGGGTGTCCTGCCGGGCGACCAGCGGATGAAGGACGCGCTGGACCGGCAGGACGGGCTGTACACGCTGGTGGTCAAGCACCCCGACGGGACCCTCGAGGCGAGGGTCATCGGCTCCCTCGTCGCGTACTTGCTCGCGCCCGACGACCCCGAGGCCGTGATCGTGCAGATGGCGGCGCCCGTCACGCGGATCGTCTCCCTGACCATCACCGAGGGCGGGTACAACGTCCACCCGGTGACGGGCGAGTTCCAGGCCGACGAGCCGGCCGTGCAGGCCGACCTGGCGCCCGGCGCGGCGCCGTCCACCGTGTTCGGTCTGGTCACCGAGGCGCTGGTCCGCCGCCGGGAGCGAGGGCTGCCGCCGTTCACCGTGATGTCCTGCGACAACATCCGGGGCAACGGCGACGTGGCGCGCGGCTCCTTCGTGGCGTACGCCCGGCTCCGCGACCCCGGTCTGGGCGACTGGGTGGAGCGGGAGGTGCGCTTCCCGAACTCCATGGTGGACCGCATCACGCCGGCGACCACCGACGCGGACCGCGAGCTGGTGGCGGAGGCCTTCGGCATCGAGGACGCGTGGCCGGTGGTGTGCGAGCCGTTCGAGCAGTGGGTCGTCGAGGACGACTTCGGACAGGGCCGCCCGCCGCTCGAGGACGCCGGGGCCCAGCTCGTGGCGGACGTCGAGCCGTACGAGCTGATGAAGCTGCGGCTGCTCAACGGCGGCCACCAGGCGCTGTGCTACCTGGGGCGCCTGGCCGGTTACGAGTACGCGCACGAGGTCGCCCAGGACCCGCTGTTCGCGCAGTTCCTCGCCCAGTACATGGACCTGGAGGCCACGCCGACGCTGGGCGCCGTGCCCGGTGTCGACGTGGACGACTACAAGCGCGCCCTGATCGAGCGGTTCGCGAACCAGGAGGTCCGCGACACCTTGGCCCGGCTGTGCGCGGAGACCTCCGACCGCATCCCCCAGTGGATCGTGCCGGTGGCCAGGAGCCGGCTCGCGGCCGGCGGCGACGTTGCCCTGTGCGCGCTGGTCCTCGCCTCGTGGGCCCGCTACGCGGAGGGCGTTGACGAGCAGGGCGAGCCCATCGAGGTGGTCGACCGCCTGCGGGACCGGCTGATGGCGGTGGCGGCGGGCCAGCACGCGGACCCCACGGCGTTCCTCGCGCAGCGCGACCTGTTCGGGGACCTGGTCGACGACGAGCGGTTCGTGGCCGCCTACACGGCGGCGCTCGCCTCGCTGCGGGAGCGGGGCGCCCGGGCGACCCTCGAGTCCTGGGTGGGCGTGCTGGGCGACGCCGGGTCGATCAGTGCTGCAGCGCCGGCTGCTGATGATCCAGCCGAGCCCTGAGCCGCTGCACGGGGCGTTCCACCAGCCACCAGCTCGCGGTCGCGGCCACCAGGGTCAGCGACACGATCAGCACCGGGCGCAGCAGCCCGCCGATCGGCTCGAGCCAGCGCATGATCGCCGCGTTCCACAGGTAGGCGGCGTACGAGATCGTGCCGAGCTGGAGCAGCGGGCTCAGCAGCCGGCTGGGCAGGACCTCCCAGTGGCTCGTGTAGTTGATGAGCACGGCGGTGGCGAGGGCGACGCCGGGCGCGATCAGCAGGTACATGACGGCGGAGTGCGCGAGGCCCGGGATGGCCGCCACCACGGCGATGGCCGTGAGCATCACGACCTGCAGCGCGCGCCGCCGCCCGGCGGTGGTGGGCAGCGCCCGGGCGAGCTCCTCGCGGCCCAGGTACGCCACCGAGCCGATCATGATGGTCAGCCACCACGAGGAGGGCAGGGCGTAGACCCGGGCCACGTCGGGCTCGGTCAGCTTGATGGTCAGCACGCACATCATCACCACCCCCACCGCGACCAGCCCCACGACGCGGCGGAGCCCCACGCGGCGGAAACCGAAGAGCAGCACCAGGGGCCACAGCACGTAGAACTGCTCCTCGGTGGCCAGCGTCCACAGGTGGTACAGGCTGCCGCTGCCGGACGGGATGCCGGGGATGTTGGTCGTGTAGGTGAGGGCCACCGCCACGCTCTGCGGGACCAGGTCCCGCTCCCCGAGGAGGTCGAACACGCCCTCGACCACGGCGTACGCGAGCAGGAAGAGCAGCAGCGCCGGGATGAGGCGCAGCGCGCGGTTGCGGTAGAAGACCGCCAGCCGCACGCCGCCGGTGCGGTAGATGTCGCGGACCAGCACCCCGGTGATCAGGTAGCCGCTGAGCGCGAAGAAGATGGTGACGCCGACCACCCCGGCGCCCCCGAAGAGTGGATGGGCGTGGTTCAACAGGACGAGGAGCACGGCCAGCCCGCGCAAGAGATCCAGACCAGGCAGCCGTCCGCGCATCCACGCCCCCTCCCGCCACGCCCGATATCGACCATATGTCACTTCTCGCGGAAGGCGTGCGCCCATCCGGGTCATAGGGTGGTGTGCCGTGCCCGAGGGTCATACCGTCCACCGCGTCGCGCGGCAGTTCCGTCGTGACTTCGTCGGTCACGCGCTGGCCGTCAGCTCCCCGCAGGGCAGGTTCGCCGCGGGCGCCGCGCTGATCGACGGCCGCGTGCTGACCGGCTCCCGGGCAGTCGGCAAGCAGCTCTTCCTCGAGTTCGACGGCGGGCTGGTGCTGCGCGTGCACCTGGGCCTCTACGGCGCCTGGGACTTCTTCGGGCGGATCTCGCCCATCACCGAGGGCATGGCCGCGCTGGGCAGCATGGGCGCCCCGCGGCTGCGCCGCGCCGTGCGGATGGGCGAGGACGAGCAGGAGCGCGGGGCCGCAGGCGCCGAGGAGCCGTTCCCGCCGGAGCCCGTGGGCCAGGTCCGGGTGCGGCTCGCCACCGGCGCGAGCGTCGCGGACCTGCGCGGCCCCACCGCCTGCGAGGTGCTCGACCCGGAGTCGGCGGCCGCGGCCGTGGCGCGCCTAGGCCTGGACCCGGCCACCGAGGAGGACCTGGAGGCCGCTGGCGCCGAGGTCGCACGGCGCCTCACCCGCCGGGCCGTGCCCATCGGGCAGCTGCTGATGGACCAGTCGGTGATGGCCGGCATCGGCAACATCTACCGGGCAGAGATGCTCTTCCGCGCCCGGCTGGACCCCTGGACGCCGGGCCGCCAGGTTCCGGTCGAGGCAGCGCGGGCGCTCTGGGACGATTGGGCCGTGCTGCTCGCCGACGGCATCCGCACAGGCGTCATGCTCACTCGGGAGGACCTCGACGAGGCGGGGCGGGCGCGGGCGCTGGCCGACCGGTCCGAGCGGCACTGGGTCTACGGGCGTGCGGGCCTGCCGTGCCGGGTGTGCGGCGCCCCCGTCGTGGTGGAGGACATGGCGGGGCGCAAGCTGTACCGCTGCCCGTCCTGCCAGCGCTGACGCCCGCTCAGTCGCGCGGCAGCAGCTCGGGTCCGGGCGCGAGCTCGCCGACCGGCGTCTCGCCCTCCACGACGTTGCCGCGCGTGGCCAGCGGGCACGCCCAGTCGGGGTCATACGCGCAGGACGGGTTGTAGGCGAAGTTCAGGTCGATCACCAGCGGCCCGCGGCCGTCGTCGCCGCTGGTGCCCAGGTCCGCGCCCTTGATCGTGTCGAGGACGTACCGCCCGCCGCCGTAGGTGCCGCCCGTGCGCCCGGCCAGCGCGTCCTTGACCGGCAGGAAGACCCCGCCGGCGTACGCCCGCAAGGCCCACACGGACAGCGTGCCCAGGCCGGGGAGCGTCGCGCGGCCGATCCGTTCGAACGGCACGACGCCGTCCGTGCCGGTGGCGACGTCCAGGCGCTGGGTCGGGGCGGCGCGCACCCGCGCCTCGAAGCGGAACGCCGGGTCGTACGGGGCCACGGGCAGACCGCGGAACGCCGCGCGCGCCTCAGGAAGCAGCGGCGAGGCGGGGTGGTCGCCGAACAACGCGTCGCGCCGCTCGACCCACAGGGCGTGGGCGGCGGCAGGGTCGTCGGCGGCGACGCGGCGGACGTCGGCGTACAGCTCGGCGGTGCGGCGGCGCCAGTCGTTGACCGCGAGCACGTCGGCGGCAGAGCCTCGGGCGTCCGGCATCAGGCCACCTTGCCACGCGGCCCCGGGTTCGGCGGGCGGGTTGCCGGGCGTGTCAGGAGGCGCGGGGACGAGGGCCGGGCCGCGTTCCCGGAGGGACCAGGAGGGATGCGGCTAATCGGGCTCAGCCCGCGTCGGGTCCGTCGACGTCGGGCGCCTGCTCGGGGCCTCGAGACCTCAGGAAGGCCTCGAGGAGGTCCTGCGACGGGATGAGCCCTTGCATGTCCGCGGACGCGTCGGCCCCCGTGCTGCCCTTGATCGCCAGCACCGCGTTGTGCAGGTGCTCCATCTTGACGTCGAGCGCGTCCGCGACGTCGGCGGCGTCCTTGAGCTCGGCGAGCAGCGAGGCGGGGATCTCCTTGCCGTACTTGTAGTAGATCTTGTGCTCGAGGCTCGCCCAGAAGTCCATCGCGATGGTGCGGATCTGGATCTCCACAGTGACGGGCTCGACCCGGTCAGACATGAACACTGGCACCTGGACGATGAGGTGCAGGCTCTTGTACCCGTTGGGCTTGGGCTGGGTGATGTAGTCGCGCTCGGCCAGCAGGGTGAGGTCCTGCTGCCCGACGAGCAGGTCGCGGATCCGGTGGATGTCCGACTGGAACGCGCACGTCACGCGGACGCCCGCGATGTCGAACATCTGCGCCTTGATGTCCTCGAGGGTCAGCGGGATGCCCTTGCGGTGCGCCTTCTGCAGGATGCTGTCCGGCGACTTGAGCCGCGAGCTGACGTGCTCGATCGGGTTGTAGCTGCGCGCGTACTTGAACTCGTCACGCAGGATGGTGAGCTTGGTCATCACCTCGTCGAGCCCGAAGCGGTACGCCAGCATGAACCGGGTGAAGTCGTCTCGAAGCTCGATGATCGACGACACGTGTCCCTGATTCTCCTGCACCCGGCGAGCGTAGTCCCGCAGCCTGGACGGCCGGTGGGACCCTCAGCGCAGGCCGCGTTGGAGAGCCCGCAGCTCCCGCAGGCCGACAGCCGCCGCCACCAGCCCGGGGGCCCACGCCCACGGCCGCCCGCGCAGCGCGGCCACCGCGCAGACCACCAGCACCAGCCCGCAGCCCGCGACCGTCGCCAGGCTGGCCCATCGGATCGATCTCACCCGGCGCACGCTACCCGTCGGACGTGACGGACCCCTCGCGTGCCCGGTCGGCGGTCGCCCGGCGGGAGATGGCAGGGTTACGAGCATGGACGTCAGAATCTTCACCGAACCGCAGCAGGGCGCGTCCTACGCGGACCTGCTGGCCGTCGCCACCGCCACCGAGGACCTCGGCTTCGACGGCTTCTTCCGCTCCGACCACTACCTGCGGATGGGGGAGGGCGACGGCCTGCCCGGCCCCACCGACGCGTGGACGACGCTGGCCGGCCTCGCGCGGGACACCCGGCGGATCCGGCTCGGCACCCTCGTCTCGCCGGTCACCTTCCGGCCGCCGGGCATCCTGGCCATCCAGGTGGCGCAGGTCGACGAGATGTCGGGCGGGCGCGTGGAGCTGGGCCTCGGCGCCGGCTGGTTCGAGGCCGAGCACACCGCGTACGGCATCCCGTACCCGGAGAAGCGGATCGGGCGGCTCGAGGAGCAGCTCGAGGTCGTCACTGGGCTGTGGGGGACGCCGGTGGGCGAGCGGTACTCCCACGCTGGGCAGCACTACACGCTCACCGACTCGCCGGCGCTGCCGAAGCCGGTCCAGGCCTCCCCGCTCGACCCGGCGCGCGCGGGGGTGCCGATCATCGTTGGCGGCCACGGGCCCAAGCGCACCCCGGCCATGGCGGCCCGGTACGCGGCCGAGTTCAACCTGGCGTTCCCGGAGCTGGCGGACGTCGAGCCCAAGCTCGAGCGGGTGCGCGCGGCGTGCCGCGACATCGGCCGGGACCCGGCCTCGCTCGTGATGTCGGTGGCCCTGGTGTCGTGCGTCGGGCGTGACGACGCGGAGGTCGACCGCCGGGCGGCGGCGATCGGCCGTGACCCGATCGAGGTCCGCTCGGTGGGCCTGGCGGGCACCCCGTCCGCCGTCGTGGACCGGATCGGGGCGCTCGCAGAACTGGGCGTCTCGCGCGTGTACTTCCAGGTCCTGGACCTGCACGACCTCGACCAGCTCGAGCTCATCGCGCACGAGGTGCTGCCCCAGCTCGGCTGACCTCTCCGCGGTGTGAACGCAGCCCTTCCTGGCGAGCCGGGGAGGGCTGCGTCGTCTGCGCCCGCGCAGACCTCGACCGCCTGGTAGGTCTCGAATGCCAAGATTCTCATGGGATGACTGCAGATCAGGGGCGATGTCCGGCTTGTGGGCCTGTGACCTGCGAAGACGCCGCTGATTTCACCCCGCGTCACCGGCTTGGCCGCGCCGCCGCACGTGTGAGGCATACCGTGCAGGACTAGACAAGTCGCCCATCGCTGTTACGTTCTGTCTGTACCCACCAGGGGCGATGTGTCGCATTTGTGCCGCAAGCACAGGGCGCTGTCTCCCCAGGTGACCTCGGTCGCCAACGTCGCCGCCGCACTCGGTGACGGGTCCCTGACCCGCCGCCTCCGCATCGGCCCGACGTGGGGAGACCACATGGCAGCAACGACGTTCGACCGGCTCCTGACAGAGCCGCGCGCCACCGACGTGCCGCAGAGCCGTCCCGTCCGCACGCCGGAGAACGAGGCCGCCCACTCGCCGTCGTTCATGCTGCTGGTGGCAATGGCGTGCGCGGGGGTCATCCTCTACGCGTACTTCCTGCTCAACCCCGCCAACCGCGGTGACTGGCTGCCCTGGTCGATGGTCATGCTCGCCGAGGCGGTCCTGGTCACCCACGCGCTGCTGTCGCTCTGGACGATGCTGTCCAGCGGGCACAACCCCCGCGGCTTCGCCTTCCACCACGCCCAGGACTCGCTGTACGACACCGCGCGCATCCTGCGGACCGGCGCCGAGTCCACGCCGAACCAATGGACGATGCACCTCAACGGGCGCCCCGTGGGCATCGACGTGTTCATCACCACCTACGGCGAGGACCTGGCCACCATCCGCCGCACCGTCACCGCGGCACTGGCCATGCACGGCGAGCACATCACCTGGGTGCTCGACGACGGCCGCTCCGACGAGGTGCGCGACCTCGCCGCCGAGCTCGGCGCCCGGTACGTGCGCCGGCTCAGCAAGAACGGCGCCAAGGCCGGGAACGTCAACCACGCGCTGACCATCACGCGCGGCGAGTTCTTCGTCATCTTCGACGCCGACTTCGTGCCCGAGCCGGAGTTCCTGCACGAGACCGTGCCGTTCTTCGCGACGGCGGACGTCGCGTTCGTGCAGACCCCGCAGACCTACGGCAACCTGCACAACCTCATCTCCCGCGGCGCCGGGTACATGCAGGCCGTCTTCTACCGGTACATCCAGCCGGGCCGGAACAAGTTCAACTCGGCGTTCTGCGTCGGCACCAACGTCATCTTCCGGCGCACCGCCATCCTCGACGTGGGCGGCATGTACTCGGACTCCAAGTCGGAGGACGTGTGGACGTCGCTGCGGCTGCACGAGGCGGGCTGGCGCTCGATCTACATCCCGATGGCGCTCGCCGTGGGGGACACCCCCGAGACGATCGAGGCCTACACCAAGCAGCAGCTGCGCTGGGCGACCGGTGGGTTCGAGATCATGTTCACCCACAACCCGCTGTCCAAGAAGCGCAACCTCAACCTCGACCAGCGGCTGCAGTACTGGGTCACGTCCACGCACTACCTGACGGGCATCGCGCCCCTGCTGCTGCTGCTCGTGCCGCCGCTGCAGGTGTACTTCGGCCTGACCCCCATGCAGCTGCACATGTCGCCGCTCACCTGGGCGCTGGCCTACGCGGGCTTCTACGTCATGCAGATCGTGGTGGCGTTCTACACGCTCGGGTCGTTCCGCTGGGAGACGCTGATGCTGGCCACAGTGTCGTTCCCGATCTACGTCCGCGCCCTCGTCAACGCGTTCTTCCGCCGCGAGCAGCAGTGGCACGTCACCGGCAGCCTGGGCCGGGCCGCCTCCCCGTTCAACTTCATGATGCCGCAGGTGCTGTTCTTCGTGTTCCTGCTGCTGACGTCCGTGGTGGGCGCGTGGAAGGACTTCGGCAACGGGTCCCTCTCGCTGGCCCTCGCGTGGAACGTCACCAACACCCTGATCCTCGGCGCCTTCGTCGTGACCGCCGCGCGTGAGCAGCGCCAGTCGCGCCGGGACGCCGTTCTGACCTCCGGAGGTGCCGCATGACCTGGAGCAACCGCCTACGCCTGACCCTCGGGCTCGTCGTCGTCGTGGCCCTGACCGGGGCGTTCACCTACCAGCTCAACGAGCGCAAGGGCCGGGCAGGCAGCTCGTCCGCGCAGATCGCCGCTCTGACCTACCACGTCGGCTCCCCATACGCCGGGCTGGTCGTCGACCAGCTCGTGGAGCCTGGCGACGTCGTCGCGGAGGGCGACGCGCTGTTCGTCATCGACAGCGCGGCCCTGCGGCACGACACCGAGATCGGCTTCGCGCCCACCGAGACGGCGGCGAGCGCCGTCGACGCGGAGGGCCGGCTGGTGGTCAAGGCCACCGGGCCCGGCACGATCGTGAGCCTCAAGGCCGAGCGGGGCACCTTCGTCGAGGCCATCGGCGACCTGGCCGTCGTGGAGAAGGCCGACAGCCTCTACGTGCAGGCCGAGTACACGCTGACCGCCAAGGACTACGCCCGCGTCGAGGACTCGGCCGTGGTCACCATCATCCTGCCCAACCAGCAGCGCATCGCCGGGCACGTGGACGAGGTCTCCGTGCAGACCGTCGCGAGCCAGGCGCAGGCAGTGGTCAAGGTGCGCAGCGACGAGCTCGTCAAGGGCGACGCGAACGGGCTGGTCGCCGCAGGCACCCCCGTCACCGCGGAACTCGCGCTGCGCAACGACGGCGTGGTCACCCAGGCCGTCGAGGCCGTCAAGGAGTACCTGCGCGAGGTGGGCCTGTGATGGACCGCCGCCGTGGGCTCACGACGGCGATCGCGGTGACGGCCGCCGGTGCCGTGGTCGTGACCGCCGCCATGGTGTTCAGCGGCTCGAAGGACGGCGCCACCGACGCCCTCGACGGAGGGGTGCACGTGGACGGCTCCGACCAGCCCGGCCCGCCGGACGCCACCCTGCCGACGGTCGACCCCGCCGCCCTGGTTGCCGGCGTCCAGCACGCCGACGCCGCGCGGCTCGACCCGGCGCGCCTGGCCGACGGCCTCACGCCGCCCACCAACCGCTGGTTCAGCGGCCTCGTGTTCGGCGAGCAGCCGCAGCCGGTCTTCCCACTGCCGACCTCCTTCGCCCTGACCGCGTCTGGCTTCGACATCGGCCTGCCGCAGCCCGAGACGAGCGAGCGGCTCATCATCGGCGGGCACGTCCCCGACGTGAGCGTCGACGTCGGCGCGAGCCACGCGCGCGTCAGCGCCTACGACGCGGTCACCGTCACGATCGAGCTGCTCGACGACGCCGACCGCGTCCTGGGCCGGGTCGTCCTCGCGCAGGGCTCCCCGTTCATCTCCTACACCGCCGTCGCCGAGTCGACACTCACCCTCGGCGCAGCCTTCACCGCGGCCTCTGATGGCCTGGCCTCGAGCACCGCCCGCGGGGCCGAGTGGATGCTCAGCGCGCCGAACGGCGCCCTGGCCAGCACGAGCCTGCGGCTCAGCGCGGGACAGGCCGCCACCTGGTTCCCCGTCCCCGACGACCTGCCGTCCGGCGGCCTCGAGACCCTGGCGCTCGCGGCCGTGGACCCGGTGGTGGGCTCGGAGGTCACGTACGGCGTGGGCGACGGGATCGCGCGCACCACGATCGGGTACCGCACCGCGGACGGCGGGCCGACGGCGCACGCGCTCATGCCGCACCACCGGCAGGGCGAGCAGCCGGCCAGAGGAGCGTGCAACCTCGGCACGTACCCGAGCGTCTACGGCGTCCTCGAGCTGTGCGCGGGATCCCGGCTCACGTCGTGGGCGCCGGTGGTGGAGACGGCCGCCGAGCTGGACCTGGGCGCCGTGCCCGACGACCGTCGCACCGCGATCATCGAGCAGATCGCCGCCGATGTCGCCAGCACGCCGCCGTTCCCCTCCGACACCTACTTCGGGGGCAAGTCGCTGTACCGCGCGGCCACGCTGGTGACCCTGGGCAGCCAGCTCGGCGCCGCGGACGTCGTGGCGCCGCTCCGGGAGAAGACCCTGACGGCGCTGCGCGAGTGGGCGGAGCCGGACGGCTGCGCCCGCCGCGACGCCCGGTGCTTCGTATACGACGAGAAGGCGCGGGGCGTCGTCGGCCTCACCCCCTCCTTCGGGTCGGAGGAGTTCAACGACCACCACTTCCACTACGGGTACTTCCTGGCCACGGCCGGACTGCTTGCCGCGGAGGACCCTGCCCTCGCCGCGGAGCTGGCGCCTGTGCTGGACCTGCTCGCGCAGGACGTCGCCGCGGCCGAGGGGACCGAGTGGTTCCCGCAGCTGCGTGCCTTCGACGTCTACGCCGGCCACGCGTGGGCCTCCGGCCCGTCGCCGTTCGCGGACGGCAACAACCAGGAGTCGAGCTCGGAGGCGGTGACCGCCTGGAACGGGCTGGGCCTGTGGGCGGCCGCGTCCGGGCAGGACGACCTCGGCGTGCAGGCCACCTGGCTGGCCTCGACCGAGGCGGCGTCGACCCGCGCCTACTGGACCTCCCTGGATCTGGACGACCCGGTGTACGAGGGCTTCGACCACCAGGTGATGGCGCTCAACTGGGGCGGGAAGCGGGACTACGCCACGTGGTTCAGCCCTGACCCGGCCGCGATGCTCGCCATCCAGCTCATCCCCATGAGCCCGGTCGCGGGCTACCTGGTGCAGGGCGACGCGGACGCCGCCGCCCGGGCCGATCGGATCACCGCGCAGGTGGCCGAGGCGACGCCCGCCGGGTTCGACGTGAAGTTCGGGGACTACCTGCTGATGTACCTGGCCATGGCCGGCGAGGAACACGCCGAGGAGGCCTGGCAGGTGGCCGGGGAGGTCTCCGAGACGGCCATCGACGACGGGAGCTCGCGCGCCTACCTGTTGGCGTTCGTCGCGTCGGCGGCGTCGGGGAAGGGTCCCGGCTCGGGCGGCTGACGGGCCGTGCGCAGGAGGCCGCGCGCCGTGCTGGCCAGGAGCACCACCAGCAGCACGTTGCGCACCACCAGCGCGAGCGTGCCCAGTGGCAGGCCCAGCAGCACGTCGTTGTAGCGCAGCGGGTACACGACCTGGGTGAGCACCGCCAGGCCGAGCACCCACCACGCGGCCCGTCGCCAGCGCGGCAGTCCCAGACTGAGCGCCACGGCGACGGGCGGCGCGAGCCACCCGATGAACTGCGGTGAGCCCACCTTGTTGAGCACGATGAGCAAGGTCGTCACGAGCAGTGCGCCGCGCAGCACGAACTCCTCGGAGCTCGCCCACCGCCTCTCGGGGTGGCCGCGCAGGTGGGCCCACCACAGCAGGACGACCGCCGCGGCCAGCCCGAGCGGTAGCAGCGCGCCGAGCGCGTCCGCCGCCAGGGCCGTCCCGGGGGCGCTGACCTCCCAGGTGATCAGCTCGACGTTGAGGTAGCGGCTCACCGCGGGGGAGAACAGCCCGACGAGCACCCACGGGGTCGCGCCCACCGACTCGATCTGCAGGCCACGGGAGCCCTGTTGGGTGAGGAAGCTGGTCAGGTGCTCGAGCCCGCCGCCCAGCGCCACCGCCCCCGCCACCACCGCGCACACCAGGGCCGCGGGCAGCACCACGTCGCGCCACGGCCGTCGCACCGCCAGGACCAGCGGCAGCAGGATCGCGCCGGGCGCCACCTTGATCCACGCGCCCGCGGTCAGCAGCGCCGATGCGACCCGGGGGCGCCGGGCCGCCACCAGCAGTGCGACGACCACCACTGGCGCCACGATCGGGTCGAGTCGGCCGACCGCCACCGGCCCCAGGCCGGCGATGAACGCCAGCCACCACCAGGCTCCGCGCACCGGGTCCACCGGCGGAGGCGAGCCGTCCGCGGTGCGGGCCCGCAGCAGCGCCGCGATGGCCAGCCCGTCGAGCGCCGTGACCAGGAGCACCCAGGCCACCTGATAGCCCCAGGTGCTGGTCGTGGTGACCAGGGCGGCCACGGCCATGGGAGCGAGCGCGCCGGCCGGGTACACCCAGTCGCCCGACAGCACCGGCCAGGCGCCCTGCTCGAAGCCCGCCTGCATCCACTGCCGGTAGAGCTCCACGTCGTTGAAGAACGAGCGCCCTTGCAGCGCGGTCCCCGCGAACGCGACCCAGGCGTGCACCACGACGAACGCGGTCCACAGCGCCGCACGGGAGCGCAGCAGACGACGGCCGGTGCTCAGCGGAACCTCCGTGTGGATCATGACGGCGCAAACAATGCGATAAAACGCGAAAAGCCGCGGTGCTCGATCATGCCAGCACGCGGGTCCGGCGCGGGTGGAACGACGCATGGGCATTCACGTCGGGTCGCTACTCTCTGGACGGGTCGCGGCCAGAGGCCGAGGGGGCTGATCCGACCACACAACTGAAGGAGTCCCGTTCGTGAGCAGTCTCGGTTGGCGTGTGCACGGCGATGGGCGCACGGTCCGCCCGGGCGAGGTCGTCTCGCCCGACGAGCGACTGACGTGGCCGCGCACCATCGGCATCGGGATGCAGCACGTCGTGGCGATGTTCGGCTCCACGTTCCTGGTGCCGATCATCACGGGCCTGTCGCCCGCGACGACGCTGTTCTTCTCGGCGATCGGCACCGTCCTCTTCCTGGTCATCACAGGCAACAAGCTGCCCAGCTACCTCGGGTCGAGCTTCGCCTTCATCGCGCCCATCACAGCGGCCACCGCCTCCGGCGGGGAGTCCGTGGCGCTCGGCGGGGTGGTCGTCACCGGCCTCCTGCTCGCGGCCATCGGCCTGGTGGTGCACGTCGCGGGGGCGCACTGGATCGAGAAGGTGATGCCGCCGGTGGTCACCGGCTCGATCGTGGCGCTCATCGGGCTCAACCTGGCCCCGGTGGCCTGGGGCACCTGCAACCAGTCCGTGGTGGACGGCGAGATCGTCGAGACCTGCACCAGCGGCTTCCGCGCGGCGCCCATCACGGCGCTGGTCACACTGTTCGCGATCATCCTGACCACGGTGCTGTTCCGCGGAATCCTGGGCCGCCTCGCGATCCTCGTCGGCGTGATCATCGGCTACGCGGTGGCGACGCTGCGCGGCGAGGTCGACTTCACCACCGTGCAGGACGCCTCCTGGTTCGGCCTGCCCAGGTTCGTCACGCCCACGTTCGACCTGGCGGTCATGGGACTCTTCGTGCCCGTGGTGCTCGTCCTCATCGCCGAGAACGTCGGCCACGTGAAGTCGGTCTCCGCGATGACGGGCAAGGACCTCGACCCGCTGACCGGGCGCGCCCTGCTCGCCGACGGCCTCGCGACCACCCTCGCCGGTGTCGGCGGCGGCTCCGGCACCACGACCTACGCCGAGAACATCGGCGTCATGGCCGCCACCCGGATCTACTCGACGGCCGCCTACTGGGTGGCCGCGGCCACGGCGTTGCTGCTGAGCATGTCGCCCAAGTTCGGCGCGCTGATCGCCACGATCCCCGCGGGGGTGCTCGGCGGCGCCACGACCGTGCTCTACGGGATGATCGGCATCCTCGGCGCGCGGATCTGGGTGCAGAACAAGGTCGACTTCTCCAACCCGGTGAACCTCACCACGGCCGCTGTCGCGCTCATCGTCGGCATCGCCAACTACACCTGGGTGGCGGGGGACATCACATTCGAGGGCATCGCGCTCGGCTCCGCCGCCGCGATCGGCGTCTACCACCTGATGAACGGGCTGGCCCGCTGGCGCGGCACCACCCAGGAGGCGGCGAGCCCGGCCTCGGTGCCGAACGGCTCCGAGCTCGAGGGCCGAGCGTCCCAGCAGTAGGAGGACCTGACACGAGGGCCGGCGCAAGGCTCCTCGCACACAAGAACGGCCGGGCCGCCCACGGGCGACCCGGCCGTTCTACGTCTATGCCTGCTGCGGCAAGGGCTACCCGCCCTCGACCACGACCTCGCCCTCGACGGGCGCCTCTTCGCCGGCGCCGTCCTCGGCCGCAGGGTCGGACGTCGGCTCGACGGAGGGCGCCGGCACGGGGGCGACCTCGTCGATGGGCCGGCAGCCCACGACGCCGACCAGCTCCGCCGCGGGGTCGAGGACGACCTCGTCGGGCGCGAGCAGCGAGTTGAAGCGCTCACCGACGATCAGGTCGACGGTGGCGTCCTGGCGGTCGTCAAGCACCATCACCGGGTTCTCCAGGTGAGCGGCGACGGTGTACGCGGCCGCAACGCCCGAGGCGCCGAAGGACAACCGGGACGCGTCGCCCAGCCGGAGCGTGGCGTTCGTGATGTTGCCGACCACGAAGCCTCGCTCGCCGAGCTCCGTCGCGGTGCTCTGGGCCAGCCCGCCGGCGGTCGAGCCGTTGTAGACGTTCACGGTCACCGCGCCGGCGGCCACGGGCATGGCCCCGGAGGGCGGGCACGGCACGATCGAGCCGAGGCCCTTCGTGGGTGTCGCGGTGCTGAACTCACGGGCCAGGAACGGCAGGTCCACAGCACCCGAGTACACGGCGGCGGAGCCGATGCCCGCCACGGCGAGCCCTGCCAGGAGCAGGCCGAAGATCCCCGCCTGGCGCTCGTGCATGCGGCGCCGGCGCAGGTCGCGGGCGCGATCGGGATCGGGTTCGGTGCTCATCGCGTCGCTTCGCTCACGGGGTGGTCTCGCTCACTGGGTGGTCTCGCCGCTCACCGTGGCGTGGCCGCCTGCGGTGGACTCGTCCGTCGGGGTGGGGCCGTCGACCGCAGCCGTCGTGGCGGCAGCGTTCTCGCCGGTCGCAGGGGCGCCGCCCGTCGGGTCCTCCCGCGCGGGGGTCGCCTCGATCACGAGCACCCGGGCGTGCAGGATCGGGCGCTGGTGCAGGGCGGCCCGCACCGCGCGGTGCAGTCCGTCCTCCAGGTACATCACACCCCTCCACTGCACCACATGCGCGAAGAGGTCGCCGTAGAAGGTCGAGTCCTCCGACAGCAGGTTGTCGAGGTTCAGGGTGCCCTTGGTCGTCACCAGCTCGTCGAGCCGCACCTGGCGTGGCGGGACCTCGGACCACTGCTTGGGCGTCACGAGCCCGTGGTCCGGATAGGGCCTGCCGTCTCCCACCGCCTTGAAGATCACGGGCGCGAGTCTAGGCGCAGGGTCCGCGCGGGCGAGCCTGCCACGCAGATCGGTGCGTGGCTCACCCCAGATGGGTGCAGAAGGCACACCACCGGAGGGGCCCTGTCACGCGGCGATGATGTCACCCGGGCGTCACGGCGTCGTCACTTCGGGCGCCGTCGGTGGCGCCGGCCGCGTGCCGGGGCGCGGCCGGCCCATCGCCGACGCGCGGTCGCGCTCGTCCCGTGATCTGCTCGATCTGCGCCGCGCGATGAGGTGCGGCGCCAGGGGGGAGGGTGCCGTGAAGGCGATGGCGAGCCACCGAGTCAGCCTGCTGGGAGGGTTCCGGCTCATAGTGGACGGCAGGGAGGTCGACACGCCCGCGACGACGCAGCGGATGGTCGCGGCGCTCGCGCTGCGGGGGCGCAGCAGCCGCGGACGGCTCGCGGGGATGCTCTGGGCAGGGGCCGCCGAGGCCAGGGCGCTGGCCAGCCTGCGCACCGCGATCTGGCGGGCGAACCAGCTGGCGCCGGGCCTGATCGGCGCGGCCCACGACTGCGTGGTGCTCGGCCCCGACGTGGACGTCGACGTCACCCGGATGGTCGAGCTCGCCCACACGGTCATGGCGGGCCCCTCCAGCGGTGCGAGGGCGTCGGGCGAACAGCGGCCCGCGAGGTCCGGCCCCGTCGACGAGCCCGTGCCGTATATCGAGGGCGACCTGCTGCCCGGGTGGGACGACGCCTGGCTCGCCGGGGACCGGGAGCGGCTGCGCCAGCTCCGGCTGCACGTGCTCGAGGCGCGGGCGGTGCAGCTGGCCCGCTGCGGGCGGTTCGGGCTGGCCCTCGAGGCAGCGCTCAGCGCGGTCCGCGCAGACCCACTGCGGGAGAGCGCGCACCGCACCGTCATCCGCATCCACCTGGCCGAGGGCAACGTGGCCGAGGCGATGCAGGCCTACGCCGAGTGCGCGGGCGTCCTGCGCCGACGGGTGGGCGTGGCTCCGTCGTTGCAGACGCGCCAGCTCGTGGCAGCCCTCGCGGGGCGCCGCCCATCGGTCACCATGGGGACGTGACTCTTCGACTCGACGTGCCCGCGCTGCCCGGCAGGGTGGGGCAGTTGGCCGCGGCGCGGCCCGGCGCCCGTGTGATGGTGGGCATCGTGGGCCCGCCGGGCGCGGGCAAGTCCACCGTGGCCGAGCGGCTCGCCGCGCAGATCGGGCGGCAGGCGCGGGTGCTGCCCATGGACGGGTTCCACCTCGCGCAGCGGGAGCTCGACCGGCTGGGCAGGGCCGATCGCAAGGGGGCGCCCGACACGTTCGACGTCGACGGGTACGTCAGCGCGTTGGCCCGGGTGCGCGCGGACACCCCGGGCACGGTGTACGCGCCCGCCTTCGAGCGCTCGATCGAGGAGCCGATCGCGTGCGCGCTGCCGTTCGGCCCGGACGTGCGGGTGGTGCTGACGGAGGGCAATTACCTGCTGCATGACGCGGGTGGCTGGGAGCAGGTGAGGCCGCTGCTCGACGAGTGCTGGTACCTGGACGTGGACGACGCGGTGCGGGTGCGGCGGCTGGTGGACCGGCACGTCCGCTACGGGCGTCCCGAGGCCGCGGCGCGGGCCTGGGTCGACCAGGTCGACGAGCGCAACACGGCGCTGGTCGCGCGCGGAAGGGCCCGGGCGGACGCGCTCGTCGCGCTCGACTGAGCCGGGGGCTGGACGACAGAGCGGCCGCACCCCCGACGCCGGGGGTGCGGCCGCTCACGCCTGCATGGCCGGGAGGCGCCGCTCAGGCGGTCGCGCGGGCCACGTACGCGTCGATCTCGGCGAGGTAGCCGGCCTTCGCCTCGTCGTCGAGCCACGAGGCCTCGAACGAGTTCTTCGCGAGGCGCACCACGTCGTCGAGGCTCAGCCCGGCCTTCTCCACGAGCGCGTCGTAGTTCCCGGCGACGTAAGCGCCGAAGTACGCGGGGTCGTCGGAGTTGATCATGATCTTCACGCCGTCGTGCAGCAGCTGGACGATCTCGTCAGCCTTCATGTCGCTGGTGACGAAGCTGTTCGACACGGGGCACGAGGTGAGCCCGATGCCGCGCTCGCGCACGACGTCCACCAGGGACGGGTCCTCGACGATGTTGGTCCCGTGGTCGATGCGGTCGACGCCGATCTCCTCGATGACCTGGCGGATGTGCTCGATCGAGCCGACCTGGTCGATGTCGCAGTGCATCGTCAGCTTGAGGCCCAGCTCGCGGGCGCGGGTGAACGTGTCGGCGAACTTGCGCGGCGGGTTGTCGCGCTCGTCGGAGTCGAGGCCCACGCCGACGATGAGGTCGAGGAACGGGACGGCCTCCTCGAAGGTCTGCGCGGCCGACTCGGCGCTCATGTCGCGCAAGAAGCAGAGGATCAGCGAGGAGGAGATGCCGAGCTCGGCGCGGGCGTCGACCGTGGCGCGGTGGTAGCCGTTGACCACGTCGGCGAACGGGACGCCGCGGGAGGTGTGGGCCTGCGGGTCGAAGAACATCTCGGCGTGCCGCACGCCCTGGTCTGCGGCGCGGCGCAGGTACGCGGTGGCCAGGTCGTAGAAGTCCTGCTCGGTGCGCAGCACCTCCATCGCCGGGTAGTACACGGCGAGGAAGCTCGCGAGGTCGTTGAACTCGTACGTGGCCTGGACCTCGGCGACGGTCTTCTGGTCCAGCTCGATGCCGTTGCGCTGGGCGAGGGCCAGCTTGAGGTCCGGCTCGAGGGTGCCCTCGAGGTGCAGGTGCAGCTCGGCCTTGGGCAGGCCTGCGATGAACGCCGAGGTGGGGGCGATGTCGGTGGGCATGGCAGAGGTCCGTTTCCCTCGAGGAGCGTGGTTCGTGGGGGACGCTATCAGGACGTCGACCTGTGACCGTCGTCACACTCGGCGTAGCCTCGGTGCCATGCCGACGGCCTCATCGGACCCTGTGGACAAGCTCGACGACGCCGTGGCCCCGCGGGCCCAGGAGCCGGTCGGCGACCCCGCCCGCGACGGGGCCCGCGACCCGGCCCGGGCGGACCCGCGCGCGGTGGTGCGCGGGCCGGGCTACCGGTTCACGGTGCTCACCAGCCGCCTCATCCGGATGGAGCGCAGCGAGGACGGCGTGTTCATCGACGCCCCCACCCAGCTGGTGCGCTCGCGCCGGTTCGACGTCCCGCAGATCACCGTCGCGGAGTCCGAGGACGGCATCGACATCTGGACCGAGCACCTGCACGTCCGCTACGACCGGGGGCCGTTCACCGCCGCCGGGCTGTCCGTCTCGATGCGGACCCGCGCGCAGAGCACCCACCGCACCCGGTGGAGCTACGGCGACCCGGCGCGGCACGGCGACGGCCGCCCGTCGAACCTGGGCGGCACCGCGCGCACGCTCGACGACGTGGACGGCGCCATCGAGCTCGAGCCCGGCCTGCTGTCCGTGCACGGCTTCGCGGTGGTCGACGACTCGCGCTCGCTGCTGCTGACCGACGACGGCTGGGTCGCCCCCCGGCCGCCGGGCGCCGGGCAGGACCTGTACTTCTTCGGCTACGGCCGCGACTACCAGGACGCGCTGCGCGACTTCTTCGCGCTGACGGGCCCCAGCCCGCTGCTGCCCCGCTGGGCGCTGGGCAACTGGTGGAGCCGGTTCCACCGGTACACGGCCGACGAGTTCCTGGCGTTGATGGACCGCTTCCGGGCGGCCGGCATCCCGTTCTCCGTGGCTGTGCTCGACATGGACTGGCACCTGGTCGACATCGACCCGGCCCTGGGCAGCGGGTGGACCGGCTACACCTGGGACCGCGGGCTCTTCCCGGACCCGGCCGCGTTCCTCGCCGAGCTGCACGCGCGGAACCTGCGCGTCACGCTCAACGTGCACCCGGCCGACGGGGTGCGCCGGCACGAGGCCGCCTACCCGGACATGGCCCGCGAGCTCGGGCTGGACCCCGAGAGCGGGCTCGAGATCGCGTTCGACATCTCCTCCCGGGAGTTCGTCGAGGCGTACCTGCGCCACCTCCACCACCCGCACGAGGAGATCGGCGTCGACTTCTGGTGGATCGACTGGCAGTCCGGAACCAGCGCGCGCGTCCCCGGCCTCGACCCGCTGTGGATGCTCAACCACGTGCACCACCGCGACTCGGGCCGCGACGGTCGCCGCCCCATCACGTTCTCCCGGTACGCGGGGCTGGGCAGCCACCGCTACCCGGTCGGGTTCTCCGGCGACACGGTCGTCACCTGGGACTCCCTGGACTTCCAGCCGTACTTCACCGCGACCGCGTCCAACGTCGGCTACTTCTGGTGGAGCCACGACATCGGCGGGCACCTGGGCGGGGTCAAGGACGACGAGCTCGCGACGCGCTGGTTCCAGCTCGGGGTGTTCTCCCCGATCAACCGGCTGCACTCGACGGCCAGCCCGTTCAACTCCAAGGAGCCGTGGCGGTTCGGGCTGCAGGCCGAGCAGGTGATGACGCGGTTCCTGCGGCTACGGCACCAGCTCGTGCCGTACCTGTACTCCGCGATGTGGGCCGCGCACACCGACGGCGTCGCGCCCATCCGGCCGATGTACCACGACCACCCGTGGGCGCCCGAGGCGTACGAGTCGCCCAACCAGTACATGTTCGGCCCCGACCTGCTGGTCGCGCCGATCACCACCCCGGCCGATCGCGCCACGCACCTGGGCCGGGTCGACGCCTGGCTCCCCGAGGGCGCCTGGTACGACGTGTTCACCGGGCGCCGCTACGACGGCGGGCGTCGGGTCGAGCTGCACCGCACGCTCGAGCAGATGCCGGTGCTGGCCCGGGCGGGCGCCGTGCTGCCCTTGGCCGCCGATCCGATGGCCGACACCGGGACGCGTCCCGAGGCCCTCGTGCTGCGCATCCTGCCGGGGGCCGACGGGCGCACGGTGCTCGTCGAGGATGACGGGCAGGGCGACCCGCGCCCGGAGGACCGGCAGCTCACCACGTTCACGCTGCGCTGGTCGGAGCACGGGCCCGACGCCGACGGCGTGGTGCGCGCCGACGCCGTCCTGGCGATCGAGCCGCCCGTCGGGCCGGGGGCCGGCATCGCGCGGACGCTCACGCTCGACGTGGTCGGCGTCGACGAGGTGCGGCGGGTCGGCGTGGGCGGGCGCACCCTGACGGTCGCCGACGTGGGGCTCGTGACGGACGCCGCGCACAGCACCATCCCCGAGGCCAGGCGGGGCGATGGGCCGGCCGCTGGCCAGGGGGTGCTGCGCGTGCGCCTCGGCACGCTCGACCTGGCCGACGGGGTCGAGGTGCACCTCGAGGGGCTGCGCCACCGCGGGCCGGACGTGCACGGCGACGTCTTCCGGCTCCTGGACGAGGCGGAGATCGCCTTCGACACCAAGTCGCTGGTCATGGAACTCGTCGAGCGGATGTCCGGCGCCGCGCTGGTCGCCTCCCTACACGGGCTCGACCTGCCCGGGAACCTCTACGGCGCCATCCTCGAGGTCGTGGCCGCCGCGCGGTAGAGCGGCGGCGGTCGGCCGCCGCGGTGCCGCAGTGCCGCAGTGCCGCAGCGCCGTCAGTGGCCGGCGCCGAGGTTGCCCGTCAGGCGGCGGTGCCGGTCGGCGGAGGGGGCGTCGAGCCCGATGATCTCCACCCGCTTGCCGCGGGCGGCGTACTTGGTGGTGATCGCGTCGAGGGTGGCGACGGTGGACGCGTCCCAGACCTGCGCCCCGGACAGGTCGATGACCACCCGGTCCGGGTCGCCCGCGTAGTCGAACTGGTAGACGAGGTCGTTCGAGGACGCGAAGAACAGCGCCCCCGTGACGACGTAGGCGCAGCCGTCCTCGGTGGCGGTCCGGGTCACCTGGGTGAGGTGGGCGACGCGGCGCGCGAACAGCACCGTCGCGACCAGCACCCCGGCGATGACGCCGATGGCCAGGTTGTGGGTGGCCACGACCACCGCGACGGTCGTCACCATCACCGCCGTCTCGCTGAGCGGCATCCGGCGCAGCGTGGACGGGCGGATCGAGTGCCAGTCGAACGTCGCCACGGAGACCATGACCATCACCGCGACGAGCGCGGCCATCGGGATCAGGCCCACCACGTCGCCCAGCCCCACCACGAGCGCGAGCAGGAACACCCCGGCCAGGAACGTGGAGATCCGGGTCCGCGCGCCGGAGACCTTCACGTTGATCATCGTCTGGCCGATCATCGCGCAGCCGCCCATGCCGCCGAAGAACCCCGTGATGATGTTGGCCGCGCCCTGCCCCCACGCCTCCCGGCTCTTGTTCGAGTGGGTGTCGGTGACGTCGTCGACCAACTTCGCGGTCATCAGCGACTCGAGGAGGCCCACCAGCGCCATGGCCAACGCGTACGGCGCGATGATCCGCAGGGTCTCGACGGTGAGCGGCACCTGCGGCATCAGCAGCGTGGGCAGCGACTGCGGCAGCTCGCCCTGATCGCCGACCGTCGGCACCACCAGGCCGGCCGCCACCGTGACCACGGTGAGCAGCACGATGGCCACCAGCGCCGCGGGGACTGCCGTGGTGAGGCGGGGCAGCAGCGCGATGATCGCGATGCCGGCCGCCACCAGCGCGTACACCGTCCACGGGACGTCCCGGAGGTACGGCAGCTGCGACAGCACCACCAGGATGGCCAGCGCGTTGACGAAGCCGATCATCACCGAGCGGGGGATGAACCGCAGCAGCCGGGCCACCCCCAGCAGCCCCATGGCCACCTGCACCACGCCCGCGAGGATCACCGTGGCGATCAGGTAGTCCACCCCGTGCTCGCGCACCACGGGCGCCACCACCAGCGCGACGGCGCCCGTGGCGGCCGAGATCATCGCCGGGCGCCCGCCCAGGAAGGCGATCGACACGGCCATGGTGAACGACGCGAAGATGCCGAGCCGCGGGTCGACGCCCGCGATGATCGAGAAGGACAACGCCTCCGGGATCAGCGCGAGCGCCACCACGAGGCCGCCGAGCACCTCCGTGCGCAGCCGCTTCCCCGATCGCAGCGCGCCCAGCACGGAGTGGGTCTGGTCCGCCTCCGGGACGGCGGGGGTCGACGAGTGCTCGCGCAGCGCGGTGTCCATCCGGCGGTGTGTCCATCCATCAGCAGGCGCAGCCCGGTTAGGGGGATGCGCGTCGGGGGGCGTCGAAGGGCGCCGTCATGGCGCCCCGTCCTCACGCTCGTGAAGCTGGCGCGTCAGGTGGTGAGGAGTTCCTGCACGATCGCCGGCAGGGCGACCTCGATGGGCCGCCGGTCGACGGCGTCGGCGAGCCGATCGTACGGGGTGGGCTCGGCGTTCACGATCAGGATGCGCGCGCCCGACTCCGCGGCGACGGCGGTGAGGCTCGCCGCGGGCTGCACCGTGAGCGTGGACCCGACGGCGATGAAGACGTCACTGGTCGCCGCGGCCTCGACGGCGGCGTCGAGGACGTCGGAGGGGAGCGGCTCGCCGAACATCACCACGTCGGTGGCGAGCGGGCCGCCGCACCGCGCGCAGTGCGGGTCCGGGTCGGCGTCGAGGCGGGCCAGGACATCGGCGGTGGGCTCGGTGGCGCCGCACCGCAGGCAGCGCGTGCCGGGCAGGCTGCCGTGCAGCTCGTGCACCTTCGACGCGGGGACGCCCGCCTTCTGGTGGAGCCCGTCGAAATTCTGCGTGGCGACGGCCTGCAGCGCCCCGCCCCGGTCCAGGTCCACCAGCGCGCGGTGCCCGGGGGTCGGCTGGGCCGTCCAGACCGGGTGGTCGCGCCACATCTGCCAGGCGCGGCGCCGGATGTCCGGCTCGGCGAGGTACCAGTCGAGCTCGAGCAGGCGCGAGGCCTCCGGGTCGCGGGTCCACACGCCGTTCGGGCCCCGGAAGTCGGGGATGCCGGAGCCGGTGGAGATGCCCGCGCCGGTCAGCACGGTGACCGAGGGGCGGGTCGAGGGGGTCTGCGCTGCGTCTGCCACCCGCCTGACGCTACGCCCGGGACCTGACGGCCGTGGCCCGGCTCCCGGGCGCAGCGGGAGGCGGGGTCAGTCGGCGGGGGCGGAGGCCGCCGGGTCCCAGGCCGCGACGAGCCGCTCGACGGCGGCAATGCGCTCCGCTGCGGCCTGCGCCTGCTCGGCCGGGTCGGTGGACGTGCTGGCCGCGGCGAGGCCCACCAGGAACGCGGTCACCGGCGCGCCAGGGCGGCTGGGGCCGTGCGCGACGTGGTTGATGAGCGCCAGCAGCCCGGTGGTGTTCGCGTCCAGCACCGAGCGGTCGACGCCGAGCTCGGCGCACACCCCGTCCAGCCAGGCGTTCATCACCGCCATCTTCTGCGTCTCGTCGCCGCGGTCCCGTGCGGCGCCGCCGCTCATGACCGCTCCGTGGCGACGACCTCGTTCATCCACTGCCAGGCGGCGACCGTCGCGGGGAACCCGCGCGTCGTCAGCCCCAGCAGGATGACCTGCTCGACCTCGTCGAGGGTCGCGCCGGCCGCGAGGGCCTTGCGCACGTTCGAGCGGACGGCGCCGTCCGCCTGCGATCCCACCGCGATGCCGAGCTTGACCAGCCGCGTCGTCTTCTCGTCCAAAGGCCCGGCGGCGTCGACGGCCCGGGCGAGTGCGTCTTGCGTGTGCGCGACGTCGGGGAAGCGCTCGCGGAAGCCGACGTAGACGTCGGGGAGGTGCTCCGGCACGGTTGCTCTCCTTCTGGCGGGCTCGCCCGCCGGGTCGACTGTGTCCCGTCAGCGTGGCACGGGCGCCGCTTCCCGCTCCGGCGGGCACGCGGAGCCCGCGCGGCACGGGCGCGTCTTCCGCCGACGGTAGACGGGCCCGGCGCCGGTGCTGCGGGACGATGGGCCCGCCTCGTGCCGGCGCCGTCTCACTCTGGCGCAGCGGTCGCGGGCCCGGCCGACACACCACACCCTGGAACCGTGGCCACACCGACGGGGGCGAGGTGGAAGGCGCCGTTGCTGGCGCTCCCCGTCGTCGCGCTCGTGCTCGTCGGCGCCGTGTGGGTCGGCCAGCAGTCATTCGTCTACCACCCGGCCCGCGTGCCCGTGCCCCCCGCCGCCGAGCGGCTCCCCGGCGCGCAGGACGTCGCGTTGCGGACCTCGGACGGCCTGGATCTGGGCGCCTGGTGGCTCCCCCCGGCGGAGGGCTGCCGCGCTGCGGTGCTCCTGGCCCACGGCAATGGCGGCAACCGCTCGGACCGGGCCGCGCTCGCTGGCGCGCTGAACGAGCACGGCTTCGGGGTGCTGATGTTCGACTACCGCGGGTACGGCGGAAACGCGGGCAGGCCCACGGAGGCTGGGCTGGCGCTCGACGTCCGCGCGGCGCGCGCGTACCTGCTCGACGAGATGGGGATCGACGAGCAGGACCTGGTCTATCTGGGCGAGAGCCTGGGCACGGCCGTGGTCTCCGAGCTCGCCGTCGAGCACCCGCCGGCCGCGCTGGTGCTGCGCTCACCCCTGACCTCCCTCGACGAGGTGGGCCACGCCCTGTACCGGGTGCCGGTGGGCTGGCTGCTGCGCGACCGGTACCTCGTGCGGGAGAACGTGGGCAGGCTCGCCGTGCCGACAGCGGTGGTCTACGGCACCGGCGACGCGATCGTGCCGGCCGCGCAGAGCCGGGATGTCGCGCGGACAGCGCGCGAGGCGGGCGTGGACGTCCTCGAGGTCGAGGTGCCCGGCGCCGGGCACAACGACGAGGTGCTGGCCGAAGGGCCGGCGCTGATCGACGCGCTCATGGCGGTCGCGGTGCGCGGGGGCGTGCGCGGCTGCCGGTGATGTCCCGAGCCGCTGAGCCGCCCGAGGGCTGGGCACGAGAAAGGCGGGGTGCGCACGCCTCCCCGCCATGTCCAACGTATAGCCCACCGGGGGGCTTGCGGCAAGACCCGGGCGGCCGCGCAGAATCCTCGATCTGAGCCAGCGCCCCAGTGCCAGTGCCCACGAGACGTGCCAGTGCCGAGACCTCGGAGCCGATGACGTGAACCCCCTGACCATGAGCGCGTTCGACCTCCCCGACCATGTGGCCGCCAAGGCCGACCCGGCCCTGATCGCCGATGACGAGCACCACTTCTCGGCGATCGCCCACGCCCTGGAGCAGTCGACCGCGGAGCTGTCCGAGCGCCTCGACGCGGCGCGCAAGGCCCCCGGCGGGAGCGGCCAGGCGGCGTTGGACCGGGACCAGGAGATCCACCGGCTCACGGCGCGGCTGCGCGCCCTGAGCCGTTTCGGGCTGGACCTGTGCCTCGGGCGCATGGTGGGCGCCGACGGCGAGATGGTGCACGTCGGACGGCTCGGGCTCACGGACCGCTCGGGGCAGCGGGTGCTGATCGACTGGCGTTCCCCGGCGGCCGAGCCGTTCTTCGGGGCCACCCACGCCGACCCGATGGGCCTGGTGAGCCGGCGCCGGTACCGCTGGACCGGCGGGCGGGTCACCGACTACTGGGACGAGGTGTTCGCCCCCGACGCTGAGGCCGCTCGCGGCGCTGACGGCGGCGTCGGGCTCGAGCACCATCCGGCGCTCGACGACCAGTCCGCCTTCATCGCCAGCCTGGGCGGTGATCGGTCGGACCGGATGCGGGACGTGCTCGGCACCATCCAGGCCGATCAGGACGCGATCATCCGCGCGGGGTCACGCGGCGCGCTCGTCGTCGACGGAGGCCCAGGCACGGGCAAGACCGTCGTCGCCCTGCACCGCACCGCGTACCTGCTGTACTCCGACCCCCGACTGGGGCGCCTGCGTGGCGGCGTGCTGTTCGTGGGGCCCCACCAGCCGTACCTGGCCTACGTCTCCGACGTGCTGCCGAGCCTGGGGGAGGAGGGCGTGCAGACCTGCACGCTGCGCGACCTCGTTCCCGAGGGCGCCACCGCGACGATCGAGACGGACCCGCGGGTCGCCCGGCTGAAGGCGGACGCGCGCATGGTGGCGGCGATCGAACCCGCCGTGCGGTTCTCCGAGCGACCGCCCACGGAGGGGATGGAGGTCCAGACCCCCTGGGCGGACGTGTGGCTGAGCCCGACGGACTGGGTCGAGGCCTTCGGGGCGGTCGAGGCAGGGACCCCGCACAACGAGGGGCGCGACGAGGCGTGGGAGGCGCTGCTCGAGATCCTCGCGGACAAGGTCCGCGACGAGTCAGGCGCCGACCCCGACGCCGAGGACGCCGTCCCCGCGGACCAGCTGCGCCGATCGCTCGCGCAGGACGAGGACCTGGTGCGCGCCTTCAAGCGCGCGTGGCCGCTGCTCGAGCCCGCCGACCTGGTCGGGGACCTGTGGGACGTGCCCGCCTACCTGCGCCTGTGCGCGCCCTGGCTCGAGCCGGAGGAGGTCCGGCTGCTCCAGCGAGCGGAGCCCCAGGCGTGGACCGTGGCCGACCTGCCTCTTCTGGATGCCGCCCGGCAGCGGCTCGGCGACCCGGGAGAGTCGCGTCGACGGCGGCGTCGTGAGGCGGTGCTCGCCGCCGACCGCGCGCGCATGGCCGACGTCGTCGACGACCTGATCGAGTCCGACGACTCCACGCTCGCGGTGATGCACATGCTGCGCGGCGACGACCTGCAGGCCGCCCTGGTCGACGACTCCGTCGCGCCGGCCGCCGCGCCTGACCAGCTCGCCGGCCCGTTCGCGCACATCGTCGTCGACGAGGCGCAGGAGCTCACCGACGCCGAGTGGCAGATGCTCCTGCTCCGCTGCCCGTCGCGGAGCCTCACGATCGTCGGGGACCGCGCGCAGGCCAGGCACGGCTTTCCGGAGCCGTGGGAGGAGCGGCTGCGGCGGGTGGGGATCGACCGGGTCGAGCGGGTCTCGCTGAGCATCAACTACCGGACGCCGGTCGAGGTCATGGCGGAGGCGGAGCCGGTCATCCGCGCCGTGCTGCCGGACGCCAACGTCCCCACCTCCGTCCGCCGCGGCGGAGTCCCCGTGGCGCACGGGTTTGTCCGCGACCTGGGGGCAGTGCTCGACGCGTGGCTCGCCGAGCACTCCAGCGGCACCGCCTGCGTGATCGGCGACCGCACGTTCGCCGGGACCTCGCGCGTCCGGTCGCTGAGCCCGGAGCTGGCGAAGGGCCTCGAGTTCGACTTGGTCGTGCTGGTCGATCCGGAGCGCTTCGGGCAGGGCGCCGAGGGCGCTGTCGACCGCTACGTCGCGATGACCCGCGCGACCCAGCGGCTCGTCGTCCTCACGAGCGGCTGATGCCGGTCCGCCCTGACACCCCGGCGCCGGTCCTAGATCAGCGCCCGCCGCTCGACCTGCTCGAAGGAGCCCGCCGCGTCGGCCCGCCGTCCCCACAGCCGCACCTCGCCGGCCGCGAGCGACGCCGGCACGTCCACGATGCGCTGATTCGCGCTGCCCCGGAACTGCAGCCCCGGGTCGCGCAGCTCGCTGCGGAACGGGCCGTCCACCAGCACATCGACCTCGCGGAGCAGCGCCACCTTGTCGTCGCTGTCGGCCAGCAGCTCCTCGAACGTGTAGCCCGACCACGCCCACACGTCCTTGGAGTGGCCGAAGGCCTGGCGCAGCCTCCCGACGAGCCGCAGGCAGACGGCCGTGTTGAGGAACGGCTCGCCGCCCAGCAGCGTCAGGCCCTGCACCGACTCGTGGCCCAGGTCCGCGAGGATCCGGTCCTCGAGCTCGTCGGTGTACGGGCGGCCGTAGCGGAAGCTCCACGTGGCCTCGTTGAAGCAGCCCTCGCACGCGAACAGGCAGCCGCTCACGTACAGGCTGCAGCGCACGCCTTCGCCGTCGACGAACTGGAACGGCTTGTAGTCGCCGACATGGCCCTGGCTGAGCTTCTCGGACAACCACTCGCGGGGGAGCGGGGCGCGCACCTCAGGCCTAGCCCTGGTCGGGCATGTGCTTGACCCGGGACGCGATCTCGGTGTGCCGGCCGTGCACCATGGGCCGGGCCTGCGGGTTGCCCAGGTAGCCGCAGGTGCGCTTGACCACGTCACAGGTCAGCGGGTCGGCGTTGCCGCACTCGGGGCACTCGAACCCGCGCGCGGTCGCGTCGAAGTCGCCCGAGTAGCCGCAGGCGTAGCAGCGGTCGATCGGGGTGTTCGTGCCCAGGTAGCCGACCCGGTCGTAGGCGTAGTCCCACACGGCCTCGAGGGCTCGCGGGTTCTGCTGCAGCACCGGGTACTCGCAGTAGTGGATGAACCCGCCCGACGCGTAGGCCGGGTAGTCCATCTCGAAGTCCAGCTTCTCGAACGGCGTGGGGTTCTTGCGCACGTCGTAGTGGAAGCTGTTCGTGTAGTAGTCCTTGTCGGTGATGTCCGCGACGGACCCGAACTTGGCCTTGTCGAGCCGGCAGAACCGGTCGGTCAGGCTCTCGCTGGGGGTCGAGTACACGCTGAACTGGTAGCCGTTCTCCCGGCTCCACGCGCTCGTGCTGTCGTGCAGCGTGCGCAGGATGTCGAGGGTGAACGCCTTCGCCTCGGGGTCGCCCTCCCAGGCGCCGCCGAAGAACGCCGCCGCGACCTCGTACAGGCCGATGAACCCCAGGGACACCGTGGCGCGGCCGTCCTTGAACAGCGCGTCCACGTTGTCCCCGGCCGCGAGCCGCTCGCCGAACGCCCCGTACACGTAGAGGATCGGCGCGTTGGCGGGCGAGGCCTCCTTGCAGCGCTCGATCCGGAACACCAGCGCGTCCCGCGCGATGGCCAGGCGCTCGTCGAGGATCGCCCAGAACCGCTCGACGCTGCCCTGTGCCTCGAGGGCGATGCGCGGGAGGTTGAGGGTGACGACCCCGAGGTTCATCCGGCCCTCGGAGACGTCGTTGCCGTCGGCGTCCTGCCAGCCCTGCAGGAACGAGCGGCAGCCCATCGGCACCTTGAAGCTGCCGGTCAGCTCGACGATCCGGTCGTAGTTGAGGATGTCGGGGTACATGCGCTTGGTCGAGCACTCGAGGGCGAGCTGCTTGATGTCGTAGTTCGGGTCGCCCTCGTCGAGGTTGAGGCCGCGCTTGAGCGTGAAGATCAGCTTGGGGAAGATCGCGGTGCGCTTCTCACTGCCCAGCCCGTCGATGCGGATCTGCAGGATGGCCTTCTGGATCTCGCGCTCGAACCAGCTCGAGCCCAGCCCGAAGCCGAGCGACGTGAACGGCGTCTGCCCGTTCGACGTGAACAGGGTGTTGATCTCGTACTCGAGGCTCTGCATCGCGTCGTAGATGTCCTTGCGCGTGCGCTCCTCGGCGTACTGGTGGTGCAGCGCCTCGTCCGCGACCCACCGCTCGGCGTCGGCCAGGTGCTTGGCGAAGTTCCGCTCCGCGTACGGGGCCAACAGCTCGTCGATGCGGTTGGCCGAGCAGCCGCCGTACTGGCTCGAGGAGACGTTCGCGATGATCTGCGAGATCTGCGCGGTGGCCGTCTGGATCGAGCGGGGCGGCTCGACATCGGCGTTGCCGATCCGGAACCCCTTGCTGAGCATCGTCTGGAAGTCGATGAGGCAGCAGTTCGTCATCGGCGCGTAGGGGTGGTAATCGAGGTCGTGGTAGTGGATGTCGCCCTTCTGGTGGGCGTTCGCCACGTGCGGGGGCAGCATCTTCAACCCGATCGCCTTGCCCACCGCGCCCGCCGTCAGGTCGCGCTGCGTGTTGAACACGTCGCTGTCCTTGTTGGCGTTCTCGTTGACGATCGACTGGTCCTTGTCGATCAGCCGGACGATCGAGTGGTTGATGTCGGTCGCCTTGCTGCGCGCGAAGTCCCGCTGGATGCGGTAGCTGATGTACGCCTCGGCGACGGCGTACTCGTGGCTGTCCAGCAGCACGTGCTCCACCACGTTCTGGATCTCGTAGATCTTCACGTCCACGGTGAACCGGGACGCCAGCTCGCGGTTGATCCGCGCGACCAGGTCACGCAGCGTGCGGTGCGTCATGGGCGTCGGCTCGCCGTGCACCTCGGCGAAGGCCTTGGCCAGCGCCGCGAAGATCCGCTCGTCGTCGAACGGGAGCCGCCGACCGTCGCGCTTGGCGACCATCAGCCCTCGCGTGCCAGTCGGCGCCGGTGTGGCGGCCGCCGCGGGGGAGTCGGTCTGCAGCATGCGCGTGCCTTCCTCGGCCGCTCACCCGGCGGGCGGCGTCGCGCGCGACCAGGCCGGGAGCATGCTCCTGGCGGTGCGCTGACGGCCGATGGCGAGGCTGCGGGAATCCGGAGCGCACCGCGGGCTGAACGACAAGATGTGGTGGGTCAGGTGACCGCTAGACGCTAGATCTAGTGCTGCCGAATGGAGGGGGCCGTAGGTCCCGGGTGGTGCCTGCCACAGCGTGCGCGCCCGCTGGCCTGCTGATGTGCGCCTACGCCGAGCAGCGACACCAGAGGCGCAGCACGTGGGACTGGCCTGCTCGGATGCCCTCACGCGTGACTTTGATGTCGATCGTCGTCTCAGCGCTCGCGCTGTCGGGTTGCGTCATCACGCCGCCGCTGGTCGAGACTGGTGAGATCGCCCACGACAGGAGAATGCGAGGCGGCGTTCGCGAACCTGGCAGACGCGACCGCTCCGGATCTTGGCGCCCTGGTCACGGTCACCCTCGATGACTGTTCGCTCGAAGCGTGGCATCTGCAGAATGCGACACTTCAGCCTGACCTTCCCGTTGAGCGGGTCTCTGACCCGCAGGAGCAACTCGCGAAGCTCTGCGTCGACGAGCGCTGGGAGTCGACAAGGGCGTGCAGGGAAGCGGCAGAGCAGTACTGAGGTCACGCCGGGGCGGGTGCCTGTCCGCCCCGGCGCGGTGTGGGGGGAACTTCCCGTCATCCGGCTCATGACGCCCATGGCGTACGCCCTGCCCGTCGTCCCGGCCGACGAGGCCTCGCCACCGGACGCCGGCGGCGTGCCGGAGCCGATATCCAGCACGCGGGCGCCCGGGGTCGCAGCCACGACCGCTCCCGCCGCTCCCGTCCCGACGCCCACGCAGACGCGGGCCGCAGGTCGCGAGGCGTTCACCGGCGCCGACGTCACCGCGTCGTGCGGCGCCTGAGCGAAGTCCACCGCGGCAGGGCCGCGGCCCTCGGAGCCGCGTACCGCGCTCCGTCGCTACTCGACCATCGCGGAGTTACCGCAGGGCGCCAAGATGCCAAGGTCAGCGCTGCCCACGGCGACGATGGTCTCAATGCGGTCGGCGGTCACGGCGGCTGCCGCGCCCAGGACGACAAGCTCCGCGCACGGGCCGCCGGTGAAGTGGTGAACGTTGACGGCGGTGTGGATGCGACCGCCGATGTCGATCGAGGTCGAGCGCGTGGTCGAATGCGTGACCCGGGCTCCCGAACAGGAGCTGGCTCGAACCAGACAGGTCCGCGCCGTGGTGCTCCTCCAGCTCGGCGAGCCTGCGGTCGCGCCAGGGACCGCGCAGGCGTGCCTCGGTCGCGACGTAGTCGCTCACGACGTCGCGGCGGTCGACGCCGACCGCGCGCAGGGCCAGCGCGACCGTCAGGCCGGTGCGGTCCTTGCCCGCCGTGCAGTGCACGAGCACGGCCGAGGACGCCTCGGCGTCGGCGATCGCCCGGACGGCGTCCGTGAGGCCCGGCGCGCACGCCGTGACCACGTGGGTGTAGAGCTCCGTCAGCCGCACACGTCGGCTCACGAACGACTCGGCCGTCCCACCGAACACGGGCCGACGCACGACGTGGAACCCGCGCTCGACGAAGACGGATGCGGTCTCGAGCGCCTCGTCGTCCTCGCGGAGGTCGATCACCGTGCCCACGGGCACGTCGGCGAGCGCTCGCAGATCCACCGGCTCGTGCGGCATGTCCGCGCGCAGCAGGCTCCGCCAGCGTGCCGTCGCGGTCGCGCCGATGCGGTACCCACCGACGTCCCGCAGGTTGGCGAAGCCCGGCACGGCGAGATCTCGCGTGGGCGCTGCGTGCGCGGCCGGGAGGCGGCGCCCAGGGCGTCGAGCACGGCTCCGCCCCGGTCGGTCACTGCGCCCATCGCCTTCACCTCAGCCTCGCCCCGGCGTGCGCCGTTCCGGGGCATGTCCCCAGCATTCGTGCGACATTAGTGACAGCAGTTCCCCGGGCATTGATCGAGCCCGCGCCGCGAGACGATGTGAGAGCGCGAACCGGAATGTGAACGCTTTCGAAGGTGCTGCGACGATTCGCGTGACAACGCCCCGCCGGGGGCCGCGAGAGTGGGTCACCCCAGCGCGGCAAGAGCGGACGACCGAATGGACGAATCATGACCGACGAACGCGACGAGTTCTCGTTCCTGCCCGACGACGCGCGCGACGTCGGTCGCACCGACCCGCTCCCGGAGGTCCGGCGGGTCGAGGTCGACGCGGGTGACGGGCGCGTGAGCGCGCTCGCATGGGGCCCCTCACCCGCACGTGTCGTCCTGCTGCACGGCGCCGCGCTCAACGCGCACACCTGGGACGCGACAGTGCTGGCCGGGGGGTTCGCGGCCCTCGCGCTCGACCTGCCGGGGCACGGTGACTCGGCGTGGCGCGACGACGGCGACTACGGCCCGGAGACGCTCGGACCGGTCGTCGCGCGCGCACTCGACCGATGGGTCTCGCACGGCCTCGTCGAGCGGGGTGCGACGCTCGTCGGGCAGTCCCTCGGCGGCCTGATTGGCGCCGTCGTCGCCGCGTACGACCCGGGACTGGTCGCCCACCTCGTGCTCGTGGACATCCTGCCGCTGCCGCCGGGCGCCGCGCGCGAGGTCGAGGCGTTCCTCGCCGGGCCCGCCGAGTTCGCCTCGCGTGACGAGATCGTCGCCCGGGCGCTGGCGTTCGGTCTCGGCGGCGGGCGGGACCGGCTCGAGCGGGGTGTGCACCTCAACACGCGCGTGCGACCCGACGGCACGGTCGTGTGGAAGCACCACCTCGCGACGCTCGGCGGCCGGGCGGTGCTCCGGCTCGACGCCGACACGCTCTGGACGACGATCGAGGGCCTCGGGATCCCGGTCGACCTTGTGCGCGCGGGCCGGGGGCTGCTGACGGCCGAGGCCGCGGCCGAGCTGACGCGACGTTCGCCCGGCGCGCGCGCGGTCGTCGTGGACGCCGGCCACAACATCCAGGAGGACGCGCCGGTCGAGCTCGCCGGCGTCTTGACGGAGCTGATCGGCCGCGACGTTTCGTAACAAGCGGTCGCGATCCGAGAATTCCGTCCGCACGCTTGCCGGCAGAGGTGCGGGCGACGGTGTGATGGCGCTACGCGTGCTCCTACGGAAATGCGCCGGGTCGTTCTTTCCGGCGGCCAGGTGATGACCTGCGCCCGATGTCGTCGACCGTCCTGCGGCTGAACCACACCCGCCGCACCGACAGCACGGCCTCCGACGGGGACCTGTCGACCCGCCAGCACCTGCCGCCTTCTGGCGGCCTAGGAGCAGGTGTCGCAGACGCCGGTCGCCGGGAGGGTCATCGAGCATGTCGGGCAGATCGCGACCGGGGCCTCGCGGACCGGGGCAGGCCGGGTCGCCGTCGTGGTGGCGGCGCGGGGAGCCCGCGGCGCCCGGGCCGCACGTGCGGGGCGTGCTGCGGCCCGCGAAGCCGACGCGGGCTCGGTCACCTCGAAGCCGCGCTTGCGCAGGATCTCCACGGAGTTCGGCAGTCCGCCGTCAACCTCGGCCACGCTCGCCAGCCGACCCGTCGCGAAGCGGTGCGCGACCCCGAGGATCGCCTTCGCGTCGTAGGAGCGGCCCTCGTGGAGGAGTGTGTAGTCCGTCGACAGCCCGAGGCCGAAGACGTGGTGGAAGCTGTCGGAGCCGCGGTCGTCGTACTCGGCGATCGCCTGCAAGATGTGCTGTTTTGCCACGGAAGAGAACGTTGCCACGATCGAGAAGCCTACGACTCGGTCCTGGACGCCCGTTCGGCCCCTGGCCGAGCCCTGCGAAGGCTGGCGCGACGACGCGGCGTTGGTGCGCGTCGTCGCGCGTGGGTTACGTTCGCCCGATGCCGATCCTGACGCCCACCGTCGCACTGGGTCGATCCCCCCGATGAGCACCGCCGCGGTCATCGGCGGCGGCCCGGCGGGGCTGATCGCCGCCGAGACACTGGCCCGGGCGGGTGTCGAGGTCACGGTCTACGACCGGATGCCGTCCGTCGGCCGCCGGTTCCTGCTGGCCGGGCACGGCGGGCTGAACATCACACACTCCGAGGATCGCGACCGGATGCTGGCCCGGTACGGCCGGTCCGCCGAGCGGATCGCGCCGATGCTCGACGTGTTCAGCCCGGACGATCTGCGCGACTGGTGTGCGGGCCTGGGGGAGCCGACGTTCGTCGGGTCGAGCGGGCGGGTGTTCCCACAGGCGTTCCGCGCGACGCCCCTGATGCGGGCGTGGCTGGCGCGCCTGGCCGAGCTCGGCGTGCGGATCGAGACCCGGCATCGCTGGGCCGGATGGGCCGAAGGCACGGGTGCGCTGCGGTTCACCCGAGGCGACGGCGAGGCAGTCGAGGCCACCCCGGAGGTCGCGCTCTTCGCGCTCGGTGGCGCCTCCTGGCCGCGGCTGGGCGCCGACGGCGGGTGGGTTGAGCTGTTCGAAGAGCGTGGCGCCGCGGTGACTCCGTTGCGCGCCGCGAACGTCGGGGTGCAGGTCGCGTGGACCAACGTCTTCGCCGACCGGTTCGCGGGCACGCCGTTGAAGAACGTGGGCCTGACCGTCCTCGGGCGCGACCAGTCCGGGCGCGGCGACGCGATGCTGACCCGCACCGGCATCGAGGGCGGCCCCGTCTACGCGATCGGCGCCGCCATCCGCGACGCCCTCGACGCCGACGGTGAGTGCGTCCTCCACGTCGACCTCCGCCCCGACCTGACCGTCGACCAGCTCGCCGAGCGACTGCGGCGCCGTCGGCCGAAGGACTCCGCGTCGAGCACCCTGCGCCGCCTCGGCCTCGACCCGGCGGCGATCGGCCTGCTCCGCGAGGCCGCCGGCGGTGCCCTGCCGACCGAGCCCACCGCCGCCGCCGAGCTGGTCAAGGCGGTGCCGGTCGTGGTGACCGCGACGATGCCGATCGACCGGGCCATCTCGACCGCGGGCGGCCTCGCCTGGTCGGAGGTCGACGAGTCGCTGATGGTCCGCCGGCTGCCCGGCACCTTCGTCGCGGGCGAGATGCTCGACTGGGAGGCGCCCACCGGCGGCTACCTGCTGCAGGCCTCGTTCAGCACCGGCGTGGTCGCGGCGCACGGGGCGCTGGCGTGGCTCCGCGGCGAGAGCGCCCGCCGCTCACGCTGAGCGTCCGTACCCGAAGACGTGAAGGCTGACCACGTCGACTTCGCGCCGAGGGTCGCCGAAGAACGCGCCGAGCCGCTGCAGCACCCGCGTGTACGGCCGCTCGCGCGCCGCGCCAGCCTCATTCCAGTTGGCATTCGGCACCACCAGGAAAAGGTGTTGGGCGTCGGGAGCGACGTGGGTCTTCCACAGGTCCTTGAGGTCGTGATTGTTCGTCGTGGTGCCACCCCGCTCCACCTCCGCGATGGGGCCCCGCCCAGGAGCCAGGCCGTAGACGAAGTCGGGACGGGCAAGTGTCGTGAAGCCATTGCTGGGAGTCAGGATGACTTCCTCGCGGAATCCAAGGTGCTCGCGGAGCATGATCGACACGATGGTCTGCACAGCGCTGCTCTGAGCCCGGTGCACATGCACGAGGTCAATCTCGGCCGACGAGGCCTGCAGGTGGTTGTGCAGCTCAACAGCGAGCCGATCGACCTCCTCGAGCTCGCGGGAGTCGTCGGGACTCAGCACGCTGCGCACGAAACGCTGGTACCGGACGTCCACGGTCGGAGCTTCACAGCTGCCATTCCGTGCAGCTAGCGCCAATCAGGCGACCTCGATGCGGTGTGCTGGTTGTCGCCAAGTAGTCACGGTGGTTCCTTGAGCGACTGGCGCAGCATGCCGATCCATCACGCATGGGGGAATTCGAGACGAGAGAGTGGCGCCGCCACGGCAAGGACCGCACCTACGTCATCGACACCGCATCTGGAATGCAGATCGGCTACCGGGATAACAGCAGCGGGGCGCTGGTGCCGTCCGATTCGAGCACCGCTGGGGCCCTCGGGCGCTGGGCCGAGTGTGCTTCGGGGGCGTCTGTGATCCCGGAGCCGCGTATCGAGAGCTGCTCTCTTCCACTTCCGGTCGATCCAGGTGCCTCAGACTCTGGAGGCTCGACTCGGTTGAGCGACGAAGACCTGAGCGGGCGACGGGCAGGGAGCGCTGCGCGTGCGCGGGCCCTCGAAGAACTCGAGGCCCGGAAGGCTCGGTCCGGCAGGTTCCGCACCTGGCTTGGGCGCATCTTCGACGTGCGCACCGACGAGCGTGCGTGGCGCATCGGCGCCGATGCGGAAGAGACGATCGGCAGAGAGCTCGAGCGCCTCACCCGGCATGGATGGAAGGTCCTTCACTCCGTGCCTGTCGGCTTGGGCGGATCCGATATCGACCACGTGCTGATCGGCCCGCCTGGCGTGTTCACTGTCAACTCCAAGCACCACCCGGGCGCCAGTGTGTGGGTAGTGCCCCGGCAAGTCCGCGTGAACAACCAGCCGGTGCCGTACCTGCGGAATTCGCGCCATGAGGCTGCCCGCGCGGCCAGACTGCTCTCGGCTGCCTCAGGCGTCGCCGTGACGGCGACAGCGGTCCTCGTCTTCCGACTCGGATCCGGGGCCTTGCGGATCCGCGAGCAGCCCGGCGACGTGCTGGTCTACCGCGCCACACGGGCCTACAAGCCGCTGCGAAAGCTCCCCTCACGCCTGACCCCAGAGCAAGTGGACCGCATCTACGACGCCGCGCGCTGGCGGTCCACCTGGCAGCCGCGCTGAACCAAGGCGCCAGATGGGGGAGCAGGGAGGGGGTAAAGCGCGCCCTCGATCCGCGGCGACGTCGAAGGGCCCGTCTCCCACAGTGCTGCGGGTGACGGGCCCTTCGGTGCGCGGAGGATGGGGGATTCGAACCCCCGAGGGCTTTCACCCAACACGCTTTCCAAGCGTGCGCCATAGGCCACTAGGCGAATCCTCCCGGCCGGATGAGGATACCCGACGCCGCTGCGACCTGGGTACACGGCCCAGGCCGGGTCAGCCGCCGGTGCGGTACGAGACGATCGGGGGCAGCGTCGCCCCTGCTCGGAGCCCTTCGAGGACCAGCAGCTCGTGCGGCACAACGGGCGAGGGCAGGGCGTCGAGCGGGAACCACTCCATCGCGGCGCACTTGGCCGGCTCCATGATGCAGGGCTCACCGGCCCAGGCGCGGCTCTCGAAGAAGACGTCGCAGCGCTGCTCGACCTGCGGCCCGCCCACCTGGTAGCGGTGCAGCATCGTCAGGGGCACGAGGTCCTCGACGCGGACGCGCACGCCGGCCTCCTCCCACAGCTCGCGGGCGGCGCCCTCGTGCACGGACTCGCCGGGCTCGACGTGCCCGGCCATCGTGGCCCAGTGCTCATCCATGTACCCGGTCCCGCGGCGCAGCTGCAGCAGCACCTGGTCGTCGCGGCGCAGCACCACGTAGGACGCGGCGACCAGCAGGGCCCGGTCGGTGGCGTGGTCGTCGGGCGCGTAGTGCTCAGGCATCCGGCGAGTGTGGCACGGGCGTCCCACGAGGCGCCGCCTGCCCTGGTCCGCTGTCAGCCCTACTCCGCCGAGGTGCTGGGCGCTAGCGTGACGGGACCCGTCGACGTCGATGGCCTCGCCTGGAGGAGAACCGTGACCGCGAACCCCTCGATCGCCAGCACCGGTGTCAGCACGCTCGTCGGCCACGTCATCGGCGGCGCCCCGACGCCGGGCGTGGGCGATCGTCGCCAGGACGTCTTCGACCCGGCGACCGGCCAGGTGACCGCGCAGGTCGTGCTCGCCGATCAGGCTGACATCGACGCGGTGGTCGCAGCGGCCCTCGCAGCGGCCGACGCGTGGGCGCAGACCCCGCTGGGCAAGCGCGCCGCGGTGATGTTCGCGTTCCGGGAGCAGCTCATCGCCCGGACGGCCGAGCTGGCGGCGGTGATCACGGCGGAGCACGGCAAGGTGCTCTCGGACGCGGTGGGCGAGATCGGCCGCGGGCTCGAGGTCGTGGAGTTCGCGTGCGGCATCCCGCAGCTGCTCAAGGGCGAGTACTCGGACCAAGTCGCCACCGATGTGGACGTGTTCTCGTTCCGGGAGCCGCTCGGTGTCGTGGCGGGCATCACCCCCTTCAACTTCCCGGCGATGGTGCCGCTGTGGATGGCGCCGATGGCCATTGCCACCGGCAACGCGTTCATCCTCAAGCCGTCCGAGCGTGACCCCTCGGCGTCGTTGCTGCTCGCGGAGATGTGGGCGGACGCGGGTCTGCCCGATGGCGTGTTCTCGGTGCTGCAGGGCGACCGGGTCGCCGTGGACGGGCTGCTCACGCACCCGGACGTCGCGGCGGTGTCCTTCGTCGGCTCCACCGCCGTCGCGAAGCACGTGCACGCCACGGCCACCGCGCACGGCAAGCGGGTGCAGGCTCTGGGCGGCGCCAAGAACCACGCGGTGGTGCTGGCCGACGCCGACCTCGACCTGGCGGCCACCCACCTGACGGCGGCGGCGTTCGGCGCCGCGGGGGAGCGGTGCATGGCGGTGTCGGTGGCGCTCGTCGCCGACTCGGTGGCCGACGCGCTGCTCGAGCGGCTGCGCGCCGCGGCCCTGGCGGTGCGGGTGGCGCCGGGAAGCGACCCGGCGTCGGACATGGGCCCGGTGATCACGCGTGCCGCCCAGCAGCGCATCGAGCAGATCGTCACCGAGGCGGTCGACGGCGGCGCGCGGGCGCTCGTCGACGGCCGCGGGCACACCGTGGCCGGCCACGAGGGCGGCTTCTTCGTGGGGCCGACGGTGCTCGACGGCGTGTCCACCGACATGCGGGCCTACGCCGAGGAGGTGTTCGGCCCGGTGCTCGTGGTGCTGCGGGTGGCGGGCCTCACGGAGGCGATCGAGATCGTCAACGCGAACCCTTACGGGAACGGGACCGCCCTGTTCACGGCCTCCGGCGACGCGGCCCGCACCTTCCAGCGCTCGGTGTCCGTGGGCATGATCGGCATCAACGTGCCGATCCCGGTGCCGGTGGGCTGGCACTCGTTCGGCGGGTGGAAGGACTCGCTGTTTGGCGAGAGCCACGTCTACGGGCCTGAGGCCGTCCGCTTCTACACCCGCGGCAAAGTCGTCACCAGCCGCTGGCCGCGCTCGACGGCCACGTCCTTCCACTTCGGGCGGACGACAGCCGGCTGAGCGGGCACGCGAGTGGGCCCCGGCGCCGAAGCGCCGGGGCCCGCTGTGGTGTCAGTCCTCGGAGGTCCGACGGCGAGCGGCGACAAGCGTGCCGCCCAGGGCCACGAGCGTCACGGCGCCCATGGCGTACAGGCCGGCCGAGGAGCCGGTCGCGGCCAGCACCTCGCTCCGCACCACCGTCGGGGCGGCGGCCGGGACTGCCGCAGCCGGGGCGGCTGGCAGCGGCGCGGCCAGCACCTCGCTGAGGTAGGTGACTGTCGGGTCCGGCACGGCGGCCGGGTCGGCGGCGCAGACCACCGGGTCGACGGCCGGCACTGCCGGCGTCAGCTCGCGCTGCTCCCACACGGCGTCGACGGCCTCGACGGCCGGGACGGCGGGCACGAACTCCTGGTCGATGACGGTGCGCTCGTCGACGACCGTCCAGCCGTCGCCCTCCGGAGCCTCGCTCAGCCAGTCGGTGGTCTCCTCGTGTGAGACCTCCTCGATCGGGTCCACGGCCTCCTTGACCACCTGGGTGTGCAGGTACTCCGGCTTGGTCACGGCGGGGTGGTGCTTGACGAGCTTCTGCACCGTCTCGCCGGTGGGGGTCCACCCGTGACCGGCGTCGCCCTTGCCGTTGAGGTCCTGGTGCCCGGACACGCGGCGCTCGGTGGTGAACGTCGGCGCGATGTACTCCTGGCCAGGGTTGTCCACGATCTCCTTGTACGTCGCGGGGTGCTCGACCTTCTCCACCCAGGCGGCCTTCACCAGCACCTGCTCGTCGTACGCCTCCGTGACGACGACGGTCTTGCACGCCCCCGTCTTGATCCACCCGAAGCCGGGGTCCCCTGCCGACCACTGCTTCTTCCAGTGGGCGAAGATGTTGACCCACTCGTACTCGAGCTCGGTGACGGCCTCGTGGCGCACCGTCGTGTACTCCGCCGGGTGCTGGATCTCCTCGGTCCACGCCGGCTGGTCCACGACCGTCGCGAAGGTGGGCGCGATGTACGGCTGGCCGGGGTCGGTCTCGACCTGGCGGGAGTGCCAGTACAGGGTCGTGTACTCGTCCCAGGCCGGGGTGATGATCTTGGTGCGGACCTGGTCCGTCTTGGTCCAGCCCTTGATGTAGGTGGAGATCGACCACTTCTCCCGGATGACGGCGTCCTGGCCGGGCGCTGCGGGCTGGTCGATGACCGTGCGGGCGTAACGGTGCTCGGTGTGGCTCACCTCGTCGACGGCCGGGACGGCGGGCGCGGCCTCGACGGCCGGCGAGACGAGGACGTCCTCGTAGGTGGCCGGCACGAACGGCGATCCGGGGGAGGGCAGGCACGTGGCCGCCTGGGCGGCGGGGGCCAGCAGCAGGGCCGCGGCGACTCCGACGGCTCCGATGCCCAATGTCGCAGTGAGGCGTGGGTTGGTCATGGTGGCTCCTTGGGGGAATTGCCCCACGCTCATTCGGCAGGGCGTTCTCGTGCGGGGGAATCTGGGCATGCGGAAGGCGTGCGCCGCGGGGGCGTATCGATGACGGAGGCTCAGCTGCCGCTGTGGCCTGCGGTTCTCCGGTCTGCAGCGACGGAGGACTGGCTGGGCGATTAGCGGCGTGTGCCTTGTATATCCGATTCCTCCGGACTGTGGGCAAGGAATGCGCCCGCGCGGGTGAATGCGGCCGGGTGAAACGCAGCCCATTCCCCGAGAAGTCATCCGTTCGGGGACGACGCGATTCCGTCAGGCCGGGTTGGCCCAGCGGTGCACGCCGCCGTCGGCCAGCACCAGCAGCCCGCTGGTCCCCGGCAGCCCGCCCACCCAGTCGACCGCCTCCGCGCCGCGCGCCACGGCGGCAGTGGCCCACACGTCCGCCCACAGCAGCGAGGGGCCGCTCACGGTCGCGGAGAGCACCTCGGTGACGTGCTGGCCCGTGCGCGGGTCGATGATGTGGGCGCCGCGCGCCGCGATGCCGGAGGTGGCGATGCCGCCCTCCCGCACGGGCACGGTGGCCACGGTGCGGCTGCGGTCGCGCGGGTCCTCGATGCCGATCCGCCACGCCTCCCCGTCGGGCAGCACGAGGATGTCGCCGCCCGCGCCCACTGCGGCCCCCAGACCCGGCAGCGCCGCGAGGCCCACGGCCGCGCGCTCGAGCGCCCAGGTCTTCACCAGCCCGGTCGGGTCGAAGCCGTCGCCCAACGCCCAGGCGTCGAAGTAGCCGTCGGTGGCCGCGCGCGCCCGCACGCACAGGCTGTGCACCTCGCGGACGGCCGGGGCGCACTCCACCAGGTCGAGGTCGCCGCGCCGCAAGCGGCTCACCTGCGACTCGGGCCGGTAGGTGCTGAACAGGGCGTCCGCGGCGCGCAGGCTCGCGAACAGCCCGGCGGCGGCGCGCTCGGCGTCAGGGCCGCGCGCCCCCGGTCCGCGCACGTGGACGCTGATCGGCATCCCCATGACCTGCTCGACCCAGGCGCGCCGCTCCGGCGCCCCGCTCACAGCCCGGCCTGGTCCAGCGCGTCCTGCAACGACTCCCGGTACGCGTCGCTCGTCAGCGTGGCCCCGGACACCATGTCGATGTCGCCGCTCGTGGCGCCGACGGCCTCCTCGTCGAGGATCGGGATCGCGCGGGTGTTGACCTGCCGGGCCCGCGGGTCGCTGGTCGGGTACTGGACCGCCTCGGCGGCGACCACCGCCCCGTCGGCCACGGTGATCTGCACCTGCACGTCGCCGTGGCCGTTGGGGACGGCGACGCCGGTGTACGTCCCACCTGCAGGGACGGCGCCCAGGTCGGCCTGTCCCGGCGCCGGTCCGTCGGCCGCCCCGGGAACGGCCGCCCCACGCGCGGGCCCGGAAGGGCCGTCGGCCGTCCCGCCGTCCACCGGGCGGTTCCAGCTCGTCGGCCAGGAGAAGAGCAGCACGAGGCCCGCGACGGTGCAGCAGGCGGCGAAGATGATGCGGCGCACGGTCAGACCCCTCTCACCAGGCGAAGCGCTCGACGTGCAGGGACGACCGTGGCACACCGGCGGCGCGCACGTCAGCGGCGACGGCGTCCGCCCACTCGGCGGCGCCTGCCACGTACACGTCGCAGGCGTCCAGGTCGGGAACGAGGGCGCGCAGCGCGTCGGGCCCGCTGAGGTGGCCCAGCTGCACGGGCAGCCACGAGGTGCCGGTGACGCTCCGCCGCCCGACCAGGTCCACGACGCGCAGCCCCCCGTCGCGGGCCAGGTCCTCGACGTCGCCGGCGAGCGGCAGCGGCCCCGACGTGCTGGTCCGACGGAGCAGCGTCAGCGGCCCCTGCGCGTCGCCGCGGCGCACAGCGTCCTGCAGCAGCGACAGCAGCGGGGTGATGCCCATGCCGCCCGCGATGGCGACGATGCCGGGCTTGCTCCGGACGCTGGGGACGAGCCGTCCGAACGGCCCTTCGATCAGCACGGGCGTGCCAGGGGCCAGGGCTGCGAGTCGAGGGCCGTCGTCCCCGCGGACGCTGAACGTGAAGCGCAGCGCGTCCGGTCGCGGCGCGGCCGACAGTGAGAACGGGTGCCCGCGCGTCCACCCGGGCCCGGTGCGGAAGCGCAGCACGAAGAACTGGCCCGCCGCCACGGGCAGCTCCCGCAGGCGCGGCCCGGTGAGCAGCACAGACACCACGCCAGGCGCCTCGGGAGTCATCTCGCTGACCGTCAGCCGGTGCCGTCGCGAGCGCACCAGGGGCCGGCCGATCCGGAACATCAGCACACTCGCCAGGGCGAGGCTGTACAGCGTCCACCAGTACGCGGTGGCCGCCGGGGATGCGAGGAAGTCGGCGCCCGTCCATAGCTGGTGCGGCAGCGCGAGCCCCGCCCCGAGGTAGGCGTAGAGGTGCAGCAGGTGCCATGACTCGTACCGCAGGGAGCGCCTGGCGACGCGCACCGACGTCACCGCGATCATGACGAACAGCGCGGTGGCCGCTGTCGCCAGGAGCACCCCGGGATACGTGGTCACCAGCGCCCACAGCTCCGGCCAGAACCCGATCCCGTCCAGCAGCGAGTAGCCCACCGCGACGGCGAGCGCGTGCGCCAGCATCAGGGTGATCGAGGTGAAGCCGAGCAGCCGGTGCCATCGGGCGACGGTGTCCTGGCCCAGGGCCCGCTCGACCCAGGGGATGCGCGCCATGGCGAGCACCTGGAGCAGCAGCAGGTCTGAGGCGACCAGGCCGCACAGCCTGCCGATCGACGTGAGCGCCGCGCCGGGGCCTTGCCCGAGCTCGGCCACGTTGCCGTTCGACGCCCACAGCGCCACCACGACGAGCACGCTCGCGGCCGCCACCGCGCCCACGGCCGTGCCCGGGGAGGTTCGTGGGCCGCCCCGAGCGGTCGCCGTCGCCTCGACCTCGGGGCTGCTCGGGGGCCTCATGCGCTCACCTTGGCGGCTCAACCTGGGATTTTGCCGGGAGGCGCGACCGGCAGCGCGCGGTCTGCGTTAGGCTGGTCTCAGACCCCTCGTGCGGCGTCATCTCGCTGAACTCCCCCAGGGCCGGAAGGCAGCAAGGGCAGGCGAGCTCTGGCGGGTGTGCGGGGGGTCCTTGCATGCCCGGCATCCCTGACGGCGGTCAGCGCGAGGGCACGCTCGACTCCCACTCGCCCACGGTGACTTCCACCCCGAGGGCGCGCAGCCGACCGACCGCGTCGTCCACCAGCCGCGGGGCGCACCGGGCGAGGGCGCCGTCGTACCCGCCCCGCACGAACGTCCAGCGCAGGAGCGTGCCCGAGCCCCCGGGCACGGCGGTGACGTCGACGAGCCACCGCTCAGGCAGCATCTCTGACAGCAGCGTCCACCAGTTGCGGCGCTCGGCCTCCACCCGTGCCGGACCAGGAGCCGCGTGCACCCGGAACCGGCGCGCGCGCAGCGCCGCGACGGCCTGCGCGAGCGCGACGTCCTGACCTGCCGTCACGTCGAGCACGAGCGTCGGCCGGATGAGCCGAAGGCTCCAGCGCCGCACCCCGCCGCTCAGGGCGCACCCGCCCCGGGGCGCCCGTCGGGGAAGGGGCCCGCACTGCGCTCGAACCGTTCGCGCGCGGTACGCACCGCCTCGAACGCATCGGCCAGGTCGTCCTGCGCGCCGCCCGGTGAGTCGTCACGCGCGCGGGCGAGGCCGGCGAGCGTCCGCCGGGAGATCGTGCGCAGGGCCTGCGCCGCGGGCGACTCGTCCTCTCCGCCGAACACGGCCTCGAGCGAGGTGCGGCCGGCGTCGATGCGCTGCTGCACGGTGCGCCAGTCAGGTCCGAGCTCGCCTCTGCGGGCAGCCTCCGCGCGCACGTCCGGCTCGGACCGCAAGCTTCTGTCGAGCCGCGCGCCGATCGCCTCGATCTGTCCCACGAGGTCGCTGACACGAGCGGCGTAGGCGCCGGGACGCGCCCCGGGCCCCGGCTGCTGCTCGCTCATCAGGCGCCTGCCACAGCGGCCCGACGCGCCACCGTCTCGGTCAGGTCCTCGACCAGCGACGCGACGTCCCACAGGTGCGCCTTGGCGTCCACGAAGTCGTTGATGGCGTCCGCGATCGTCTCGAGAAGGTTGTAGACGAGCCGCACGATGCCGGCGACCTGCTCGACCTTCCACCAGATTGTCGCCGCCGCGGACGCCCAGCCGATGACGGGCACCGCGGCCTCCGCGGCGAGGGTCACGAGCAGCCGCGAGATCTGCTTGAGGCCCATCCCGATGCCCGCGCAGGCGAGCTTGGACACGGTGCCGACCGTCCCTACGAGATCCGCGGCGCGGTCGAAGGCGACCTGGGCGGCGGCCATGGCCGCCGCGTAGGCCGTCATCGCCCCCCGGAACGCGTCGCCCGCGGCTCCCTGCCAGCCGTCGACCGAGCCGCTCGCAAGCGCTGCGCAGTTGCGCGCGACGCCGAACATCGCCTCGCCGCCGTGCGTCCAGGCCGCTTCGGCACGCCCGATCGCCCGCCAGTCGCCGCCCAGCGGCTTGAACACGCATTCGCCCAGGATCGAGAAGCCCAGCAGCTGCTCGGCGACCCAGTCGACCGAGCCGAGCAGCACGCCAGCGTTCCACCGCAGGTCCTGCACCACGTTCTCTGCGACCTGCGGCGCCACCAGGAAGGACTGGGCCGCGACGGCCTCGGTCACCTGGGTGGGCGCCCCCCAGCCGGCCACCTGGCCGACGAGGTCCCGCGTGCTGCCGACCAGGCCGCCCGCCGTCGACCCGATCGCGGACGACTTTGCGCCGAACCACGCGGGCGCGTCGCCGTGGCCGGGCGGAGCCGACTCGAGGGCGTCGCCGACAGGCAGGACGTCGCTGCGGGGGTCGTGCCACGGCGTCGCCGTGCCGCTCTGCCGCACGATCAGGCGGCTCATGACCTCGTGCGCGGACCTGTCGGACTCGGCGTACGCCAGCGACGTCTGCGTGACACGATCCGCGGCCGCGGTGCACGCGAGCCCTGCCCCGCGGGCGATCTGGGCGCCGAGCTCCACGGCCAGGGCCGAGAGCGGCGCCAGGCAGGCGAGCAGAGCGCCCGTGCTGTCGGCGATGTCGGCGTGGGTGCGCAGGTAGGAGCCAACGGCGTCGGCGTGCGAGCGCTGGCGGTCGAGGACCTGCGCGCTGCGCTCGAGCGTCGCGTAGCGGAGGGTGACGTCGTCCACGGGATCCTCTCGGGTGGGGTGGGCGCGAGGCTAGCAGCGGGGCGGGCGGCCGACCGCGGTCAAGCGGCGCGCGGGGGTGGCGACGACCGCTCAGTGCCGCCGCTGCCTGTCCGACTCGTTTGCCCCAGCGCACGGGGCGCGCCGCACCGCACGCGGCGTCGCGCGACGCGAATAGGGAGGTGACCGAGGTGTGAACGACCGCCGGACGGGGCATGTCAGTGGGAGTCGAACGCCCCGTTCACGGACGGGCGCAGCCGCGTCGGCAGAGTCGTGCGCGCCCGTAGCGCCGCGCGCACGAGGTCGGGCTGCCCGAGCATCCGCCGCCCGTGGAGGCACCGGGCGGCGCCACCGGTCGGCGGCCGTCCCCGCGCCGCAGCGAGGCCCGGTCGCCTCGAAGCCGCGGTCCGCTGGCCTGCGTGCGCCCGCGCGCGGGCTAGCCGGGTTCGTGCCGATCCCGGTGCCGGGGTGGTTGAGACGCCGCCCTCTTTGACCTTCGCGGCTTCGGTGGTCGGCTTCGCGCCGCGCGAGTCGGCTCCGCCCAGGGGATGACGGCTGCGGGGGACCGCTGGCGTAGTCGCCGCCGCGCACCGGGGCCCCCGGACGGACGCGGACCGAGGCGCCGCGGGCGCAGCCTGGACGTATGTCCCCACGCATCCTCCCCAGCCGTCCCGGTCCGACCTCGCAGCCCCCCGCCGTGCATGCGCGCCTCGCAGCGCGCGGCCTCGTCAAGCGCTTCGGGACGACCACCGCACTGGCCGGTGTCGACGTCGACGTCGCCGACGGGGAGGCGCTGGCGGTCACCGGGCCCTCCGGCTCGGGGAAGTCGACGCTGCTGCACTGCCTCGCGGGCATCCTGCCGGCCGACGAGGGCGCCATCCGCCTGCGCGGGCAGGACGTGAGCCGGCTCAACGAGGCCAAGCGCTCGCTGCTGCGCCGCAAGCACTACGGGTTCGTCTTCCAGTTCGGCCAGCTGCTGGCCGAGCTGCCCGCCGAGGAGAACGTCGCCCTGCCCGCCATGCTCCTGGGCGCCTCACGGGACGACGCCACGCGGCGGGCCCGCGAGTGGCTGGGCAGGCTCGGCCTGAGCGGCATGGAGGGCCGTCGGCCCGGTGAGCTCTCGGGCGGCCAGGCGCAGCGGGTCGCGGTCGCGCGCGCGCTGATCACCGGGCCCTCGGTGGTGTTCGCCGACGAGCCGACCGGCGCCCTGGACCAGGCCACCGGGCACGAGGTGATGCAGATCCTCACGGAGACCACCCGCGCCGCCGGCGCCTCGCTCGTCCTGGTCACCCACGACGAGGACGTCGCGGCCTGGTGCCCACGGCGCATCGAGGTCCGCGACGGGCACATCGTCAGCAGGGGGGCCTCGCGATGAGGACCCTCGCCACCGTGGGACCCATGCTGCTCCGGGCCGGTGGGCCCAGCGGCGGTCGTCAGCACCTGCGCACCACCGGGCTCGCCGTCCTGGCGTTCGCCATCACCACCGCGCTGGCCCTCAGCACGCTCGGCGGCCTGCACGCGTTCCAGACCCGCGCGGCGACCTCCAGCACGTTCCAGGACTTCTACGGCGACACGTACGTGCAGTACGCGTGGATCGCCGTGACGCTCCTGATGGTCCCGCTGATCTCGTTGGGCGGCGCGGCCGCCCGGCTGGGCGTCTCCCGGCGCGACGCGCGGCTCGCCACCTTGCGCCTGCTCGGCGCGACACCGCGCGAGGTGGTGGTGCTGACCGTCGTCGAGACCGCGTGGCAAGGGCTCGTCGGCGCGGTGATCGGCGTGGTCGGCTACATCGTGCTGCTGCCCGTGTGGACCCTCGTCCCATTCCAGGGCGGCCACCTGTCGCTGTCCGAGCTGTGGGTCGGCCCGCAGGTGCTGCTGCCGCCCGTGGTGGTCCCCGTCCTCGCGGCGATGAGCGCCGGGTCCACCCTGCGGCGGGTGGTCGTGTCCCCGCTGGGCGTCGCGCAGCGGACGACGCCCGCCGGGCTGCGGGTGGTCCGCGTCATCGTGATGGGGATCGCCGTCCTCGGCTTCTTCGTCGCCGCGAGCATGCGGGGCGGCGAGGAGGCCACCATCGTGCTCGTCATCGTCGGGATGCTCGCTGCCGTGCTCGGGAGCCTGAACCTCGTGGGGCCGTGGCTGATCGGACGCTTCGGGAAGGCGCTCGTCCAGAGGGCCCAGACAGCCCCCACGCTCCTCGCCGCACGGCGCCTCGTCGACGACCCGAAGGGGGCCTGGCGCATCGTCGGCGGGCTGGCCCTCGCCAGCTTCCTCGCCGCGATCCTGTCCATCATCCCCATGCTCGACCGGATGGAGCGGATGGACCCCCACGAGCAGATCTTCAACCAGGACCTCGTCACCGGCGGGCTCCTGACGCTGGTGATCACGTTCGTCGTCGCGGCGTGCTCGGCGGGCATCACCCAGGCGGCCGCGGTGCTGGACCGGCGGCGGGAGTACGCGCTGCAGACCCTGGCGGGGGTGCCGGTCGAGCTCCTCGACGCGGTCCGCCGGCGTGAGGCGCTGCTGCCCCTGGTCTTCGTCTCCGGCGCCTCCGCCGGGCTCGGCCTGCTGATGATCGTGCCCTTCCTCGGGGCCCTGGCGTTGGCCCCCTCGGGGCTGCTCCTGCTGGGCGTGTGCCTCGGGCTCGGCGGCCTGCTGGTCTACGCCGCCAGCGAGGTGAGCGGCCCCCTGCTGCGGTCGGTGCTGAGCGAGACGAGCGTGCGGCCCGACTGACGGCCCGCCCGCGCAGGGGCGCCGCCCGGACGGCGGGTGACCCTGTCAGGCGGGGCGCATAGGGTTCTTCCGTGACCACAGCCCTGTACCGCCGCTACCGGCCGGACTCTTTCGCCGAGGTGATCGGCCAGGACCACGTCACCGCGCCGCTCCGGCAGGCCTTGCGCAGCGGGCAGGCGAACCACGCGTACCTGTTCTCTGGCCCGCGTGGTTGCGGCAAGACGACGTCGGCGCGGATCCTGGCGCGCTGCCTCAACTGCGTCGAGGGGCCGACGGACACCCCGTGCGGGGTGTGCCCCTCGTGCGTCGAGCTCGCTCGCGGCGGCCCCGGCAGCCTCGACGTGGTGGAGATCGACGCGGCCAGCCACGGTGGCGTGGACGACGCCCGCGACCTGCGCGAGCGGGCCACCTTCGCGCCCGCGCGCGACCGGTACAAGATCTTCATCCTCGACGAGGCCCACATGGTCTCGCCGCAGGGCTTCAACGCGCTGCTCAAGATCGTCGAGGAGCCGCCGCCGCACATCAAGTTCATCTTCGCGACGACCGAGCCCGACAAGGTCATCGGCACGATCCGCTCCCGCACGCACCACTACCCCTTCCGGCTCGTCCCGCCGGACGTCCTCACCGACTATCTGGCCCAGGTGTGCGCCACCGAGGGCGTGCCCGTGGGCGCCGGTGTGCTGCCACTGGTGGTCCGCGCGGGCGCCGGGTCGGTGCGCGACACGCTCTCCGTGCTCGACCAGCTCATCGCCGGGTCCGGGGAGGGCGGCCTCGAGTACGAGGGCGCGGTGTCCCTGCTCGGCTACACGCACGCCTCGCTGCTCGACGACCTGGTCGACGCCATCGCGGCCAGCGACGGCGCCAGCGCGTTCCGCGTCGTCGACCGGGTCATCTCCACCGGCCACGAGCCGCGCCGGTTCGTCGAGGACCTGCTCGAGCGGTTGCGCGACCTCATCGTCATCGCGGCCTCCGGCGACGCCGCCGCGGCCGCCCTGCGCGACGTGCCTGAGGACCAGATGACCCGCATGCGCGCCCAGGCCACCCACCTCGGCGCGGCCGAGCTCTCCCGATCCGCCGACCTGGTCAACGCCGCGCTCACCGAGATGGTCGGGGCGACCTCCCCTCGCCTGCACCTCGAACTGCTGATGGCCCGCCTCCTGCTGCCCGCGGCCGACAGCACCGTGACCGGGGTCGCCGCCCGGCTCGACCGGCTCGAGCGGCTCGGGACCGGCGCCGCCGTCGCAGCAGCGCCCACCACCCCCGCCGCCACTCCGGTTCCTGCTCCGGCGCCCACTCCCGCTCCGGGGCCCGCCGTGCCTGTCGTCCCGTCTGTGGCGGCGCCCGCGGTCGCCCCGGTCGCGCCTGCTCCCGACGACGCGCCCGGCTCCTCCGTTCAGCGCGCGCAGGCAGCCCTCTCGGCGGCCGAGGCGCATCCCGAGGTCGTGCCCGCGCCGGTCGTGCCGCGTGCAACAGAGGCTGCCGTGGCTACGGCTCCGACAGCCCAGCCCTCCGCGGCGGAGCCAGTGGCAGCGGCTGAGCGGCCTGCACCGCAGCGCCCCGCAGCGCCCGCACCCGCGCCAGCAGCGCCGCCCGCACCCGCGGCACCCGCACCCGCGCCGGTGTCGCCCGCGCCCACGCGAGCCGGCGCCGGAGGCCCGGACACCGAGATGCTGCGGCGGCGCTGGCCCGAGGTCCTCGAGACCCTCAGCCGCCTCAAGAAGACGACCTGGGTGCTCGTGTCCCAGAACGCCCAGGTGGCGGACCTGGACGCGACCACGCTGCGCCTGTCGTTCATCGCCCCCGGCTTGGCGACGTACTTCCGCACCGGCGCCCACGCGGACATGGTGCAGCGCGCCGTGCGCGAGACCCTGGGCTTCGACGCCCGCGTCGAGGCGGTCCTCGCCGAGCAGGCGACCGCCGCCGCGCCCCCGCAGCAGGACCCGGCGCCCGGCCACGGCTCGGGCGCCCAGGGCGGTCACGGCGCGGTGTCCACCGCGGCGGCGGCTGCGTCCTGGGACGTGCCCGCGCCCGCCGCGGCACCGCCCGCCGCGGCGCCGCCCGCCGCGGCGCCGGACCAGCGCCAGCCCGACCGGCAGGCCAGCGCGCCTGGCGACCCGGGCGGCGTGGGGACATCCGAGCCGGCCGCGACGCACGGCGTGGACGATGACGACCCGGGCGCCCCCGAGCCGCACGACGACGACCCCGGCGAGCCGAGCGGGCGCCACGACGCGGCCGCTGGCGGCGACCCGTGGGGCGCCGAGCCGGTTCAGGAGCCGGCGCACCCGCTGAGCGCCCGGGAGGCCGGGGCCCGTGCCTACGCGGCCAGCCTCGGCGGGCATCGGACGCCGATCGAGGAGGACTCCCCGTCGCCCGACGACCCCGACCTGGCGTCCTCGGGCCTCAACGGCGCCCCGCTCGTCGCCCAGCTGCTCGGCGGCGTGGTCATCGACGAGCAGATCGACAACGGGATGTCCTGAGGTCCTGCGGCGGGCGCCATCGGGCGTGGCCCGGACGTCCCGCTGCTGGTGGGCGACTGCCCGGGGCGTCCCGCCCGGCTTCCAGCCCGCGCACCGTAGGCTGGCGGTGTGTATGAAGGCGCGGTCCAGGACCTGATCGACGAGCTCGGGCGGTTGCCCGGAGTCGGTCCCAAGAGCGCCCAGCGCATCGCGTTCCATGTGCTGGCGGCCGACCCGTCGGATGTGCGGCGGCTCGTCGACGCCCTCACCGAGGTGAAGGCGCGCGTGCAGTTCTGCGAGGTCTGCGGGAACGTGTCGCAGGAGCCGCAGTGCCGGGTGTGCCGCGACCCCCGTCGATCCGCCGCGGTGCTGTGCGTCGTCGAGGAGCCCAAGGACGTCGTCGCGGTCGAGCGCACGCGCGAGTTCCGCGGCAGGTATCACGTGCTGGGCGGGGCCATCAACCCGATCGCGGGCGTGGGCCCCGACGACCTGCGCATCAAGGAGCTGCTGATGCGCCTGCAGGACGGCGTCGTCACCGAGGTCATCTTGGCGATGGACCCGAACGTCGAGGGCGAGGCCACCGCGACGTACCTGGCGCGGATGCTCGTGCCGATGGGCATCACCGTGAGCCGGCTCGCGTCTGGCCTGCCGGTGGGCGGCGACCTCGAGTACGCCGACGAGGTGACCCTCGGCCGCGCCTTCGAGGGTCGGCGCCGGATCAGCGCCTAGACGTCTGACGTCGGCGGGCCAGCGTCGGCGGACCCGCAGCTCGGATGGATCACGGCAAGTCTCGAATCACGGCAGTTCGATGGGAACCAGAGGGAGTGACCGCGATGGCACAGTCGCAGCACCAGGACGAGCCGCGTGACGCGGAGACCGCCGACCTGCTCGAGGTCGCGGGCTCCCTCGCCGAGGAGACCCGCAGCTTCCTCACCACGGTGACCGAGGTCGGCGCAGGGACTGGACCCGAGTCCTCGATCCCGCTGCTGCTGCTGGCCGTCTCCGACCTGCTCGCCGCCGGGGCCCGCGCTGGCGCCATCGTCGACGTGGTGCCCCCGGAGCGCTTCGAGCCGGACGTGGGCCCGGACCCGGACGTGGACCCGCTGCGCGCGGCGCTCGCGGACATCCTCCAGGGGATCGACGAGTACGCCGAGGTGGTGGACCCGCTGCTCGGCGCCGAGGTGACGGCGTCGACGGTGTCCGGGGACCTCGTGGCCATCGCGGGGGCGCTGCTGCAGGGCCTTCGGCACTACGACTCGGGCCACGAGATCGAGGCCCTGTGGTGGTGGCAGTTCTCCTACCTGTCGAGCTGGGGCGAGCGGGCGTCGAGCGTGCTCCGGGTGCTGCAGGTGCTGCTGGGCCACCTGCGCCTGGATGTGGACGACGACGTGGCCGCCGAGGCGGAGTACGACGCGCTCCAGCCCTGAGCGGCGCGCTGCCGGCGGCGCGCGCCCCCTCGGGTCCTCAGTGCTGAGGCCGTCAGGCGACGCGCGTGCCGCGGGCGAGCTTGCGCTGCGGCACGTGGAGCCGGCGCACGGCGGTGACCACGCCAGCCGCGCCGAGCAGCACGTTGACGCCCAGGCCCCACGGCCACACCGGGCTCGCGTCGGGGTCGTGCTCCTCGACGGGCGAGTCCTCGCCGTTCCAGCATCTGTCGACCTCGGGCTGCGGGCCGGCGCGCAGGTAGCGGATGCCGGTCCGGATCCCGGCGAAGGGGTCGGACGTCGACTCGTCGATCGTGGAGACGGCCGCGCCGTCCGCGACCACCACGAACGGGTTCGCGCCGAGCAGCCACCAGGTGCGCTCGGTGTGGACGACGGTCTCGCGGACCGTCTCCCACTGGCATGACGGGTCCTCGCCGACGCCCTCCCAGGTGGTGGCCCACACGCGGACCTCGCTCGTGGAGGAGACGGTCGGCAGCGTGACGGCGAAGAGGATCGGCGCGATGACCGTCAGCGCGGCGACGGTCAGGAAGGTCAGCACCGTCGAGCCGGCCGTGCGGGAGACGAGGGCCGAGAACCCCAGGCCGATCGCGCACACGCACGCGAGCAGCACCGCGACGAGCAGCAGCACCACGACGAACGAGGCGACGGCGGTGCCGCCCATGAGCAGCGCCAGCAGCAGGAACGGCAGGCTGGCGGCGAGGAAGGCGAGCGAGGCGGTCCAGGAGGCCAGGAGCTTGCCGAGCACGATCTCAGCCGGGCTGAGCAGCGTGACCTGCAGCGTGGCGAGGGTGCCCCCGTTGCGGTCGCCGTTGATCGAGGTCGAGCTGAGGGTGGGCGTGACGAGCAGCCCGAGGCCCAGCACGAGGATGACGACGGCGCCGAACAGCAGCGGACCGCGCTGGGCGGAGCTGCTGCCACCAGATCCGGCGAGGTAGCCGATGGCCCCGGAGGTGAGCAGCGTGATGCCGCCCACCACGACGAACCAGACCACGAGGGCCGCGATCCACCGGGTCGAGCGGACCCGTTGCCGCAGCTCGAGGGTCGCGACGGTGCGCACCCCGTGCCAGGTCACGTGCCATGCCTTGCCGGTCGTGGGCGGCGGGACCTGCGGCTCGGGGGAGACCTCGATGTCGTGCGTGATGGTGCTCATCGTCGCTCCTCGTCGAGGGTCAGGTAAGCCTGCTCGAGCTCGCCGCCGACGGGAGCGAGGGACGTGATGGGCACCCCGGCGCCGACGGCGTCGCGGACCAGCTGGGCGGCGCCCGCGTCGCCGTCGACCTCGAGCAGCACGCCGCCGGGGACGTCGTCGGGGGCGCCGGGTGGTGGCGCGTCGTCGTCGGGCCGCCACATCGCGCCGGTGCTGGACAGCCAGCGAGTGAGCGAGCCGTGGCTCAGCGCCCGCACCCGCCAGGTGCGCCGCGCGGGCATGCTCCCGGTCAGGCCCTGCGGGGTGACGGTGCGCCCGCGGGAGAGGAACACCGCGTCGTCGATCAGCTCGTCGAGCTCGGAGAGCACGTGGCTCGAGACGAGCACCGTGGCGCCCTGGGCGGCGAGCCCGCGCAGCAGCTCGCGCAGGTCCACGCGTGAGCGAGGGTCGAGCCCGCTGGCCGGCTCGTCGAGCAGCAGGACCTTCGGGGAGTGCACGAGCGCCCGGGCGAGGCCGAGCCGCTGCTTCTGCCCGCGGGAGAGCACGCTGGCGGGCCGGTCGGCGTACTCGGCGAGGTGCACGGTCTCGAGCAGCTCGGCGGCGCGGGACCGCGCCAACTCACGCGGCAGCCGGTAGGCGGCGGCGTACGTCTCCAGCACCTCGCGTGCCGTCAACGAGTCCCACGTCCCGAACGCGTCGGGCATCCAGCCGGTGAGCGCCCGGGTCGCGGCCCCGTCGGCCACCGGGTCGTGGCCGCCGACGCTGACGCGCCCGGCGTCCGGCGTGAGCAGCCCGGCCAGGACCAGCAGCAACGTCGTCTTACCGGAGCCGTTGGGGCCGATGAGGGCCGTCACGCGGCCGGGCCGGGCGTCGAGGTCGACTCCGTCGAGTGCCCGGACGTGCCCGAACGAACGGGTCACGCCCCGCACGACGATGCCCAGGTGCTCGGTGGCGGGGGACCCCGGGACCGGCCCGGGAGTGGGGGTGCTCTCGACGGTGTGAGGCATCTGCCCAGGCTAGAGGGCGTGAGGTGGCGGTGACCGGCGAATTCCGTGCGGAGGATGTGGCGGATACGGTGGCGAATCATGACGATCTCGGGGCTCGAGCTGACCACCACGGCGCTCGTCCTGCTCGTGCTCGCCGCGTTCGCCGCCGGCTGGGTGGACGCGGTGGTGGGCGGTGGGGGGCTGGTGCAGCTCCCCGCCCTGCTGCTCGTCCCTGGGATGTCCCCGGTGCAGGCGCTGGCGACCAACAAGGTGGCGAGCATCCTGGGCACCGGTGTCAGTGCGGCCACCTTCTACCGGCGGGTGCAGCCGGGGCTCGCCACAGCCGGCCCGATGGCGCTCGCCGCGCTGCTGGGCGCCGGGGCTGGGGCGGCCGTCGCGTCGGCCCTGCCGGTCGGGGTGTTCAAGCCGGTGATCCTGGTCGCGCTGGTCGCTGTCGGGGTCTACACGGTGGCGCGCCCGCAGATGGGCCGGGCCACGACGCTGCGCTGGGAGGGGCGGCGTCATCTGTTGACGGCCCTGGGGCTGGGCGCCGTGATCGGCTGCTACGACGGGCTGCTGGGCCCGGGGACGGGCTCGTTCCTGGTGATCGGCCTGGTGAGCGTGCTCGGCTACGGGTTCCTCGAGGCCTCAGCCCAGGCGAAGATCGTCAACGTCGCCACGAACCTCGGCGCCCTCGTGGTGTTCACCCTGCAAGGCGCCCCGTTGTGGGCTCTGGGGCTGGTGATGGGTGTCGCCAACATCGCCGGGGCGTACACGGGCGCGCGGATGGCGGTGGCGCGGGGGAGCGGGTTCGTGCGCGTCGTGTTCATCGTCGTGGTGTCCGCGCTCATCGTGCGGCTCGCGGTCGACGTGCTCTGACTCGCCGCTGGCAGGGGCAGGGCCGCTCGTCCGCCATGCGAACCTCGACCCGTCCAGAGTCTGGGCCGTCCTAGACTCGTCGAGTCCGTGAGCGCGACTCGTTCGACCCTTGTCCGGAGACTCCAACGTGGCCCTGATCGTGCAGAAGTACGGTGGTTCGTCCGTCGCTGACGCCTCCGGCGTCAAGCGTGTGGCGAAGCGGATCGCCGAGTCCAAGCGTGCCGGGAACGACGTGGTCGTGGTCGTCTCGGCCATGGGCGACACCACCGACGAGCTCATCGACCTGGCCAACGCGATCACGCCGGTGCCCCCGTCCCGCGAGATGGACATCCTGCTGACGGCCGGCGAGCGCATCTCGATGTCGCTGCTCGCCATGGCCATCGCGAACCTGGGCATCGAGGCGCGCTCGTTCACCGGCCAGCAGGCCGGGGTCATCACCGACGACGTGCACGGCAAGGCCCGCATCATCGACGTGACGCCCAGCCGCATCCAGGCGGCGATCGACGAGGGGGCCGTGGCCATCGTCGCCGGCTTCCAGGGCGTCACCCAGCACACCAACGACGTGACCACGTTGGGCCGTGGCGGGTCCGACACGACGGCCGTCGCGTTGGCCGCGGCGCTCAAGGCGGACGTCTGCGAGATCTACAGCGACGTCGACGGCGTCTTCACCGCCGACCCGCGCATCGTGCCGTCGGCCCGCAAGATCGACCGGATCAGCTACGACGAGATGCTCGAGATGGCGGCGAGCGGCGCGAAGGTGCTCGTGCTGCGCTGCGTCGAGTACGCCCGCCGCTACGGGGTCCCGGTGCACGTGCGCTCCTCGTTCTCAGCGCACACCGGGACGATGGTCACCAACTACGAGGACGCCGAGGGCGGCGACGAGGGAGCAGACGTGATGGAGCAGCCGATCATCGCCGGGGTCGCGCACGACAGCAGCGAGGCCAAGATCACCGTGGTCGGCGTGCCGGACGTGCCGGGCACCGCGGCGCACATCTTCGAGGTCGTCGCCGGGTCGGGCGTCAACATCGACATGATCGTGCAGAACGTCTCCGCCGCGGCGACGGGCCTGACGGACATCTCGTTCACGCTCCCGGCGACGGACGGCACGGCCGCGATGACGGCCCTGGCCGAGAGCCAGGCGGAGGTCGGCTTCGCGTCGCTGCAGTACGACGACACGATCGGCAAGCTGTCGCTCATCGGCGCGGGAATGAAGTCGCACCCGGGGGTCTCGGCGCGGCTGTTCTCGGCGCTGTCGGCGGCGGGCATCAACATCGAGATGATCTCCACCTCGGAGATCCGCATCTCCGTGGTGACCCGGGCGGACCAGCTCGCGGACGCCGTGCGCGCCGTGCACACCGCGTTCGACCTGGACAGCAGCGAGGACGAGGCCGTGGTCTACGGCGGGACGGGGCGTTAGTCATGGCAGCAGGACTGCGGGTCGGGGTCGTCGGCGCGACGGGGCAGGTGGGCGCCGTGATGCGCCGGCTGCTCGAGGAGCGCGACTTCCCGGTGGCCGAGATCAGGTTCTTCGCGTCGGCGCGCTCGGCGGGCACGACGCTGCCCTGGAAGGGCACGGAGGTCGTCGTCGAGGACGCCGCCACCGCCGACCCCTCCGGGCTGGACGTGGCGCTGTTCTCCGCGGGCGGCGCCACCTCGAAGGCCCAGGCCCCGCGGTTCGCCGCCGCGGGCGTCACGGTCATCGACAACTCGTCGGCGTGGCGCATGGACCCCGACGTGCCGCTGGTCGTCTCGGAGGTCAACCCCGAGGCGGTGCGCGAGGCGCGCAAGGGCATCATCGCGAACCCGAACTGCACCACGATGGCGGCGATGCCGGTGCTCAAGGTGCTGCACGACGAGGCGGGCCTGCGCCGGCTCATCGTCTCGACGTACCAGGCGGTCTCCGGCTCCGGGCTGGCGGGCGCCGCCGAGCTCGACGGCCAGGTCCGCGCCGCGGTCGAGCAGGACACCCTGGCGCTGGTGCATGACGGCTCCGCGGTGGAGCTGCCCGCGCCCGAGAAGTACGTCGCGCCCATCGCGTTCAACGTGGTGGCGCTGGCAGGGAACCTGGTCGAGGACGGCTCGCTCGAGACGGACGAGGAGCAGAAGCTCCGCAACGAGTCCCGCAAGATCCTGAACCTGCCGGACCTGCTCGTCTCGGGCACGTGCGTGCGCGTCCCGGTGTTCACCGGCCACTCGCTGTCCGTGAACGCGGAGTTCGACCGGCCCATGACGGTCGCCCGCGCGCAGGAGCTGCTGCTCACGGCGCCGGGCGTCGAGCTGACCGGGGTGCCGACTCCGCTCGCGGCCGCGGGCGCCGACCCGTCGCTGGTGGGCCGCATCCGCCAGGACCCGGGCGTGCCGGACGACCGTGGCCTCGCGCTGTTCATCAGCAACGACAACCTGCGCAAGGGCGCCGCGCTCAACGCCGTGCAGATCGCGGAGCTCATCGCCGCCGATCGCGCGGCGGAGGACGTCTCCGCCTGACGAAGGCGGCCGCGCCACCTCGCGATCCAGGCGATCGAGAGGGCTCAACCGCACGCGATCCGGTCAGCGGCTGAACCTCTCGATCGCCTCGGGGGTGACCGGGGTGAAGACGTTGACCATGTTGCCGTCGGGGTCGCGGAAGAGCAGGGCGCGGTTGCCCCAGGGCATGGTCGTGGGCTCGTTCACGAAGTCCTGGACCGTGTCCTTCAGCCTCTCGTAGACCGCGTCCACGTCGTCCACCAGGAACTCGATGATCACGGTGCGGTTGTCGGCGGGGCGGGCCGAGCCCGGTGCGAACAGCGCGACCGTGCGGGTGCTGCCGATCGCCAGCGTTCCGTGGGTGGTGCGCAGCTCGGCGAAGTCCTCGTTGCCCCAGGCCGCCTGCACGCCCGTGATGCCCTCGTAGAAGCCGACGAGTCGGCCGATGTCGTCGGTGATGATGCGGATCGAGACGAAGTCCATGTCTTCTCCCTGCTCAGCGCGGATGATTCCGAGGCGAGGCCCACGCTAGGACGAATACTGGACAGATCGAGTCCAGTATTCGAGGGTTAAGGTCCAAGACATGGCACGCCCAACCGCGCAGGTGCTCACGCTTCTGGAGCTCCTCCAATCCGGCGGCGTCCGGACGATGGCCGAACTCGCCGAGCGCCTCGGAGTCGAACCGCGCACGGTGCGGCGCTACGTGGGTCATCTGGTCGACCTCGAGGTGCCGGTCGAGTCGGTGCGCGGCCGCTACGGTGGATATCGGCTTGCCGCCGGATATCGTCTGCCGCCGCTGATGCTCAGCGACGACGAAGCCCTGGCCGTCCTCCTCGGCCTGGTTGCCGGCCGACGCGCAGGGTTGGCGACGGCGACGGGCACGGCGGGCGAGACGGCTGCAGCGAAGATCCGTCGCGTCCTGCCGTCGCGGACCGCGGATCGGCTGGACGCTGTGCTGGCATCCCTCGCCTTCACCGCAGAACCCGGCGAGCTCCCGGCGCCGCAGACAGGTGTGCTTCTCACCGTCGCCGACGCGGTCCGCCATCACCGGCCGATCTCGCTCCAGTACACCTCGGGTGACGGCCTGCGGAGTGCTCGCGTGCTGCATCCGTTCGGGCTGGTCAACCATGCCGGCCGGTGGTACGTCACGGGAGCCGATCCGGAGGTCGGCGAGGATCGGACCTTCCGGCTCGACCGCATCGCCGACGCGAGGACGCTCCCTGGCTCCTTCGAGCCGCCACCGGCCGGGGACGATCCCGCAACACGCCTTCTCGCCTCGATGGCACGAACGCCACGCCGGCATGCCGTGACGTTGCGGATGCACGGAACGCTCGAGCAGATCCGCACACGGCTACCGGCCAGCATCGCCGAGGTGCGAGAGTGCGGGGCCGAAGGCTGGCAGTCTGTGGAGATCCGGGCCGAGAGCCTCGACTGGCTGCCCGCCGTGCTTGCCGCGCTCGACCTGCCATTCGTCATCGAACGCCCGGACGAGCTCCGCGACCGTGTGGTCGCGCTCGCCGAGCGGCTGGCTGCCTCAGGACGCGCGTCGTCGTAGCGATCCCGAATTCGCGGTCGCCCAGCCGAACCCTCGCGAAGCACATGAGTCGCTCCACGTGAGCCGCTCACAGCGCTGCGGATCGATCCAGCAGCGCGGCGGTGATCGTCGGCCCGTGCTCGACGAGCCACGCCTCGCGGCGGCGGATCACGTCGCCCACACCGTCGGCCCACATGCGCGCCCACCCGCCGCCGTCGGCCTCGGCCCGGTGGCGCATGACGTGCCACGACTTCCGCGACCGCAGCACGGCGACGTCGACCAGGCGGCCGCGCGCGTCGTCGGCCAGCCCGTAGGCGTCGGCGAAGAGCCGGCAGCGGCGCGGCACGTCGACGTCGGACAGCAGCGGGTCGCGGTCGCCGGGGGCTGCGAGCGGAGCCCAGTGCGTGAGGGCGTTGACGACCTCGTCGAGCCGGGTGGCGGGTCTCGCGAGGTCGAAGTCGATGAGCGCGACTGCGGCGCCGTCGCGGAACACGACGTTCTCGGGCGTGACGTCCACGTGGCCCACGAGCTCAGGCTCGTCGAGCGCGGCCGCCCGCACGGCCGGGTGGTCAACGGCGGGCGCGTCGGGCACGGACCCGGGCGGCGGGGTGAAGCCGACCGCCGCGTCGTCGTACCGGCGCAGCAGGCGGGCGACGGACCGGAGCCGCTCCTCGTCGGCGATCCAGCCGGGTCGGGGCCGCCCGGCGACCTCGCCCTCGACGTAGGTGAGGACCTCCCGACCGCGCTCGTCGACGCCCAGGAGTCGCGGGGCGCCGTCGAATTCGACCTGTGCGAGGTGCCGGAGCAGCGCGTGGACCAGTGGGGAGTGCGGACCGAGCGGCCGGCGCACGGTGTCGCCCACGCGGACGACGCCGACGGTCACGTCGCCGCCCAGCAGGGGGATCTCCTCGACGGGGTCGATGTCCTGCCAGGCGCGCATCGTCGTAGCGTCACAGAGGCTGCTGAGCGAGATCAAGGGCCTGTGCGAGCCGCCTCTTGACCTCAACCGCGGTTGAGCCGGAATGGTCGTGCGCATGCCTTCCACCACCGTTGCGACCGACCTGCCCGAGCGACTACTGCGCAACCTCTCCCGGGTGACGGGGGACGAGAAGCACGACGCCGCCGCGCACTCCACGCTTGACGTGCTGTGGGTGCTCTACAGCCGTGTGCTGCGCCTGACGCCTGAGTCGGGACGGGACAGGTTCTTGTTGTCCAAGGGCCACGGCCCCGCCTCGTACTACGCGGTGCTCGCGACGATCGGGGTCATCCCCGAGGAGTGGCTGGACGACCTCGCTGGCTTCTCCTCCCCGTTGGGCCACCACCCGGACCGGATGCTGGTGCCGGGTGTCGAGATCTCGAGCGGCTCCCTCGGGCACGGCCTGCCGATCGCGGTGGGCCTGGCCCGTGGCCTGGCGCTGGCGCCGGGCGCGGCCGGATCGGGCGACGTCCACGTGCTCCTCGGAGACGCCGAGCTGGACGAGGGCAGCAACCACGAGGCCATCGCCCTCGCGGGTCGGTGGCGCCTGGACCGCCTGCGGTGCGTGGTCGTGGACAACGACTCGGCCTCGCTCGGCTGGCCCGGCGGCATCGCCCGGCGCTTCGAGGTCGAGGGGTGGTCGGCCGCGCATGCCGACGCCGCCGATCATGACGCGCTGCACCGCGCCCTCACGCAACCCGCCACGGGGCCGCATGTGACGGTCGTCCGCACCGCCCGGAAGGGGTCCTGATGCGACAGTGCTTCTACGACACGATCGCCGACGTCCTCGCGACAGATCCTCGGGCCGCCTTGGTGCTGGCCGACATCGGGCCGGTCGGGCTAGGGCGGGGGACCGCCGTGGCGCAACGGGTGGTGAACGTCGGGATCCGCGAGCAGGCCATGATCGGCGTGGCCTCGGGGCTCTCGATGGCGGGCCTGCGCCCTTTCGTGCACTCCTACGCGCCGTTCCTCATCGAGCGGCCCTACGAGCAGATCAAGCTCGACCTGTCCCACCAGGGCCAGGCCGCGGTGCTGGTCTCGATCGGGGCCAGCTTCGACGCCGCCAGCGAGGGGCGCACCCACCAGAGCCCGGCGGACGTCGCGCTGATCGGCGCCCTCCCCGGGTGGAGCGCGCACACCCCTGGCCACCCCGACGAGGTGGAGGCGCTCGTGCGCGCCGCCGCGGCGTCGCACGACTCCCAGTACCTCCGGCTCTCCAGCCAGGCCAACCCCGAGCCGTTCCCCACCGACGGCGCCGTGCGCGTCCTGCGCGACGGACGCGGCCCGGCGGTCCTGGCGATCGGGCCCGCCCTGGCCCAGACGCTGCTCGCCGTCGAGGGCCTGGAGGTGGCCCTGGCCTACACCTCGACCCCGCTCCCGCTCGACGCGGCCGGGCTCGCCAGGCTGATGGCGGGACGCAAGCGCCTGCTCGTGGTGGAGCCGTACCTGGAGGGGACGACGGCGCCGGAGGTCATGGCAGCGCTCGCGGGCCGCCCGGCGCGGGTCGAGTTCGCGGGGGTGCAGCGCGCAGAGGTGCGGCGGTACGGGGGCCCCGCCGACCACGTGCGCCTGCACGGGCTCGACGCGCACGGCATCCGGAGGCGGCTGGCCGGCAGCTGACCGGTGGGTGGGCCCAGCAGGCTCAGGGGGCAGCGGGCCCCAGTCGGACCGGCCCGCTGCCTCGGGAGCCGAGCACGTCGCCAGGGTTAAGCAGGTCGCACGATCGCATCGACAGGCACCCGCACCCGATGCAGCCGACGAGCTCCTTCTCGAGCTGCAGGATGGCGTGCCGCCGCTCCTCGAGGCGGACCTTCCACACCCGGGAGACCCGCTTCCAGTCCTCGGTGCTGGGCTCGGAGCCCATGGGAAGCCCAGCGAAGGCCTCCGCGACCTCGCTCAGCGGGATGCCGAGGCGTTTGGCCACGAGGATCAGGGAGATGCGGCGCAGCATGTGCCGGGGGTAGCGGCGTTGGTTGCCCGCGGTGCGGGACGAGGCGATGAGGCCGTGCCGCTCGTAGAAGTGCAGCGCGGACACCGCCAAACCGGTGCGCCTGCTCATCTCGCCGACCGACAGCGCGTCCCGTGAGTGCATGCGCCCTCCTCGAAGGTGACCTGGACCCGACAACGTAGAACCTCAACTCGGCATGAGGTCAACGCGGCCTCATGGCCTGCCTCTTGCGCGCCTCCCGGTGCTGTGGTTCATTAGTGGAGTAACGAACCACTGAACGAACCGAGAGGGGTGAACGCCATCTTCGACGGCCGGGACCCCATCTACCTGCAGATCGCCGACCAGATCCGCGACGACATCCTCGATGGCGCGCTGAAGGAGGAGGACCAGGTCATGTCGACGACCCAGTACGCGACGACCTACCGCATCAACCCCGCCACCGCGGCGAAGGCCTTCTCCGAGCTCGTCGACGAGGGCGTGCTCTACAAGCGGCGCGGCGTCGGGATGTTCGTCGCCACGGGCGCCCGCGCAGCCCTCGCGGCCCGCGGCCGGGAGCGGTTCTTCGCCGACGTGCTCGACCCCGCGGTGAACGAGGCCCGCAGGCTCGGCATCGACCTCGAGGACGTCATCGCCCGGATCCGGCTCGACGCGGCCGCGCAGCCGCCGGCCGCAGCCCCCGACGCCGCCACCCACCACAGCACGCACGACAGCACCGGAGGACAGCCATGACCGGCACCGGCTTCGGCGTCCAGGTCCAGGACCTCACCGTGCGCTACGGCGCCGAGACCGCCCTGGACCAGGTGAGCCTCGAGATCGCCCCCGGGACCATCACCGGCCTGCTCGGGCGGAACGGCACAGGCAAGACGACCCTGCTCTCCGTGATCGCGGCGTTCCGCCGGCCCACCTCCGGCAGCGTGCTCGTGGACGGCGAGGACCCGTGGGAGAACCCTCGGGTGATGGCGGGCGTCGGCCTGGTCCGGGAGGGCGGCGACTGGCTCGACGATCGCGTGACCGCCTCGCTGGACTACCTCGAGGGCGCCCGCCCGCGCTTCGACCGTGACCTCGCGGAGCGGCTGCTGGACACGTTCCAGATCGACCCCTGCGCCAAGCGGTCGTCGCTCTCCCGCGGCCAGCGGTCCGCGTTGAGCGCGTCCCTGGGCATCGCCGTCCGCACCGAGCTCACCATGCTGGACGAGGTGTACCTGGGGATGGACGCCCCGTCCCGCTACGCCTTCTACGACGCGCTGCTCGCGGACTACCTCGAGCACCCCCGCACGATCGTGCTGTCGAGCCACCTGATCGACGAGATCGACAAGATGTTCGAGGACGTCGTGATCCTCCGCGACGGCACGGTGCTCCTGGCCGAGGGCGCCGACGAGCTGCGCTCGCGCGGGACCACGGTCACCGGGCCTGCCGCGGCCGCGACGGCGTTCGCCCTCGGGCGGGACGTCGTCGGCCGACAGGAGCTCGGCCCCACGCTCCGGCTCACCGTGTTCGGCGACCCCCGGCCCGGCGACGTCGCACACGCGCGCGAGCTCGGCGTCGAGCTGGGGCCCGTCGACCTGCAAGACCTCTTCGTCCACCTGACCGCGCAGCCCGCCGTGGCGGGCGCGCGCTCCGACCGGAAGACCGAGGCGCCCCGATGACCGCCGCAGTCGCCGCCACCGCCCGCCCGGGCTCCCGGGCCGTGCGTCGCAGCCCGTTCGTCCGCACGATCCAGCACCAGCTCGGCATGCAGCTCGTCCTGGGGGCCTGGTTCTGGGGCGTCATCCTGACCGGCGTGATCCTGGCCACCGTCCTGGTGGCGTCCTTCGGCACGGTCGAGACCAGCATCGTGCAGTTCGCGCGGCAGGGGACGCTCTGGTTCCCGTTCTCGATGATGGTCCTGACGGTCACGAGCACGCTTACCCCGCACGTCGCCGCCGGCATGACCCGCCGGTCGTTCGCGGCAGCGTCGGCGGTGGTCGCCCTCATCCTCGGGGCCGCGTACGCCGCCGTCCTGGTAGGGCTGCTGCAGGTCGAGCGCGTGGTCTACAACGCCGCGGGCTGGCCGCAGACGCTCACCGACAGCGGGTTGGACATCACCTCGTCCACGAGCGACATCGGGCCGCTGCTGAGCTCGCTGACGATGACCGCCGCCGCAGCCACCGCCAGCGGCCTGCTCGTGGGCATCGTCTACTACCGGGCCGGCGGCTGGTGGGGCACCCTGGCGCTCCCGCTGACCGTCGCGCCGATCTTCGCGGCCGGGCTGCTGGTCTCCTACGCCATCGGCCCGATCTCTCTTCCCGTCGTCGGGGAGGGCGGGGTGTGGGACATCGGCTCAGCCGGCGGCCTGGCCCTGCGCGCCGCCGCCTGCGCCGTCGTCATCGCGATCACGCTCGCGGTCTTCGGGCGGCTCACCCGGGGCGCCGCACTGGGCAAGCCCAACCTCTGAGCGCAGGCCCGCGCCCCGGCGCGCGCCGCACATCGCACCTCCCAGTTCCGACCGCCGCAACGAAAGGAGTCCGACATGGAGCCGACACCCGTGATCCAGGTGGAGAACCTGCGCAAGGCCTACGGCAGCAAGGTGGCCGTGGAGGACGTCAGCCTCACCGTCGCCCGCGGGGAGATCGTGGGCATCCTGGGTCCCAACGGCGCCGGCAAGACCACCACGGTGGAGTGCTTGGCGGGCCTCCGGGCGCCCGACTCCGGACGCGTCCGGGTGCTGGGCATGGACCCACAGGCCGATAAGGCGCGTGTCAAGGAAGTGCTCGGCATGCAGCTCCAGGAGAGCGAGCTGCCCGCGAAGATCACCGTCCGCGAGGCGATGGACCTGTACGCCTCGTTCTACGCGGACCCCGCCGACCCGGCCGAGCTGCTCGCCGACCTCGGCCTCACCGACCGCGCCGGCGCGAAGTTCGACCAGCTCTCCGGCGGTCAGAAACAGCGTCTCTCCGTGGCTCTCGCGCTGGTCGGCAATCCCCAGATCGCCGTGCTCGACGAGCTGACCACGGGGCTCGACCCGCAGGCCCGCCGCGACACCTGGGGCCTGATCGAGCGGATCCGGGAGCGCGGGGTCACGGTGTTGCTGGTCACGCACTTCATGGAGGAGGCCGAGCGGCTCTGCGACCGGGTGGTGCTCATCGACTCCGGCCGGGTCATCGCCACCGGCACGCCTGCCGAGGTGGCCGAGGCGGCGAGCGGCGGCCAGCACCTGCGGTTCCGCGCCTCGGCGCCCGTGCCGACCGAGGACCTCGAGGCGCTGCCCACGGTCACCTCGGCCCACGGGCCGGACCCGGCGGGGGAGTACGACGTCCGCGGCGCCGGGACAGTCGTGCAGGACGTCCTGGTCGCGCTCGCGTCCCGCGGCGTCGCGGCGGACACCGTGCGCGTCGAGGGCGGCACGCTCGACGACGCGTTCGTGACGCTCACCACGCACGACCGTGCCGGGGACCCGCCCGGCGCCTCGGCGCCCAGCGCCACCGCACCGGCTGCGACCACCACGTCCGCGACCACCCCGTCGGAGGTCTGACATGTCTGCCACCGCCACTCCCACCGCCCCTGCCACCGCCAACCGCCGGCGAGCCCTGACCCGCCTGGTGGTGAGCGAGGCCCGCATCTTCGGGCGCCAGCCCTCCGCGTGGTTCTTCGCCGTGCTGTTCCCCGTGGTGCTGCTCCTCGCCCTCGGGCTGCTGATGCCGTGGGCCGACCTGCCGTTCGACGACAGCGACCCCGTGCTCTCCCAGATCAACGGCATCACGGCGTACACGCCCACCGTGCTGGCCCTCGCGATCGGCACGGTCGCGTACTCCACGCTGCCCGCCGTGGTGGTCGGCTACCGGGAGAAGGGGGTCCTGCGCCGGCTGTCCACCACGCCGATGCCCGCCTCCCGGCTGCTCACCGCCCAGCTGACGGTGCTGGGGGCGACGCTGGTCGTCGCGGCCGTTCTGACGGTCCTCGCAGGGCTCGTCGTCCTCGACGTGTCCATGCCCGCCGACCCGTTGGTGGTCCTCCTGGCGTTCGTCCTGGCGGCCGCGTCGTCGCTCGCGGTGGGCTGCCTGATCGCGGCCCGGGTGGGCTCGGTGGGCGGCGCCACGGGCATCGGCATGACGGTGTACTTCGTGTCCCTGTTCTTCGCCGGGGTGTGGATGCCGCTGCCGCTCATGCCGGACGTGGTGCAGACGATCAGCGCCTGGACCCCGCTGGGCGCCGCGTCGCAGGCGCTGGCGGCCGGCTGGTACGGGCAGGCGTTCCCGGGCGTGGAGCTCGCCGTGATGGCGGGGTGGACGGTGCTGCTGGTGCCGATCTCGGCCAAGCTCTTCCGCTGGACCTGACGGCTGGCGCCGGACGGCGGCGCCCCTCTTCCCGAAACGCTTCACGGACTGGTGCGACAGGACCTGCCTGCTGAGGGTGGGTCCTGTCGCCCGCTGGGCGCACCGACGCGGCCCTGGGCGACGCAGCCCCCCCGCCCGGTGCGCAGGACGACGCAGCTGATCGCGCTCGCCACCTCGACGCGCCCGCGGGGCGCGTCTTCAGCGTGTCCGTAGCCCGTGCTCCTGGTCGTCGGGGGACGGCTGCGCGTCCTTCGGAGAAAGGGAGCTCTCGTGTCTGGACTCACCCGTCGGCGCTCGCCCTGGCTGGCCTTGGCCGCTGTGGGCGCGGCGTCGTGCGTCGCCCTCGCGGGGATGGGGCCCGCGCTCGCGGCGCCACCCGCGCCAGCGGCGGTCGTCGCCGCGCCACCCATGAAATCCGCGGTCACCACCGCCTCCACCGAGTACGCCCAGCGCTTCCTCGACCTGTACAACGAGATCCACGACCCCGCGAACGGCTACTTCAGCCCGCAGGGCATCCCGTACCACTCGATCGAGACGCTCATCGTGGAGGCGCCCGACTACGGGCACGAGACCACGTCGGAGGCGTACAGCTTCTGGATGTGGCTCGAGGCGAGCTACGGCCAGGTCACCGGTGACTGGGAGCCGTTCAACGCCGCGTGGACCACGATGGAGAGGTACATGATCCCGCAGGCCGCGGATCAGCCGACGAACTCCTTCTACGACCCGTCGAAGCCGGCGACGTTCGCGGCCGAGTACGACCACCCCAGCAAGTACCCGTCGGCCATCAACTCGGGCGTGGCCTCCGGCGTCGACCCGATCGGCGCGGAGCTCAGGTCGACGTACGGCACGTCGGACGTCTACGGCATGCACTGGATCGCCGACGTCGACAACAAGTACGGCTTCGGCGGCAGCCCGGGCGGCGGCTGCAACACCGGCCCCGCGTCCACCGGAACCTCGTATATCAACACGTTCCAGCGCGGCACCCAGGAGTCCGTCTGGGAGACCATCACCCAGCCGTCCTGCGACAACTTCCGGTACGGCGGCACGAACGGGTTCCTCGACCTGTTCACCCAGGACGCCAGCTACGCCAAGCAGTGGAAGTTCACCAACGCCCCTGACGCCGACGCCCGCGCCATCGAGGCCGCGTACTGGGCGCACACGTGGGCCACGGAGCAGGGCAACGAGTCGAAGATCGCCGCGACGGTGGCCAAGGCCGCCAAGATGGGCGACTACCTGCGGTACTCGCTGTTCGACAAGTACTTCAAGAAGATCGGCTGCACGGCGCCCAGCTGCGCCGCCGGCACCGGGCGGGACAGCGCGCACTACCTGCAGTCCTGGTACTACGCCTGGGGCGGCGCGACGGACACCTCCGCGGGCTGGGCCTGGCGGATCGGCTCGAGCGCGAGCCACTTCGGCTACCAGAACCCGATGTCCGCGTGGGCGCTGTCGAACGTCTCGGTGCTGACGCCCAAGTCGCCCACCGCGAAGGACGACTGGTCCAAGTCCTTGGACCGGCAGCTCGAGTTCTACCAGTGGCTGCAGTCCGCCGAGGGCGGCATCGCCGGTGGCGCCACGAACAGCTGGGGCGGCGGGTACGGCACACCGCCCGCGGGGACCTCGACGTTCTACGGCATGGGCTACCAGGTCGCGCCCGTGTACAGCGACCCGCCCAGCAACCAGTGGTTCGGCATGCAGGTGTGGTCCATGGAGCGCGTCGCGGAGCTCTACTACGCGACCGGTGACGCCCGCGCCAAGAAGCTGCTGGACAAGTGGGTGCCGTGGGCCATCGCGCACACGGAGGTCAACGCGGACGGCACGTGGTCCATCCCGGCGACGCTGGGCTGGTCCGGCCAGCCGGACACCTGGAACGCCACCAGCCCGGGCGGCAACGCCGGGCTGCACGTGACGGTCGTCGACACCGGTCAGGACGTCGGCATCGCCGGCGACTACGCCAAGCTGCTCACCTACTACGGCGCCAAGTCGGGCGACGCGGCCGCGAAGTCCACGGCGAAGGCGCTGCTCGACGTCATGTGGGAGAACAACCGCGACGACAAGGGCATCTCCACCACGGAGACCCGCGAGGACTACAAGCGGTTCGACGACGTCATGACCTCCACCACCGGCGACGGCGTGTACGTGCCGCAGGGCTGGACGGGCACGATGCCCAACGGCGACGTCATCAAGCCGGGCGTGAGCTTCCTGGACATCCGCTCCTGGTACAAGGACGACCCGGACTGGCCCAAGGTCCAGGCGTACCTGGACGGCGGCCCCGCGCCGACGTTCAACTACCACCGGTTCTGGGCGCAGGCCGCGATCGCCACGGCGATGGCCGACTACGACCGGCTGCTGGGCACGCCCGCCACTCCCGACACCACGGCCCCGACGGTCCCCACGGGCCTGACGTCGCCGTCGAAGACGGCGACGAGCGTGTCGTTGTCCTGGACCGCGTCGACCGACGCGGTGGGGGTCACCGGGTATGACGTGTACCGGGGGACCACGCTGGTGGGCACGGCGACGGGCACGACGTACACCGACACGGGCCTGACGGCGTCGACGGCGTACTCGTACACGGTGCGGGCCAAGGACGCGGCCGGGAACGTCTCGGCGCCGTCCACGGCCCTGTCGGTCACGACCAGCGCGGGGACGGGCGGCGACACCACGGCCCCGACCGTCCCCACAGGGCTGACATCGCCATCGAAGACGGCGACGAGCGTGTCGTTGTCCTGGACGGCGTCGACCGACGCGGTCGGCGTGACCGGGTACGACGTGTACCGCGGCACGACGCTGGTGGGCACGGCCACGGGCACGACGTACACCGACACGGGCCTGACGGCCTCGACGGCGTACTCGTACACGGTGCGGGCCAAGGACGCGGCCGGGAACGTCTCGGCGCCGTCCACGGCCCTGTCGGTCACGACCAGTGCGGCGACCCCGACCGCCAGCTGCACGGTGGCGTACACCGCCAACAGCTGGAACACCGGGTTCACCGCCTCGGTCAAGGTCACCAACACGGGCACGGCCGCGCTGTCGAGCTGGACGCTCGGCTTCGCGTTCCCGTCCGGCCAGCAGGTCACCCAGGGCTGGAGCGCGAACTGGTCGCAGTCCGGCACGCAGGTGACCGCCACCAACGCCGCCTGGAACGGCAGCCTGGCGGCGGGTGCGAGCGTCGAGATCGGGTTCAACGGCTCGCACACCGGCACGAACACGGCGCCGTCCGCGTTCACGGTCAACGGCGCCGCGTGCGGCTGACGTCCGGCTGAGCACCACAGGCGCCACCACGAGGGGCCGGTCCGCCACGGGCCGGCCCCTCGTGCGCGCGCCGGCCGTCGCAGCGGTCGAGGTAGGGACAACCCCACCCCGGAACGGTGGGCGGGCAGGCTGGGATCGCGCAGGTCAGCGGCCCTACCTTCGTCTTCATGGAGAACACGACCCGCGCGGCCCAGGCCGCCCCCGCGTCGGGCGCCGTCCCGCCGCCCGACGCCCCGCCCCCGGTGACGCCGCCTCCGGCAGCGCCCTCGAGCCTGGTGTCCCGGCACACCAGCCTCGGCGACGACCTCGACCGGGTGGCCCCGGCTCTGCGCGGCGGGCAGGCGCTCATCCTGGCGCCGTGGGCCGCCGCGACCTGGCGCTCGGTCTCCCAGGTCGCCATCGGGTTCTTCGTGCTGCTGCTGGCGGGCGTCGTCGCGCTGTCCGTGGTGCCCGTGTTCCTGGTGCTCACCGTGCTGGGTGTGGGCATCCCACTGCTCGCCGGGGTGCTCGCGGCCACCAGCCCGCTCGCAACCCTCGAGCGGGCCCGCCTCGAAGCCCAGCTGCACGTGCGCATCCCCGCCCCGGCTCATCGGCGCCACGGATCGGCCAGCGTGTGGCGCCAGTTCCTCGCGCTGCTCACCGACGGGCGGCGGTGGGCCGCGATCGCCTACGCCGCCGTGGCGCTGCTGCTGGTCTCGGTCGAGGCAGCCGTCGTGTGGGCAGGGTTCGGCGGCTCGTTGGCCGCGGTGGCGTTGCCGGTCTACAGCACGGCGACGGACCTCACGCCCGCCGAAGTGACACCCTGGGTGGCCGCAGGCGTGATGGGGGTCTGGGTCACCTCGTGGGCGAGCCAGGCGCTGGCCCTGGCCCACGTCCGGCTCGCCCGGGCGCTGCTCGGCCCCGGGCAGCGCGGCGCCGTCGACGAGGCCCGCGCCCAGGCCGCGATGGCACAGGAGCAGGCGGCCGCCGCGCAGGAGCGCGTCGAGGTGGCGCAGGTCCGCGCCGAGCACCTCACCGAGACCCGCACCCGCGCCGTGGGCGCCGCCGACACCGAGCGCCGGCGCATCGAGCGCGACCTGCACGACGGAGCCCAGCAGCGGCTCGTGGCCCTGGGCGTCGAGCTCGGCGCCGCGAAGCGCGCCGCGGCAGCCGACCCCGATGCCGCCCGCGACGCCATCGACCACGCCCACCGCGAGGTCAAGGAGGTGCTGGCCGAGCTCCGCGACCTCGTGCGGGGCATCCATCCCGCCGTGCTGACCGACCGCGGCCTCGACGCGGCGCTCTCCGCGCTCGCGGCCCGCAGCCCGGTGCCGGTCGAGGTGGACGTGCCCGACGCCGACGCGCTCGCGGACTGCTCGCCCGCCGCGCAGGCCGCCGCCTACTTCGTGGCCGCCGAGGCGCTGACCAACGCCGCCCGGCACGCCGACGCCGCCACGGTGCGCCTCGTCGTGCGCACGCGCGACGACCGGCTGCGGCTCGAGGTGGCCGACGACGGCCGGGGCGGCGCCTCCGAGCTGCCTGGCAGCGGCCTGGAAGGGCTACGCGGACGGGTCGAGGCCCTGGACGGCACGTTCGACCTGGACAGCCCTCCAGGGGCCGGCACGCGTCTGGTGGTGGAGGTCCCATGCGCATCGTGATCGCGGAGGACTCGGTCCTGCTGCTCGACGGCTTGACCCGGCTCCTGGAGTCCGAGGGCCACGAGGTCGTCGGCCACCGCTCAGCCGACGAGGCGGTGGCCGTGCTCGGCCGGCCCACCGGCCCGGGGAACACCCTGCCCGACCTCCTCGTGACCGACGTCCGCATGCCTCCGACCCACACCGACGAAGGGCTGCGCGCCGCGGTGCACCTGCGCAGCCTGCACCCGACCCTGCCGGTGCTGGTGCTCTCGCAGTACGTCGAGCAGCGCTACGCCTCCGAGTTGTTCGCGGGCGACGTCCGCAGCCTGGGCTACCTGTTGAAGGACCGCATCGCGGACGTCGACGAGCTGCTCGACGCCGTCGGGCGGGTCGCCGGGGGCGGCACAGTGATCGACCCCGAGGTCGTCGCGCAGTTGCTCGCCCGCGCACGGCGCCCCGTCCTGGAGCGGCTCACTGCGCGGGAGCGCGAGGTCCTCGCCCTGATGGCGGAGGGCCGGTCCAACGCGGCCATCGCCGAGCGGCTCGTGGTCGGCACCGCCGCCGTCGAGAAGCACGTCACATCCATCCTGACCAAGCTCGAGCTCACGCCCGGCGCCGACGACCACCGTCGGGTGCTCGCGGTCCTGCGCTACCTGGAGCACGCACCCCACCGAGGAGACCTGTCATGAGCGCGCCCACCCTGAACCCCGTTGTCACCGGACCGCCCGCGCCGGAGCCCGGCGGCCGGCGGGGCCAGCGTGCCCTGGCGTGGACCGGCGGCGTCGTCGGCGCCGCCATGATCGCGCTGTGCGCGGTCCAGGTCGCCGACCTGTTCGCGACGAGCACCGAGTCCCGTGACCACGACTACCCCGCGGCGGAGGTCGTGGAGCTCGCGGCTGACGGCGCGGTGGTCGTCGACGTCGGGGGAGACGAGCAGGTTCTGGTGACCGAGCACCGCCGCACCGGTTTCGGGGGGAGCGTGTACACCGCGAACCGCACCGCGAACGACGGCAGCAGCCGCCTCGCCATCGAGAACGTGTGCGACCGGCAGTGGTGGAGCGTGAGCTGCGAGGCCGGGCTGACGGTGACCGTGCCCGTCGGCACCGCCGTCGTCGTGCGCTCCACGTTCGGCGACATCACGGTGTCCGACATCGCGGGACCCATCGAGGCGCGCACCGAGGACGGGCGCGTGACGGTGGTCGACGCGGACGGCGACGTGGTGGCGTCGAGCGACTCGGGGGACGTGCAGGTGGACGGGGTGCGCGGCAACCTGACCGCGAGCACCTCGCACGGCGCGGTCGAGGTCGCGCGGGTGAGCGGCGACGTGGTGGCGCGCTCGAACTCGGGAGACGTCACGGTGGACGGCGGCCGCCAGGTCGCGGCGTCGACCTCTGACGGCGCGGTCGCGGTCACCGCCGCCCGAGGGGCGGTCACCGCGACCTCCGGATCGGGCGACGTGGACGTCGAGGACGTCACGGGCGACGTGGAGGCGAGGTCCTCCGACGGCGGGGTGACGGTGCGGTCGGTGAGCGGCCACGTCCGCGCCAACTCCGGCAGCGGCCGCGTCCTGGTCGGGGCGGCCCGTGGCGACGTCGAGGCGACGTCGTCTGACGGCGCGGTGACCGTCCACGGGCCCGCCGAGCCTGTCGCGCTGACCATCGCCACCAACGACGGCCGCACCACGGTCGAGGGCCCCACCGACCCGACGGCCAGCAGGACCGTGGTCATCCGCTCGGGAAGCGGCAACGTGGCCTACCTGGGCCCGCGCTGACCCCACCCCGCGCGGCGGCTCGTCCGCCCACGGCAAAGGCCCCTGATCTCGCGTCTCCGCAGATCAGGGGCCTTGCTGTCTCACCGGTCGGGGTGGCGGGATTCGAACCCACGACCTCTTCGTCCCGAACGAAGCGCGCTACCAAGCTGCGCCACACCCCGGTTGAGCCTGGCCAGAATAGCCGACGAAGTGCCCAGCGACGAAACCGGGTGTCAAGCGATCGTCTGACGCCCGCGCTGACCTCGGCCGCCGTCGGCGGCGGGCCTCAACCGGCGACGGGCGCCAGGGTCAGCACGGTGGCCTCGGGGCGGCACGCGAATCGCAGCGGCGCGTAGGGCGAGGTGCCCAGGCCGCCCGAGACGTGCATCCACGTGGACCCCGCGCCACCGGGGGAGTCGGGCCGTGCGCCTGGCCATCCGTGCAGGCCCTTGGCCCGGCCGCGGTCGAGGTCGCAGTTGGTGACCAGGGCGCCGAAGAACGGGACCGCGAGCTGCCCGCCATGCGTGTGCCCCGCGATGATCAGGTCCGCGCCGTCGTCCTGCATCTCGTCCAGGACGCGCCGGTAGGGGGCGTGCGCGACTCCCAGGTGCAGGTCGGCGTCGACCTCGGCCCGCAGGCCGACCGGATCCGTCTGGTCGTCCCGCGCGGGGAACCGGTCCAGGTCCAGGTGCGGGTCGTCGACCCCCACCAGCGAGATGCGCCGCCCGGCCACGTCCAGGGTGTCGCGCCGGTTGGTCAGGTCCTTCCACCCGGCGGCCCGGAAGCGTGCGGCGAGCTCCCGCCACGGCAGCTCGGCGGCCGTCGGCAGGCGCGGAAGGCGCGCGTCGGGCAGCAGGTAGCGCGCGGGGTTCTTCGCCGACGGCGCCACGTAGTCGTTCGAGCCCATGACGAAGGCGCCGGGCTTGGCCAGGTGCGGCTCGAGCGCCTCCAGGAGCGCCGGCATGGCCTCGAGGTGCGCCCAGTTGTCCCCGGTGTCGACGACCATGTCCACGTCGAGGGACGCGAGGTCGCGCACCCAGTCGACCTTGCGGCGCTGTCCTGGCGTCAGGTGCAGGTCGGAGAGGTGCAGGATGCGCAGCGGCTCCTGTCCCGCCGGGAGCACCGGCACCGTGACCTCGCGGAGCGCGTACCAGCGGACCTCGACCAGCGAGGCCCACGCGAGGGCCCCGGCGCCGGCGAGCGCGAGCCCGCCGACGGCCTGCCGTGCGCTGGGCGCCATCAGTTGTTGCCCTCGGGGCCAGGACCGCCGGGGCCGTTCCCGCCGCCACGGCCCCGGTCCGGGTCGCCATCGTTCGACGGAGCCGGGGGCTGCCCGTTGGACAGGCTCAGCGTCACCCAGGAGCCCTTGGTGCCGGTCCCCGTCAGGGACTGCGACCCGACGGAGCCGGCCGCCGCGTTCGAGTTGACCTGGTCGGGCCCGACCCGGGCGTTGAACCCGGCGGCGCGCAGCGCCGAGATGGCCGCCTCGGGCGCCTGCCCCACCACGTTCGGGACGGGGATCTGCACCCCGTAGAGCAGGGTGCTGTCGACGGCGCCGAAGTCGGGCACGTCCTTGCCCGCCATGGCCTGCGTCATGAAGCTCTTCCAGGTGGGGGCCGCGACGGTCGAGCCGTACATGTACTGCACCCACTTGCCGCCCACGTTCATCCGCTGCACGGGGATCATGCCCTCGCTGTAGCCGACCCACACGGCCGCCGCGCGCAGCGGCGTGTAGCCCACGAACCAGGTGTTCTCGTTGCGCGAGGTGGTGCCCGTCTTGCCGGCCGAGGCGAAGGGCGGCGCGCCCACGGACTTGGCCGTGCCGGTCCACACGTTGCTCATCGCGTGGTTCATCGCGTTGGCGATCTGCGGCTCGACGGCCCGGGTGCAGTTGGCGCTCGGGATGGGGATCTCCTCGCCCGCCGGGTTGGTGACGCTGGTGATCGCGATGGGCTCGCAGTACATGCCGCCCGAGGCGAACGTCGCGAACGCGGCGGCCATCTTCAGCGGGGCGACGGACTGGCTGCCGAGCACGTTGGCGGGCAGTGGGTCGAAGGCCTTGCCGTTACCGCCCTGCACGACGCCGAGGCTCGCGGCGCCCTCCATGATCGAGCACAGGTCGAGCTGGGTGGCCATCGCGATGAAGGCGGAGTTCACCGAGTTGCGCGTCGCGTCGAGCACCGACATGACGCCGCTTCTGCCGCCCTCGGCGTTGCCGAACTTGTAGGTGTCGGTGCCCAGCGTGGTGCACGGCGCCGTGAAGGCCCGCTGCGGGTACGACATCTTGGTGCCGTCCACGGTCTCGTTGAGGCTGTGCCCCTGCTTGAGCCACTCGAGGAGCGTGAACGCCTTGAACGTCGAGCCGGGGGCGAAGCCGGTCGAGCCGCCGTAGGCCTTGTCGGTGTTGTAGTTGACCGAGCTCTCCCCGGGGACACCGGAGTTCACCGCGGTGTAGACGCGGTTCTGCGCCATCGCGGTGATGCGGCCGGTGCCCGGCTCCACGACGGACATCGCGTGCGCGACCCCCGAGCGGTCGTCGACGGGGATGCTCTTCTTGACCTCGGAGTCGGCGATCGCCTGCTCAGCGGGGTCGAGGGTGGTCGTGATCGTCAGGCCGCCGCGGTACAGCAGGTCCAGCCGCTCATCCTCCGTCGCGCCGAAGGCCTCGTTGTTCTTGACGACCTTGACCACGTAGTCGCAGAAGTAGCCCGAGCCGGGGACCGCCTGGTCGGCGGACATGCACCCGAGACGCGGCTCCTGGGGGCGCAGCGTGTCCGCGAGAGGCGTGGCGATGCCGGCGTCGTACTCCTCGGCGGTGATCTTCCCCTGCGCCTTCATGAGCTGGAGCACCACGTTGCGCCGGGTCTGCGAGTTCTCCGGGTTCCGGATCGGGTCCCACTTGGTGGGGCTCTGCGTGACCCCCGCGAGGGTCGCGGCCTGCAGGTAGGTGAGGTCCGCGGCGGAGGTGGAGAAGTACTTCTGCGCGGCCGCCTCGACCCCGTACACCGAGACGCCGAACTGCGCGATGTTCAGGTAGTTCTCGAGGATCTGCTCTTTGGTGGTGGTCTTCTCCAGCGAGATGGCCAGCTTGGCCTCGCGCAGCTTGCGCGAGTACCCCTCGATGCCCTCGGACTCGGTGGCGGCGGCCATCGCCTCGGCGTCGCCGTTGCGCACGGCAGTCTCGAGCAGGACGTTCTTCACGTACTGCTGCGTGAGTGTCGAGGCGCCCTGGGTGGCGTCGCTCGAGGCGTTCTTCACGGCGGCCCGGAGCATGCCGGTCGGGTCGATCCCGCCGTGCTCGAAGAACCGCTTGTCCTCGGTGGCGACCACGGCGTCCCGCATCACGGGGGCGATCCGGTCGAGCGGCACGACGATGCGGTCCTCGGCGTAGAACTCGGCCAGGACGTTGCCGGTGGCGTCGAGCATCGTCGACTTCTCGGAGAGCGGCCGGGTGCTCAGCTCGGAGGGGAGGTCGTCGAACGCGGTGACCGTGACGTCGGCGGCGCCCTTGGCCACTGCGATCGCGGGGAGCAGCGTCCCGGCGGCCACCAGTCCGCCGACCCCGGCCGTCAGCACGAACGCGAGGAGCAGGGCTGTCGCCTGGGCGAGGTTGACCTGGCGGCCACGGGGGGAGGGAGCCATGCTCCGTAGGGTACGGGAGACGGCCGTGCCTCCCCTGGCGGCACGAGCGGGCCCGCCGGACCTGCACGGGACCGCCACAGGGTCTCGACCGGGCGTGCGCCGGCCTCGCGGATCAGCCCCGGTTGCCCGGGCCCGGCGGCGGGTTCCCCGGCCCCCCAGGGTTGCCCGGTCCTCCTGGCTGGCCAGGTGAGCCAGGCCACCCGGGCCCGTTCCCGCCCTGCCCGTCGGAGACGCGCAGCGTGACGACCGAGCCCTTCACCGCGGTCCCGTTCGGCGACTGCTCCGCCACCACGTTGGCCTGCAGGCTCGAGCTGACCGGATCCGGCGACAACGCGACGCCGAACCCGGCGCCCTTGAGCGCGGCCGTGGCCGCTTCGACGCTCTGGCCGATCACCGACGGCACAAAGACCTTCTCGCCGACTACCTCCTTGTCGCGCGGCGCGGTGAACTCGGGCACGTCCTGGCCCTCCATCGCAGGGTCCATGAACGAGCGCCAGATCGGGCCCGCGATGGTGGCGCCGTAGACGGACCTCTCGACTTTCCCCTTGACCCTGATGTTCTTCGCCTGCCGGGTCCCGTCGTGGTAGCCGACCCACACGGCCGCCGCGCGCAGAGGGGTGTACCCCGCGAACCAGGTGTGCTCGTTGAACGAGCTCGTGCCGGTCTTCCCGGCGGACGTGTACGCGGTCTTGCCGAGCTTGCTCGCGGTGCCGTTCCACACGTTGCCCAACGCGTACGTCATCGCGTGGGCGATGTGCGGCTCGACCGCCTGGTGGCAGTCGGCGGTGGGGACCGCGAGCTCGTCGCCGGACGCCGCCCGGACGCTGAGGATCGCGATCGGCTTGCAGAAGACGCCCTCCGCCGCGAGCGACGCGTACGCGGCGGACATCGTCAGTGGGGCGACCTCCTCCGTGCCGATGATGTTGCTGGGCTGGACGGTGAGGTTGACCGCGCCGTCCGCGCGGGGGACCGCCCGGTGGATGCCCACCGACTCGGCGCCGGCGATCATCCCGCACAGGTCGACCTTGCTGCCCATCGCGATGTACGCCGAGTTCACCGAGTTCTTCGTGGCGTCGAGCACGGACATGGTCGTCCACGAGCCGCCCTCGGCGTTGCCCGGGGTCCATGCCTTCCCGCCGCTGTCGGTCAGCCGGGTGCAGGGCGCGTTGAACTCCTTGGCCGGCCACGACCTGCGCGAGCCGTCGATGTTCTCGTTGAGGCTGTGCCCCTCCTTGAGCCACTGCATCAGCGTGAACGGCTTGAACGTGGACGCGGGCTGCATCCCGCGCGAGCCGCCGTACTCGTAGTCGGTGTTGAGGTTGAGCGCGGTCTGCCGGTTCTCGCCGCCGGTGGGCACGTACTCCCAGTTCTGCGCCATCGCGGTGATGTGCCCGGTGCCCGGCTGGACCACCGAGAAAGCCGTCGACAGGTCTTCAGGGCTGCCCGCGGGCAGCCACTCCTCGACCGCCGCCTTGGCGAGCGCCTGCTCGCGCGGGTCCAGCGTCGTGGTGATCGTCAGCCCGCCGCGGTACAGGTTGTCCTTGCGCGCCTGCCGGTCGGCCCCGAACACGGGGTCGGTCATGAGGATCTTGGTGACGTAGTCGCAGAAGTACCCCGAGCCGGCCACGACCGTGTCGGCCATCTTGCAGGCCTCCTTGGGCCGCTGGATGTTGAGCGTGTTCGCCAGCGGTGTCGCCACACCGGCGTCGTGCTCCTCCTGCGAGATGAGCTCTTGCTGCAGCATCAGGCCCAGCACGGTGTCCCGGCGCCCCTGCGGCTCTGTGAGGTCGTCGATGTTCTTCGCGGGGTCGTACCGGCCGGGGGCTTTGGTGATGCCCGCGATCGTGGCGGCCTCGAGGTAGTTGACGTCGGAGGCGGGCTTGCCGAAGTAGTACTCCGCAGCGGCCTCCACCCCGTACACCGAGGCGCCGAAGGCCGCGATGTTCAGGTACCCCTCGAGGATCTTCTCCTTCGGGGTCTCCTTCTCCAGCGAGATCGCGAGCTTCGCCTCCCGCAGCTTGCGGCTGTAGCCCTCGGTCCCGTCCGCCTCTCGGGCGTCGGCCGCCGCTGCCCGGTCCTGCTCGCTGTTGGCGGCCTCGATCAGCACGTTCTTCACGTACTGCTGGGTGAGGGTCGACGCCCCCTGGGTCGACTCGGTCGTGGAGTTCTTCACGACGGCCCGGAGCATGCCCATCGGGTCCACGCCGCCGTGCTCGTAGAACCGCTTGTCCTCCACCGCGACCACGGTCTGCCGCAGGATCGGCGCGATGGCCTCGAGCGGCACCACGATCCGGTTCTCGGTGTACAGCTCGGCCAGCAGCGTGCCGTCCGCGGCGAGGATGGTCGACTTCTCCGGCAAGGGCTTGATCGCCAGCTCCGAGGGCAGGCCGTCGAACGCGGTGACCGTGACGTCGGTGGTGCCCTTCGCCACCGTGACCACCGGGATCATCAGGGCGGCGGCCACCAGCCCGCCCGCGCCGGCGGTGACGACGAACGCGACGAGCAGGGCCGTCGCCTGGCCGAGGCTGACCTGGCGGCCACGGGGGGAGGTAGCCATGGTGGGGAGGGTAGCGGGACCTGGGCATTAGGGACAGGGAGTGCGGTTTCGGGTCATTCCCCTCCGGTGGGGAGCGTCATGCCCTCGTCAGCGGGAGGCGAGCCCGTGGACGGGTTGATGGTGACGGTCGAGCCCTTCATCGCCGAGCCGGTGACGTCCTGTGCGCCCACCGTGTCGGCGGGGGTGAGGGCGGGGACGGCATCGCCCACGGCGACCGTGAAGCCCGAATACTCGAGCACGGCGGCCGCCTCCTCGATCGCCAGCCCCACCACGTTCGGCGTCGAGACCAGGCGCCCGTCCAGCACGACGGGACCGATGCCCCCGAAGTCCGGCACGGAGGCGCCCTCCATCGCCTGGTCCATGTACCGGACCCAGGTGGGCCCCGCGATCGTGGCGCCGTAGGTGTACTTCACCGCCTTGCCGTTGATGACCATGTTCTGCACGGGGATGAACCCCTCGCTGAAGCCGACCCACACCGCTGCCGAGCGCACCGGGTTGTACCCGACGAACCAGGTGTCCTCGTTGTGGCTCGTCGTGCCCGTCTTGCCGGACGCGGGGTACGGGCGGGCGCCCAACGACTTGCCGGTGCCGCTCCACACGTTGCCGAGGGCGTAGTTGAGCTGGGCGGCGATCGACGGCTCGATGGCCTGCGTGCAGTCGGGGGCCGGCACGGGGATCTGGCTGCCGTCGGGGGTCGAGACGTTCGTGATGGCCACCGGCTTGCAGTAGACGCCGCCCGCGGAGAACGCCGCGAACGCCGCGGCCATCCGCAGCGGGGCCACGGACTGGCTGCCCAGCACGTTGGCGGGCAGCGGGTCGAAGGGCTTGCCGTTGCCGCCCTGCACGATGCCGAGGCTGGCGGCGCCCTCCATGATCGAGCAGAGGTTGAGCTTGGTGGCCATCGCGATGTACGCCGAGTTCACCGAGTTGCGCGTCGCGTCGATGACGCTCATGGGCCCGCTCGCGCTGCCCTCCGCGTTGCCGAAGCTGTAGATCTCCCGCCCCACGCGCACGCACGGCGCCGGGAAGGCCCGGATCGGGTAGGACATCGGGCTGGCGTCGACCACCTCGTCGAGCGAGTGGCCCTCCCGGAGCCATTGGAGCAGCGTGAACGGCTTGAACGTCGAGCCGGGCGCGAACCCGCTCGACCCGCCGTACCCGGTGTCGGTGTTGAAGTTCGTCGAGGTCTCCCGAGGCGGCGCGTCGCTCGCGCTGTTGTAGACGCGGTTCTGCGCCATGGCGGTGATGCGCCCGGTGCCCGGCTCGACCACGGAGATGGCCGACGAGACGCCCGACGGGTCGTCCACCGGGATGCCGTTCTTCACCTCGGCGTCGGCCAGCGCCTGCTCCCGCGGGTCGAGCGTCGTGGTGATGGTCAGCCCGCCGCGGTAGAGCAGCTCGAGGCGGTCGTCGACCGTCTCCCCGAACGCCGGGTCGTTCTTGACCACCTTGGTCACGTAGTCGCAGAAGTACCCGCTGCCGGGCACCTGGGCCCCGGCGGCCATGCAGCTCAGCTTCGAGTCCTGCGGCCGCAGGTAGTCGGCGAGGGGCGTCGCCACGCCCTGGTCGTGCTCCTCGGGCGTGATGTAACCCTGCTCCCGCATGAGCCCCAGCACGACGTCGCGCCGGCCCTGCGAGGCCTCCGGGTTCTTCACGGGGTCCCACTTCGTCGGGCTCTGCGTCACCCCCGCCAGGGTCGCGGCCTCCAGGTACCCGAGCTCCGAGGCCGGCTTGCCGAAGTACCGCTGCGACGCCGCCTCGACCCCGTACACCGCGATGCCGAACTGGGCGATGTTCAGGTAGTTCTCGAGGATCTTGTCCTTGCTGGTGACCTTCTCGAGCGAGACGGCCAGCTTCGCCTCGCGGAGCTTGCGGCCGTACCCCTCCGTCCCCTGCGCCTCGCGCGCGTCTGCCGCGGCCGCGCGGTCGCCGTCGCGCAGCGCCGACTCGATCAGCACGTTCTTCACGTACTGCTGGGTGAGGGTCGAGGCGCCCTGCGTCGAGCTGCCCGAGGCGTTGCGGGCCACCGCCCGCAGCATGCCGGTCGGGTCGATGCCGCCGTGCTCGTAGAAGCGCTTGTCCTCGGTGGCGATCACGGCCTCCTGCATGGCCGGCGCGATCGCGTCCAGCGGGACGGCCTCGCGGTCCTCGGCGTAGAACTCCGCGAGGATCGTGCCGTCGGCGGCGAGCATCACCGACTTCTCGGAGACGGCCTTGACGTCTAGTTCGGATGGCAGGCTGTCGAACGCCGTCGAGGTGACGCCCGCAGTGCCCTTGAGTGCCATCACAGCGGGCAGCACGAGCCCTGCGGCGAGCAGCCCTCCCACCCCTGCGACCAGCGCGAAAGCGACCAGCAGAGAGGTCGCCTGAACAAGATTGACCTGACGGTCCCAAGCTGATCTAGCCCCCATTGAAAGAGCGTACGTGCGCATCTGGGACCCCACCTGGCGAGCCGAGGGGAGCCTGTCCATGCCCAGTTCGGAGCATGTGCGGTGGAATGCGAGCGTGCGCACTGGGGCCCGGAATGACCCGATCGGAGGATGTCCAGGAGGCCTTGGAAGCGCTACCGTCCCTCAGGGCGCCGTGCTGGCGTGCTGAGGGCCGCCGGACGCCGACGGCGGCCGAAGACGAGGGAGCTCGCGTGGGAACGACGCTGCAGGACGCACATTGGGCCGCTGCCGCGGCTTGCGGACTGGGCAAGGTCTCACCTGACGCGCTGTTCGTCGAGGGCGCCGCGCAGCGCGAGGCCCGAGCCGTGTGCACCGGGTGCCCTGTGCGGCTCGAGTGCCTCGCCGACGCGCTCGACAACCGGATGGACTTCGGGGTCTGGGGTGGCATGACCGAGCGTGAGCGCCGCGCGTTGCTCCGCCGCCGCCCCGACGTGCGCTCATGGAAGTCTGAACTGGTGATCAGCGGCGACGTCGCGCTGGCGGCGCACTAGGGTGGCGGCCATGGCCACCCAGTGGGAGTACGCAACCGTTCCGCTCATCATCCACGCCACCAAGGCGATCCTCGACCAGTGGGGCTCTGACGGGTGGGAGCTCGTCCAGGTGATCCAGGGACCCGACGCCGGGCTGGTCGCCTACCTCAAGCGCCCGAAGGCCGGCGCGTGACGGCGACGCCCACCGAGCGGCTCGCCCAGCTCGGCCTGACGCTTCCCGCCGTCGCGGCCCCGCTCGCCGCCTACGTGCCCGCGGTCCGCTCGGGCGACCACGTCTACACGTCGGGCCAGCTCCCGTTCGTGGACGGCGCGCTGCCCGCCACCGGGAAGGTCGGCGACGGCCCCGGGCTGGTGGACCCGTCCGCCGCGCAGGCCCTCGCCCGCACGGCGGCGCTCAACGCGATCGCCGCCGTCGCCTCGGTGGTCGGCGGAGCCGATCACATCGTGCGCGTGGTCAAGGTCGTGGGTTTCGTCGCGAGCGACCCGGCGTTCACCGGCCAGCCCGCGGTCATCAACGGCGCCAGCGAGCTGCTGCAGGCGGTCTTCGGAGACGCGGGCGTGCACGCCCGCTCGGCCGTGGGAGTCGCCGTGCTGCCGCTCGACTCTCCCGTGGAGCTCGAGCTGGTCGTCGAGGTGGCCTGAGGCCTCAGCGGGCGCGGCGCTCGAGGCGGTCGACGTCGAACAGGACGATGGCGCGACCCTCTCGGCGCACCCAGCCCCGCGCGGCGAAGTCGGCCAGCGCCTTGTTGACCGTCTCGCGGGAGGCGCCCACCAACTGGGCGAGCTCCTCCTGCGTGAGGTCGTGAGCCACCCGGATGCCCTCGTCGACCGTCTCGCCGAACCGGGTCGACAGGTCCAGCAGGGCCTTGGCGACCCGGCCGGGCACATCGGAGAAGACCAGGTCTGCCAGCGCCTCGTTGGTGCGCCGCAGGCGGCGGGCCAGGGCGCCCAGCAGGTGCTTCGACACCTTCGGGTTCGCCTCGAGCCAGGCGATCAGCTCGAGGTGGCCGAGCTCGAGGATGGCGCCGTCGGCGACCACCGTGGCGGTCGCGGTGCGGGGGCCCGGGTCGAACAACGACAGCTCGCCGAACATCTCGCCCGGGCCGAGGATGGCCAGCAGGTTCTCGCGGCCGTCGTTGGAGCGGCGGCCGAGCTTGATCTTGCCGGACCGGATCACGTAGAGCCGGTCGCCCGGCTCGCCCTCGTGGAAGAGGACCTCTCCGCGTGACACCTCGACGGGGGTCATCGACGCGATCAGCGCGCTCGACGCCTCGGGGTCCATGCTCGCGAACAGTGGCGCCGACATCACGACGTCCTCTTCCACGCTGGCACCTCACCTTCTCCGCTGGGAACGGTTCTGAGGACCAGTCTGCCGCATCAGATGGGGCGTGGCGCCTCAGGGCCTGCCAGGAGGCGTGCGGGATCCACGGCGAGCGCCTCGATCAGCTCCTCGGTGACCTCGGCCAGCGCGGCGCCCACGCAGCGCTCGTAGTCGGCGAGCCGCTCGTCGAGGTGGCGGAGCACGGGGAGCCTGGACGCCTCCGCGAGAGGCAGCCCGCCGCGGGTGGCGCGGCGCAGCTCGACATGGCTCGGCGGCTCGACCCACCCGGCGGGCATCGGCAGGACGGCGAGCTCCTCGCCCAGGGACGCCGGCATGGCGGCGGCGGCGACCGCCAGGTCGAGACGGGCCTGGACGAGACGGCGCCACCACTGCACGGTCGCCTGCTCGGCCCTCAGCGCGCGACGGCTGCTGCGCAGGTCTGCGCAGTTGGTCATCGTCGGCACGGTTGGGGACATCATCCCGCTCCTGGCTCATCGGTGCGCCGGTGGCGCTCCCTCTGACCAGTTTTTCGGCCTTCACCTGGGAAAACTTGAGACCTGCGGGACTTCATGGGGTGAGGATCACTCGCCAGGAGCAACGGGCAGGACCATCTGGTGGAGAGCCCCCGAACCGCGCGAACGGTGCGTAGGCTGCTGAGGTGACCACGACGCGCAAGTGGCTGGAAGAGACCCCCTTGGCGCGCGTGCGCCGTGCCCGCCGCATCAACCGGGTGCTGGCTGAGCGCTACCCCGATGCCCGGTGCGAGCTCGACTTCACCACCCCGCTCGAGTTGCTCGTGGCGACAGTGCTCTCCGCGCAGACCACCGACGTCCGCGTCAACCAGGTGACCCCGGAGCTGTTCGCGGAGTACCCCGACGCGAAGGCCTACGCCGAGGCGGACCGGGTCGAGCTCGAAGAGCTGCTGCGACCCACCGGGTTCTTCCGGGCCAAGACGGAGGCGCTGCGCGGGATCGGCCGTGAGCTCGTCGAGCGCTTCGACGGTGAGGTGCCGAGCCGCCTGGCCGACCTGGTCACCCTCCCGGGGGTCGGCCGCAAGACGGCCAACGTGGTGCTCGGCAACGCCTTCGGGATTCCCGGCATCACCGTCGACACGCATGTCGGGCGGCTGTCCCGGCGGCTGTTGTGGACCACGGAGGAAGACCCGGTCAAGGTCGAGCAGGACATCGCGTCGCTGATCGAGCGACCCGAGTGGACCATGGCCTCCCACCGCCTGATCTTCCACGGGCGGCGCACCTGCTTCGCGCGGAAGCCCGCCTGCGGCGCGTGCCCGATCGCCGCCGACTGCCCCTCGTTCGGCATCGGCGAGACCGACCCCGTGCTCGCCGCGGCGATGCTCAAGGGCTGACCGGCGCGGTCAGACGGGGGCGACCTCGTCGAGCCAGGCGAGCAGCAGCTCGTTGACGCGGTCGGGCGCCTCCTCGGGCACGTAGTGGCCGGCCCCGGCGACCTTCTCGAAGCGGTACCCGGCGCCCAGCGACGCGGCGATGTGGCCCACGGCGGGCGCGGCGCCCGCCGGCCGGCAGCCGTCGAGCTCGCCGTGCACCTGCAGCACCGGCACCGCCGGGGCCGCGCGCAGGGCCGCGAGGTAGCGACGGCCGTCGAGCCGGGGCCCGGAGCGCACGACCCAGCGGGCCTGCTCCATCGCGGAGTGCGCCGCGAACGGCACGCGGGCGGCCCGGCGGTACGTCTCGGCGACGTCGTCGTCGAGCCAGCCCGGGGCGCCCCACTCCCGCATCACCCGGGCGACCAGGTCGGTGCGGGTCAGCGAGCGCTCGGGCAGGTACGGGAGCTGGAAGTAGGCGAGCCGCCGCGCCGCCGCGGGCGCGAGGGCGGACCGTGGCTCGGAGCGGGTGCGCAGGGGGTGCGGCGCCCCGACCGCGGCCACCGCCTCGGTGAGCGAGGGGTGGTAGGCGGGCATCGACCAGGCGACGTCCCCGCCGAGCCCGTGCCCGACGATCACGGCGCTGTCAGCGCCCATCGACCGCACGACCCCCGCCACGTCGCGCGTCAGGGTCGGCATGTCGTAGCCCTGCGGCGGCTTGTCGGAGGAGCCGGCCCCGCGCAGGTCCATGGCGACCACCCGGTACCCGGCGTCGCCGAGGGCCGGGAGCTGGTGGCGCCACGCCCACCAGAACTGGAGCAGCCCGTGCAGGAGCACCACCATGGGGGCGTCGCGGTCGTCGGGACCGGCGACCGCGACGTGGAATCGGGCGCCGTTCGCCGGCACGAGCTGGTGACGCCACGGTCCGTCGAGGACCAGGGCCGAGGAGTCTGTGGTCATCAGGGCCGAACTTACCCGGTCGGCGTGCCCGGATCCGCGGGTTCGGCCACGAGGAGGTCCCGGCGGACGTGGTGTCGGTCACGCACAGCGAGGGCGATGCCCCCGATGACGGCCGCGGTGGCCGACCCGCAGAGGATGGCGACGGTGAGGTGCTCGGTGTGGGCGGCTCCCTCGCCGAACGCCAGCTCGCCGATCAGCAGCGACACGGTGAACCCGATCCCGGCGACCAGTCCCACCGCGGTGATGTCCGACCATCCGACGCTGGGCGCGAGCGATGCCCGGGTGAAGCGGGCCACGAGCCAGGTGGCGGCGAGGATCCCGATCGGCTTGCCGATCACCAGGCCCAGGGCGACCCCCTGGGCGACGGGGTCCACGAGGGCGCCGGAGATCGCGGCGGGCGACAGGGCGACCCCGGCCGCGCACAGCGCGAAGACCGGCACGGCGATCGAGGCGGACAGCGGGCGCCACCGGTGCTCGAACTGCTCGGCGAGGCTCGGCTCGGCGGGCGTCCTGCCGATCGCGGGCACGGTGAGGGCCAGCAGCACCCCCGCGATCGTGGCGTGCACCCCGGACGCGTGCATGAACGCCCAGGTGGCGATGGCCAGCGGCAGGAGCACGACGGGCGAGCCGATCCAGCCGCGTCGGCGGACTGCCGCGCCGAACGCCGCGACGCCGAGCAGGGCGGCGCCCAGCCAGCCGAGCGCGAGCTGGTCCGTGTAGAAGACGGCGATGATGATGATCGCGAGCAGGTCGTCGACGACGGCCAGGGTGAGCAGGAACGCGCGCAGCGCGAGGGGCAGGTGCTTGCCCGCCACTGCGAGGATCGCCACGACGAACGCGATGTCGGTGGCCGTGGGCACCGCCCATCCCTCGAGCGCGCCGTCGCCCAGCACGTTGACCGCGACGTACACCAGCGCCGGGACGAGCATCCCGCCCACGGCGGCGACGGCGGGCACGATCGCGGTGGACGGCTTGCGGAGCTCGCCGACCACGATCTCCCGCTTGAGCTCGAGCCCGACGACGAAGAAGAAGATCGCGAGCAGGCCGTCGGTGGCCCACTGCGCGACGGTCAGGTCGAGGTGGAGGGCGGCGGGGCCCACGGCGGTCTCCCGCAGCACCTGGTATGTGTCAGCCCAGGGGGAGTTCGCCCAGAGCAGGGCGAGCACGGTGGCCACCAGGAGCAGCACGCCGCCGACCTTCTCGTCGCGGAGCGTGTCGAGCAGGTTCCGCCTGGAGCCGGGCCCGAGGGAAGCGAACAGCCGACGGCGGGCAGGACGGGGTTCTTGGGGTCTGGCAGGCATTCGAGCCACCTCACGGGCGCGCGGACAGGACTGCCGACCAGGCTTCCCGGCACACCACCTTCAGAGTAGTCGCCGAGTCTCGGAGCCACTCCCGGGCGCCCGCTGGACAGTCGGCGCCCTCGTCGCAGGTCAGGCGTCCGCGGGGTGCGCTGCCTCGTCCTCGAGGGTCAGGTCCGCGTCGCTGGGGCGCGGCTGGCGGTCCTTCGGCGGGTCGAACCGGTACCCGACGTTGCGGACGGTGCCGATGAGCTGCTCGTGCTCGAGCCCGAGCTTCGCGCGGAGGCGTCGCACGTGGACGTCGACGGTCCGGGTGCCTCCGTAGTAGTCGTAGCCCCAGACCTCTTGCAGCAGCTGCGCGCGGGTGAAGACACGGCCCGGGTGCTGCACCAGGTACTTGAGGAGCTCGAACTCCTTGTACGTGAGGTCGAGGGGGCGCCCGCGCAGCCGGGCCGTGTAGCCGCCCGGGTCGATCATGAGCTCGCCCGCGGAGATCTCCTGCGGCTGGTCGACGTACGCCGCCGACGCCGCGGACCTCTCGATGACGAGCCGGAAGCGCGTCTCGACCTCGGCGGGGGTGGCGTTCTCCAAGATGATGTCGTCCGCGCCCCACTCGGCCGTCACCACGGTGAGGCCGCCCTCGGTGAGGACGAGCACAAGGGGGACTGTGAGGCCAGTCGCGCGCAGCAGCCGGCACGTGGTGCGGGCGGTGACCAGGTCGCGGCGCGCGTCCAGCACGATGATGTCGGCGTCGGGCGCGTCCACGAGTGCCGACGGCTCGACCGGCAGGACGCGCACCCGGTGCGAGAGCAGCCCGAGGGCCGGCAGCACCTGGGCGGAACCGCCGGGCGCAGGAGTGAGCAGCAGCAGATCTGCCACTGACGGAACCTCCTTGCGTGCGGGTGTGGACACGCTACCGCGTGCGATCTCGCAGTCCTGCGCACCACCCCTCCGCTGAGACTGCTCTCACCCGCCTGGGCGCTGGCGACCCCGTCCCGGACATCGCTCGGCCCGCGGTCGTGGCCGGTCTGCGACAATCGACGCCGTGCCCGGCCCCTCCTCCTCCCTCGCGCCCTCGGCTGCTGCGCGCCGCCAGCGCGTGAGCACGCCCGTGTCCCTCCGTCGTCGGGGCCGGTAGCCGCCGTGCAGCTCTCGACCCGCGCCGTCTCCACAGCCGTGCTCGCCGCCCTGGTGGCCGTCGCCGGCTACCTCTCCGACCTCACGCTCGGCGGCGTCGACCTCGCCGGCCTGCCGCTGACCGTCGTGGTGGGCCTCCTGGCGGTCGTGCTGGCGTTCGGCTGGCCTGTGCTGGTCAACCTGCCCAACCGGCCCGGCTCCACGGCCGTCGTCGCGCTCGGCGGCGCCGGGGCCGTGGCGATCGTGCACATGACCGTCGGCGCGCCGCCGCTGCGGGACCTGCCGGTGGTGTTCGCGTTCTCGATCCTGCTGGCCTTCATCAACGAGCTGCTGCGAGGCGGCGGGCGCGAGCGGCTCGTGGAGTCCGTCACCGGCACCGTCGCCGGCGCGCTCGTCGCCGCGGCCGCGGCCGGGTGGGTCGCCACCCAGCGGACCCCCGGCGGCGAGGAGCTGGTCATCGCCGGGGCGCTCGCGCTGGCCGTCGGGTCCGCGGTGGCGGCGCTGCCGCTGGCCCCCTGGGTCGGGGCGGGGGCGACCGTCGGCTCGGCGCTGGCCGCGGGCGCGCTCGCCGGGCTGGCGCTGCCGGGCTTCGACCCGCTGGCGGGCGGACTCCTGGGGATGGCCGTGGGCCTGCTGGTGGCCGCGCTGCACCAGCTGTTCGACCGGCTGCCGGTGCTGGCGCGGTTCCCCGCGGCGTTGGCGGCGATCGTCCTGCCTGTCACCGTGACCGGGATCCTGGTCTACGTCGCAGGCCGAGTCCTGGTGGGCTGACGATGCTCCTGCGCGTGGTCCTCGTCGTCGCGGTGCTCGTGGCCGCGACCGGGCTGGGCGTGTGGTGGCGTGCCCGCCAGGGCCGGTTCGTCGCGGCGGTGGGGACCTCCGAGGGGGACGGTGGCGCCGGGCGCCTGACAGCAGCCGAGATCGGCGCGGCGCTGGGCGAGCGCGCGACCTTCGTGCAGTTCTCCAGCGCGGTGTGCGCCCCGTGCCGCCGGGTGCGCGACGTGCTCGCGCAGCTCGTCGCGGGGGCGCCAGGCGTCGTGCACGTCGAGCTCGACGTCGAGCAGCACCTGAGCCTGGTGCGCCGGGTCAACGTGCTCCGCACTCCGACGGTGCTGCTGCTCGACGGCGCCGGGACGGTGGCTGGGCGGGTGTCCGGCGAGGCGACTCGCGCGCAGATGCTCGCAGTGCTGGAGTCGTGTCCCGAGGCGGCCCCCGGCCGCTGAGCCCTGCGCTCCGCCGAGGCCCGCCCAGGCGACCAGCCCGCACCTCCCGCCGCCCAGCCCGTCCCGCCGGTCACACCGTCCAGGAGGACACCCATGAGCGACCTGCCCGCGTCTCCCGCGCCCGCCGACCCCACGCGCGCGCCCACGCCGCCCGCCGGCATCGACCCCCGGGGCCCGCGGGCCGGCGCCGCGATGACCGCCGTCCTGCTCGTCGTCGTGCTGCTGCTCCCCGCCGACCCTGCCCTGGTGCTGCTGGCCGTCGTGGCCGCGTTGTTCGCGGTCGGCGCGGCCCGTGGGGCCCAGGGGTCGATGCAGGGCCTCGTGTTCCGCAGCGTCGTGCGACCGCGCTTGGGGCCGCCCGCCGAGCTCGAGGACCCCCGGCCGCCGCGCTTCGCCCAGGCGGTGGGCCTGGCCATCACCGGCCTGGGAGTCGTGCTCGGCGTGCTCGGGGTGGCGGTCGCGGTGCCGGTCGCCGCGGCGTTCGCGCTCGTCGCGGCGTTCCTCAACGCGGCGTTCGGCCTGTGCCTGGGCTGCGAGATGTACCTGCTGGGCCTGCGGCTGCGCTCTCGCTCGGCCTGACCCCTGGCCGGCTCAGTAGACGAGGGCTTGCGCGTCCGGCGCCAGGACCTCCTCGACGAACACGGGGGCGCCCGCGATGCGCACCCCGGGCAGCAGGTCCTCGACCTCCAGGCTGCGCCGCACCGCGCACTGGGTGCAGACCGTCACCTGGCCGCCCTCGAGCACCACGGCCAGCAGCTCGTCCAGGGGGGCCGCGTGGGCGAGCTCGAACTGCGCGGCGCGGCCCGGCACGGCGAACCAGGAGGCCTCGCCCGTGAGCCACAGGCTGACCTCGGCGCCGGACGCGACGGCAGCCGCGGCGACGGTCAGGGCCTGGTTGGCGGCCTCGGGGCGCTCGGCTCCCGAGGTCGCCTTGATCACGAGAGCGCGCGTCGGGCGGGTCATCGCGTCAGCGTAAGCGCCGGACATCGTTAGGATCGGGGCATGGAAGCGCTTGAAGCAGTTTTCATCGGCCTGCTCGTCGCGGCGACCGTCACCATCGGGTGGTTCGCCTGCTTCGTCGTCTACCGCCTGTACAAGGGTCAGCGCTGACTCTCACCGGCTGCGATCGATCCCACAACCGGAGGTAGTCAATGCCGTTCATCCTGCCCGAGGGCCTGGCGCCTGAGGTGTACCCGCTCGCGTGGCTCGTGGGGGAGTGGCACGGCGAGGGCGTCGTCGGCTACCCCGGCATCGAGGAGTCCGCGTTCACGCAGGACGTCACGTTCAGCCACGACGGCGGCCCGTACCTCGCGTACACCTCCACCATCCGGCTCGTGGTCGCGCCGGACGACGCGGCGGCCCTCGCGGCGCAGGACGGCGACGCCTCCGCGGTCGCCGGGCCTGAGGACGCGCCCGCGGCGACGCCCGTCCCCGCGCAGGAGCCAGGCCCCGTGTGGTCCACCGAGTCCGGGTTCTGGCGTGTCCCGCCCGAGCGCCCCGCGGACCTCGCGGACGACCAGCACCCCGTCGAGGTGCTCCTCGCCGACCCGTCCGGCTTCGTCACGCTGTACCTCGGGGCCGTCGGCAACGGGCGCATCGACCTGGCCACCGACGTGGTCGCACGCACGGCCACCGGCGCGGACGTCACCGCCGGGACGCGGTTGTACGGGCTGGTCAACGGCGAGCTGATGTGGGCCCACGACCTCGCGGCGTTCGGGCAGCCGATGCAGACCTACGCGTCCGCCCGACTGGCGCGCGTCGGCGACGAGGCGTGATCCCGGTGGCCGACTCGAGCGCACCGGCGGACCCGGCCGTCGAGACGGCCCCGGCGCGGCGCAGCCCGCTACTGGCCCGCCGCGGCGCGGTCGAGGGCTCCGGGCCCGACGCCGGCGTCGCCTGGCACTACGGGGACCCCACCGCCGAGCAGCGGGCGCTGTCCCGCGGCGGCGCCGTGGTGGACCAGTCCCACCTCGGCGTGGTGACGGTGACGGGCCCCGACCGGCTCACGTGGCTGCACTCGATCACCTCGCAGCACCTCACCGGCCTCGAGCCGCGTGCCTCCACCGAGCTGCTGGTGCTCAGCCCGCAGGGGCACATCGAGCACGCCGCCGGAGTGGTGGACGACGGGACGACGACCTGGCTGATCACCGAGGGCGCGTCCGCCCCGGCGCTCGCCGCATGGCTCGACCGGATGCGGTTCACGCTGCGGGTCGAGGTCGCGGACGTCACGGACCAGTGGGCGGCGATCGGCGAGCCGGTGGACGCCGAGGGAGTCGAGGGGGAGCCCCTCTCCTGGCGCGACCCGTGGCCGCGCACGGCGCCGGGCGGCACCCGGTACGGGCCGGAGGACGCCCAGCACCCCGGCGCCGACCGAGCCTGGCGCCTGGTGCTGGTCCCGCGCGGCGAGCTGGCGCAGGCCGTCGCCGCACGGGAGCAGGCGGGGTGGCCGCTGGTCGGCACCTGGGCCAGCGAGGCCTTGCGCGTCGAGGCGTGGCGCCCCCGGCTCGGACGCGAGGCGGACCACCGGTCCATCCCGCACGAGCTCGACTGGCTGCGCACCGCCGTGCACCTGGAGAAGGGCTGCTACCGCGGCCAGGAGACCGTGGCGCGAGTGCACAACCTCGGCCGGCCCCCGCGCCGGTTGGTGATGCTGCACCTCGACGGGTCGGGGCACCTGCTGCCCGAGCCCGGCGCGCAGGTGCACGAGGCCGGGACGCTGACCACCGGAGGCGAGATCGGGCGGGCCATCGGACAGGTCACCAGCGTGGCGCGGCACCACGAGCTCGGCCCGGTGGCCCTCGCCGTGGTGAAGCGCTCCGCCCCGACCGACGCGGACCTCATGGTCGAGTGTGAGGGTGGCCCAGTGGCCGCCGGCCAGGAGACGGTCGTCGCGGGGGAGGGCGTGTCCGCCGACCGCCCGGCCGCGCGCGGACCGGTGGCCCGCGGCCTGGGGCATCGCCCGAGCCTGTGAGCACCGCGGGGGCCGCCGCGCCCCGGTCGCGTGCTGACCGGCTCCGGGCCGCGCGCGACGAGGCCGCGACCCGGGTGACCGAGGGGTGGCGGCGGGTGCGGTCGGCGAGGTTCGCGATCCTGCAAGCGGCGTCCGCTGCCGCCATCGCGTACGGCATCTCGCACACGCTGCTGGGGCACCCGTACCCGATCTTCGCCCCGATCGCCGCCTGGATCGCGCTCGGATTCAGCGAGGACCGCCAGCTCCGGCGCATCCTGGAGATCTCCGCGGGCGTGGCTGTCGGCATCGGCCTCGCCGAGTTGCTGGTCAGCGGGATCGGCTCGGGCGCGTGGCAAGTCGGCGTCGTGCTGGCCCTGGCGGCGCTGATCGGCAGGTTCATCGACAAGGGGCAGCTCGTGGCACGGCTCGCGGGGTCCCAGGCGATCGTCGTGGTGGGGTTCCCCTCCACGGCGGCCGGCGGCGGCGGCCTGGGGCGCCTGACCGACGCGATCATCGGCGGGCTCGCCGCGTTCGTGATCGTCGCCGTCACGCCCTCCGACCCGCGGCGACTGCCGCGCCGTCACGCCCACACGGCCATCCTCGAGCTGGCGGTCGTGCTGCGCTTGGCCGCCCGGGGCCTGCGCGAACAGGTGCCGCAGGACTTGGAGGAGGCACTGCTGGCCGGGCGGTCGTCCCAGTCGGCGCTCGACGCGTGGAAGACCTCGGCCACCGACACCCGCAAGAACGCCCGGGTGACCCCGCTCGGGCGGCGGTACCAGGCCGATCTGCGGGCGCTCGAGGACGCCGCCGTCATGACCGACCGGGCCATGCGCAACGCCCGAGTGCTCGCACGCCGTGCCCTCACCGCCATCCCGACAGACGCGACGGCGTCGGTGGTCGAGCTCGCGGGAGCCATCGACCAGATCGCCGACGCGGTGGATGAACTCGGCGAGCAGCTGACCGGGGGCGGCCACGAGGGGCGCGCCCGCGCGCTGCTGACTGCCGCGGCCGAACGGCTCGACCCCTACCGGATCGCGCAGGACGACATCCGACTGCAGAGCCTGGTGCTGCTCGCCCGGTCCCTCGTGGTGGACCTGTTCGAGGCCTCCGGGGCCACCGCCGCCGAGGCGCGCACCCACCTGCCGTCGATCTGACAGCCTCGCACTGGCGGTCGGGCGCGGGGCCAGGCACACGTCGTAGGCTCGGCGCGTGATCCCCACGCTGCAGACCGCCATCTTCCTGATCTTCTACGTCGCGATCTTCGGCGCCAGCGTGTGGGCGCTCATCGACCTGCTGCGCCGGCCCACCGCCGCCTTCCGCTCGGCTGGCAAGCTCACGAAGGGCAAGTGGGGCGCGATCCTCGGGGCGTCTGTGGCGGTGTCGTTCATGGCGCTGCCGTACCCGATCGGCCTCGGGTTCCTGCCCTTCCTGGCCATCGGGGCGGCCGTCGCCGCGATCGTGTACCTGGTGGACGTGAAGCCCGCCGTGGCGCCCTACTCCAGGCGTCGCGGCCCCCGCGGCCCGCAGCGAGGTGGCTGGTGACGGCCCAGCCGACGACCCTGGCGCCCGCTGGGAACGGAGCCGCCGGCGCGCCCGCGGCGCTGCTCGCCCAGGTGGTGCGCGGCGGTCTCGTCGAGTCTGAGCACCTGGGGCACCTGGTCGTGCTCGACCCCACGGGCGCGGTGCGGCTCGCGCTGGGCGACCCGGACAAGGTCGTGTACGCGCGCTCGTCGTTGAAGCCCTTGCAAGCCGTCGCGATGCTGCGCAGCGGCCTGGACCTGCGCGGAGCCCAGCTCGCGCTGGCCGCCGCGAGCCACAACGCGGAGCCGGGGCACCTCGAGGAGGTCCGGGCGATCCTCGCGGGGGCGGGCCTCGACGAGTCCGCGCTGCAGAACACGCCGACCCTGCCGCTGGACCCCGCCGCGGCGCTGGACTGGCAGCGCGCCGGCCGCGGGCCGGAGCCGGTGGCGCAGAACTGCTCCGGCAAGCACGCCGCGATGCTCGCGACCTGCGTGGCCGCGGGCTGGGACACCGGCGCCTACCGGGAGCTGGACCACCCGTTGCAGCGCGCCGTGCGCCAGACGCTGGCCGAGCTCACGGGCGGCCCCGCGGGCGACCCCACCGTGGACGGCTGCGGCGCGCCGTTGTTCTCGACGTCACTGAGCGGCCTCGCGCGCGCCTTCGCCACGATCGCCCGCGCGCCGCAGGCAGCCCCCGGGACCCCCGAGGCCCGGGTGGCCGCCGCGATGAGCGCGCACCCGTGGCACGTCGCCGGGACCGGCCGCGACGCCACCGACGTGATGCGCGCGGCGCCCGGCCTTGTCGCGAAGGACGGCGCCGAGGGCGTGTACGCGGCCGCGCTGCCCGACGGCTCGGCGCTCGCGTTCAAGGTGGCTGACGGCAGCGCCCGGCCTCGGCCGGCGATCCTCCGCGCAGCCTTGCGGGTGGCCGGCGCGGACCAGATGGCGGGGGTCGACGTCGGCGCCCTCGACAGGGCCGGGCGGGTCGACGTGCTGGGCCACGGGCGGCCCGTGGGCGCCGTGGTCGCGGCTTTCGGCGGTGCGGACCGCGCATGAGGGCGGTGGTGCAGCGGGTGGCGCGGGCCAGCGTCACCGTCGACGGCGAGGTCGTGGGAGCCATCGACCGGCCCGGACTCGTCGCCCTGGTGGGCGTCACGCCCGGCGACGGGCCAGCGCAGGTCGAGCTCGTCGCCCGGAAGATCGCCGATCTCCGCATCCTGCGCGGCGAGCTCAGCGCCACCGACGCGGGGGCGCCCGTGCTGGTGGTCAGCCAGTTCACGCTGTACGGGGACACCCGCAAGGGCCGCCGCCCGACGTGGAACGCGGCGGCGCCCGGCCCGGTGGCCGAGCCGCTGGTCGACGCCGTGGTCGACGCGCTGCGCGCCCGGGGGCTCGAGGTCGCCACCGGCAGGTTCGGCGCCGACATGCAGGTCGAGCTCGTCAACGACGGGCCGGTGACGTTGCTCGTCGAGTCGGACCCCGCCGCCGGCTGACCGCGCGGCCCGTCCGGGCGCCGGGGGCGCGACGAGCACGCCGCCCGACGCCCGACGCCGGGTCAGAGCTCGAAGCCCGCGAACAGCACGGACGCCGACGCCAGCCCCACCACCAGGTTGAACACGGTGGCCAGGCCGAAGACGGCCACGGGCCGCCAGCCGGCGGCTCGCAGCGCCTTGACCCGCAGCTCGAGCCCGATGCTGACGAACGCCAGGATGAAGAACAGCGTCCGCAGGTCGTTGGCCACGGCGAGGACGGGCTTGCCGACGTCCGAGCCCACCTGGGCCAGGTAGACGGTGCCGATCACCGACGCTGCCAGGAACCCCAGCACGAACTTGGGGAACCGCCGCCACAGCTCGCCGGCGCCCGGCCCTCGCGCGTCCGGGCGGCGCTCCACCTTGAACGCGAAGTAGGCGGTGAGGGCGATCGCCACCACGCCGATCAGCGCGTTCTGGGTGGCCTTGACGATGGTCGCGAGGGCCAGCGCGTCCTCTCCGGCGAGCGTCCCCGCCGCCGCGACGGCCGCCGTGGTGTCGATGTTGCCGCCGATCCAGGCGCCCGCGACGGCAGGGCTCAGGCCCAGCAGGTCCACCAGCCACGGCAGCACGAAGATCGACGGCAGGGCGAACACGATCACGAGGCTGGCGGCGTAGGCGAGCTGCTCGCGCTTGGCCTGCACGGCGCCCGCCGCCGAGATGGCCGCGCTGACCCCGCAGATGGACACCGCGGAGCTGAGCAGCGCGCGCAGCTTGTCGTCGAGCCCGAACCTGCCGCCCACCCACCAGGTGAACAGGAACACGCTCGAGATGAGCACCAGGGCCTGCACGATGGCGGGCGCCGCCGCCGTGACGATCAGGCTGAGGTTCACCGACGCGCCCAGCAGCACCACGCCCGTCTTGATGAACAGCTCGGTGCGGAACGCGGCGGCCAGCTTGTCCTTGAGGTTGGCCGCCACCAGCACCGCGTTGCCCAGCAGGCCGAGCGCGATGGCGTACACAGGGAACTCGACGGGCTTGGCGATGCGGGCCAGGGGCGTGCCCTCCGTCCACCCGGGCACGTTGAGCTCGAGGAACCGCGTCAGCGCCGCGAGCAGCACCACGAGCAGCAGCCCGGCGACGGTCGAGGCGGCGCCGGGAGGCCGGGTGTCGGGGTCGGGCTGGGGGCGCGGGGCGCCCGCGGTGTCGAGCGCTGTGGCGTCGGCGGTGCTCATCACGGCACCAGCCCGTCGGTGAGGACGCCGGCGAGGACGAGCGCGAGCAGGGCGAGCCCGAGGGCGGTGGCGATCCAGTCCTCGGAGAGCCGCCGTCGAGGGCGGAGGTCGGGGGATGCGCCCGCGTGGGGCGCGGGATCGGAGTCGTGCGGGATGTGGGTCATGTCGGTCCTTGGATGGGTGAGCCGGCTCGGCGGCGACGCACGCGCGAGCCACGGGCGGAGGAGCGGGGCGGGGGCGCCGAGAGGAGGTGGCAGAGGCCAGCCCGCGGCGGGGCGCCGGGGTCGTGGCTCGGCGCCGCGTCAGCGCCCCTTGGGGGGCGGCGCGGCGGTCCTCTCGGCTACCGACAGCGACAGGCGGCCGCGCGGGGCGCGGCGGGGACGAGTCCCCGTGCGCGAGCCGCCAGCGTCGTCATGTGCGCCATCCTGGAGGGGGGGCGCGCACGCTGCCCACCGCTATCCGAATCGTGGACATTCGTCCTATCTGCGGTGCCGGGGCGGGCGCCCCGGTACCGCACGCCGTCAGCCCAGGAAGCCAGGATGTCGTGATGCGCATCGAAGCCGTGCGAGGAGACCTCACCACCCAGGACGTCGACGTCGTCGTCAACGCGGCGAACTCGTCGCTGCTCGGCGGGGGCGGCGTGGACGGCGCCCTCCACGCCGCAGCGGGTCCCGCGCTGCTGGCCGCCTGCCGGCAGGTCCGCCGCGACACATGGCCGGACGGTCTGCCCACCGGCGAGGCCGTCGCGACCGGGGCTGGCCGGCTGCCCGCGCGATGGGTGGTCCACACCGTCGGGCCGAACGCGCACGCCGGCGAGCGCGACCCGGCCCTGCTGGCGTCCTGCTTCACACGGTCCCTCGACGTGGCCGCTGGGCTGGGCGCGAGCAGCGTGGCCTTCCCGGCGGTGAGCGCGGGCGTCTACGGCTGGCCGATGGCGCAGGTCGCGGAGGTGGCGGTCGCCGCGGTGCGCGGCTGGCAGCCACCGGAGCCCGGGAGCAGGCCGGCGCTCGTGCGGTTCGTGCTGCTCACGGCCGACGCGCTGGCCGAGTTCGAGCGGGCGCTCGGCGCGTAGCCGGGGGGCGCTACGCCCGCGCGATCCAGCGGGCGACCGCGTCGGCGACCCGCCCGTCGTCCCGCGGCGCGTGGTCGCCGGGCACGAGGACGAGCTCGAACGGGCCGCCGAGCGTGGCCAGGTGGGCGGTGAGCTCGGCGGGAGTGCCGAACGGGTCCCGCTCGCCGGACACGGCCAGCACCGGGACGTCGACGTCCGGCAGGTGCTCGACGCGCAAGCGGTCCGGCTTGCCCGGCGGGTGCAGCGGGTAGGACAGCAGCACCAGGCCGGCGGCGGGCTGCCCCTCGGCCACGGCCATCGACGCCATCCGGCCGCCGAACGAGCGGCCGCCGAGCAGCACGCGGTCCGGGTTGACGCCCAGGTCGGACGCGAACCGGTCGGCCTCGGCCCGCACGTGCGCGATGGCCACGGGCGCGCGCTCAGGCGCCTTGCGGCCCGCCGCGCGGCCGGGGAAGTCGGCACGGCGCACCGGCAGCGGGGCCAGGGCCTGCTCGACGGCGACCAGGGTGCGGTGGTCCCGGTCGGCCCCGGCCCCGGGGAAGAGCAGCAGCCCGGCGACCGGCCCCGGCGGCGTGGTCGGGGCGGGCTCCTGGTTGGGGTGTTCGCGGGGCACCCCCCACGGTAGGCCCAGGCGCGGTCAGGGCGTGACGGCGCGGGCCCGGCCTGACGTCTGCCGTCCTGATGGGGGACGATGGCTCCCATGAGCACACTCGAGAGGCTGACGTCCGACCTGACCACCTCCATGAAGGCCCGCGACGCGTTCCGCACAGGGACGCTGCGGCAGGCGATCGGCGCCGTCCGCGCCGCGGAGAAGGCAGGGCCCATGGCCGTCGAGCTGACCGAGGAGCAGGTGCAGGAGGTCCTGGTCCGCGAGGTCAAGAAGCGCCGGGAGAGCGCTGAGATCTACACCGGCGCCGGCGCCGCCGAGCGCGCCGAGACCGAGACGGCCGAGGCCGACCTGATCGAGGCCTACCTGCCCGCCGCGGTCAGCGAGGAGCAGCTCGACGCGATCGTCGCGGACGCCATCGTGTCCACGGGCGCCAGCAGCATGAAGGACATGGGCGCCGTGATGAGGGCGGCCACGGCCGCCGCGGCGCCGCTCGGGCGGGTGGACGGCAAGGCGCTGTCGCAGCGGGTGCGCGCCGCCCTGGCCAGCGCGTCGAGCTGAGCCGGCGCGTGGTCGTCCGCCGGATTCCTGCGCGGTCACGTCGTATCCCTGCAGTCCCGATTCCGCCAGCCCTCCGAGGCGCCTACGGGTAGGGTCGGCCCATGACTCCGAGAGGGCGCGGCGCGGGCGCCGTGACGCTCAAGGATGTGGCTGCCGCCGCCGGGGTGTCCGTGGCGACGGCCTCGCAGGCCCTCTCCGGCCGGGGGCGGATGACCCCCGCGACCCGTGAGCGCGTGCGCGGCGCCGCCGAGGACCTGGGCTACCTCGCGAACGCCCTGGCGCAAGGGCTCCGGACCGGCCGGACGCGGGCGCTGGGCGTGCACCACGAGCGGGCCGCGGCGAACCTGCGGACGCCGTACTTCCGCGACTTCCTCGCCGGGGCCGTCGAGGCCGCCCATCGCCACGACCACGACCTCGTGGTGCTGTCGTCGGACACCTCCCGGCCGCGCACCACGGCGCCGCGCGTCGACGGTGTGGTGGTGGTGGACCCGATCGCGGACGACCTGCGCGCCCGCGAGCTGATGGCGCTGCCGGTGCCCGTGGTGGCGGGGGAGCATGTGCCCTCGTCGATGCCGCCGTGCGCCGTGGTGGCGGCGGATCACGCGACGGCGGTGCGCGCGGTGCTGGACGCGGCCGCGCGGCAGGGCGTGCGCCACCCGATGCTGGTGGCGCCGGACGAGAACAGTGGCTGGGGCGAGGTGCTGCGGGACGTCGTGGGCGCGTGGTCCGCGGAGCGGGGCCTGACGCCCGTGCTGGTGGCGAGCCGGTTCGGCGAGCTGTCGGTGGACCGCCATGAGGAGCTGCTGGCGCCGGTGCTGGCGGATCGCCCCGAGGTGGACCTGGTGCTGGCCGCGTCGCCGTTCGCGGCGCAGGCGGCCATGGCGGTGCTGCGCGGCATGGGTCGCCAGCCGGGCCGGGACGTGCTGGTGGCGGCGTGCGCCGACGAGCCCGCGCTGCTGGCCGAGGATCCGCCGGTGACGGCCGTCGAGCTGCCGGCCTACGCGTTGGGCGTCGCGTGCGTGGAACGCCTGGTGGCGATCCTCGAGGACGATCGCGGGCCGGCCGCCGCCCTCGGCACGGTGCAGACCGTTCCCGCCCCGGTGCATCTGAGGGCCTCCACGGCGGGAGCCCTCACGCGGGCCATGGCCTGACAAATCGTTTCACCATTGTTTCCGGCGCGGTGCTCGCGCGTCTCCTGGTCTCGCCTGGTGGCCCGCTGTGTAAAACCCGTGTTGCGCATGACGGCGATCGTGGAAAAACGATTAGGCAGCGCCCTACGTTCCTGCCATGAGCAGCGAGCACGCCGAGACCACGGACCCGTCCGCCGGGCATGCCAGCGACGGCCCCGACACCCCCAGCGCCGCGAGCCCGCAGGGGCACGAGGGCCACGACGCCCACGACCACGCGCACGAGGGCGACAGCCACGACGCCCACGCGCACGACGGCGAGGGCGAGGGCCACGCGCACAGCCACGACCTGTGGCCCGAGGGGTTCTGGGAGCAGCCGCGCCGCCTGGGCGAGGGGCTCGAGGGGCACGGGGCCGTGGACGACCACAACGGGGGCCGCGCGCCCGGCTTGTTCCACGTGAACCGCAAGCACGGCGGCAGCCACTCGGGCATCCGGACCTTCGCGAAACTGCCCATGGCCCTGACACCCGAGGACCTGGTCGCGGCCAAGGTCGACGTCGCCGTCCTCGGCGTGCCGTGGGACTCCACGGCCGGGGGCCGTTCCGGCACCAACCACGGCCCCCTCGCGCTGCGCACCATCCCGCACTTCGGCAGCTACGGCTTCCCCAGCCAGCACCTCGACGTCCGGGTCAACCCGTTCGACGTCCTGACGATGTGCGACTACGGCGACGCGCCCATCCACGTGGGCAACACCCCCGGCACGTTCGAGTCGATCCGCAAGTTCGTCGGCACCGTCGTCACGTCCGGGGCGATCCCGATCATCATGGGCGGCGACCACGCGATCACGTGGCCCGCGGCCACCGCCGTCGCCGACCACTACGGCCACGGGAAGGTCGGCATCGTCCACTTCGACGCGCACGCGGACGTCGGCGAGGACATGAACGGGGCGCTCGCCTCGCACGGCACGCCGATGCGCAAGCTCATCGACTCGGGCGCCGTGCCGGGGCGCAACTTCGTCCAGGTGGGCCTGCGGGGGTACTGGCCGGACCGCGAGACGCTCGACTGGATGGACGAGCACCAGATGCGGACCCACTTCATGGCGGAGATCGACCGCGACGGCTTCGACAAGGTGCTCGAGCGGGCGGTCGACGAGGCGCTCGACCAGGCCGACCACCTGTACATCTCCCTCGACATCGACGTGTGCGACCCCGCATTCGCGCCCGGCACCGGCACCCCCGTGGCCGGCGGCATCACCTCGATCGACATCCTGCGCGCGGTCCGGAGGCTCTCCGCCGAGGTGGGCATCGTGGCGATGGACGTCGTCGAGGTCGCCCCGCCCTACGACAACAACGGCGAGATCACCGTGCTGCTGGCGAACCGGGCGATCGGCGAGGCGATGACGGGGATCGCGATGCGGCGCATGGGCATCACGGGCCCCGACTACCTGCACCCGCACGCGCTCAACCTCGATGCCGACGGCGCCCAGCGCACCCAGGTCTTCCGCACCCCGGAGCACTGACCCGCAGCGCCAGACCAGCGGCGCCAGCCGACCAGCGCCGCCGACCCGCCCGCCCCACCCGCCGGACCTCCGGCCCGCACGAACGCGAGGACCCACATGTCCCACGACCATGACCACGACAACGACCACCACCACGACAAGTGGCCGGACGGCTTCTGGGAGCAGCCGCGCCGCCTCGGCGAAGGGCTCGAGGGCCACGGCGCCACCGACGACTTCAACGAGGGCCGCGCCCCGGGCCTCCTGTTCCCGAACCGGAAGGCCGAGGGCGGGTTCTCGGGCATCCAGACGTTCGCGAAGCTCCCCGTCGCGCTGACCCCCGAGGACCTGGTCGCCGCGAAGGTCGACGTGGCGGTGCTGGGCGTGCCGTGGGACTCGACCGCCACCGGCCGCAGCGGCACCAACCACGGCCCCCTCGCGATCCGGTCCTGCGACTACAAGGGCGGATACGGGCGCCCCCACTTCTCGCTCGACACGCACGTCGACGCGTTCGACGAGCTGGTCATGGCCGACTACGGGGACGCGCCGATCTCGGTCGGCAACACCGCGCGGACCTTCGAGGACATCCGCAAGTTCATCGGCACGGTGGTCACGTCGGGGGCGATCCCGATCATCCTGGGCGGCGACCACGCCATCACGTGGCCGGCCGCGACGGCCGTGGCGGACCACTACGGCTACGGCAAGGTCGGCATCGTCCACTTCGACGCGCACGCCGACACCGGGAACGACATGCCCGGCTCGCTGGCGTCGCACGGCACCCCGATGCGCCACCTCATCAACTCGGGCGCCGTGCCGGGCAAGAACTTCGTGCAGGTGGGCCTGCGCGGCTACTGGCCGGAGCAGGAGACGCTCGACTGGATGGACGACCAGAGGATGCGCACGCACTTCATGGCCGAGATCATCCGGGACGGGTTCGACAAGGTGCTCGAGCGGGCGGTCGACGAGGCGCTCGACCAGGCCGACCACCTGTACATCTCCCTCGACATCGACGTGTGCGACCCGGCCTACGCCCCGGGCACGGGCACGCCGGAGCCGGGCGGCATCACGTCGAACGACATCCTGCGGGCCGTGCGACGGCTGGCCGCCGAGGTGGGCATCGTCGCGATGGACGTCGTCGAGGTGTCCCCGCCCTACGACGACCGCGGCGAGATCACCGCGCTGCTCGCGAACCGCGCCATCCGCGAGGCGATGACCGGGATCGCGATGCACCGCCAGGGCGTCACCGAGCCGGACTTCCTGCACCCCTACGCGATCGGCCTGGACGCGGACGGCAACCGCCGCAACCAGGTGTTCCGCCGCGCCTGACCCGCTCCTCCCCGCACCCCCACCGAGAGAGGGACCACCCCATGACCCCACGAACGATGCGCCGGCGACAGGCCGCGCGCCTGCCGCTCGCCCTCCTGACCGTCGGCACGCTGCTGCTCTCGGGCTGCGCGGGCGGCGAGTCCTCCGGCGGTGGCGGCGGCTCCAACGCCGCGCCCACTGACGGCGTCCTGCGGCTCGGCGTGCTCAACGACATCGGCCAGCCGCCGGACCCGGACGTGTACTACTCCGGCAACGGCCTGGCGATCACCACCAACGCCTACGAGGGCCTGGTCCGCTACGAGGCGGGCAACCATGACGAGGCGACGATCGTCCCGTCGCTCGCGGAGTCGTGGGAGGTCAGCAGCGACTTCACCGAGTACACGTTCGTGCTGCGGAAGGGCGTGACGTTCCACGACGGCACAGCCTTCGACTCGTCCGCCGTCGAGGCGTCGTTCCAGCGGCGCCTGGCCGTGGACGCCGGGCCGGCGTACATGGTGCAGGACGTCGCGGACGTCGAGGAGATCGACTCCCACACGGTGCGGATCACCCTGGCCGAGCCGAACTCGGCGTTCCTCGACTACCTCGCCTCCCCGTACGGGCCGCGCATGATCAGCCCCACGGTGATCACCGAGCAGGCGGGCGACGACTTCGCGCAGACGTACCTGTCGACGACCTCGGCCGGCACGGGCCCGTACGTGCTGACGAAGGCCGTGGTGGGCGAGGGGTACGAGCTCACGTACTTCGAGGACCACTGGGCCGGCCTGGAGCCGGTGTTCACCACCGTGAAGCTTCCGGTGTACACGGAGATCTCGGCGATGCAGCTCGAGCTCGAGAAGGGCGACCTGCACGCGCTGCTCTCCGCGGTCCCGACGGCCTCGCGCCAGAAGTACCTCGACTCCGACGGGCTCGAGGCGTACGCGCTGCCGTCCTTCCAGGTGGGGGTCATGTACATGAACCCGAACCGGGAGCTGCTCGCCGACGCCGACGCGCGCCGCACCCTGTTCGAGGGCATCGACTGGAAGGCCCTGATCGACCAGGTCAGCGGGGTGGGGTCGGTTCCCGCCGAGGGCTACTACCCGAAGGGCGCGCTGCCCGGCGACGTCGACTCCCGTGAGCTCGTGCACGATCCCGCGGCCCTGGAGAAGTGGGTGTCCTCGCTTCCGGCGGGCACCGCGATCCAGATCGGGCACAGCGCGGGCGGCGCCGATGCCGCGCAGATGGCGAACATCATCGCGGCGCAGCTCCAGGCGCTCGGCCTGAAGGCCACGGTCACGAGCCACCAGGCGTCTGAGGTCTTCGGCGACTTCCCGTCCAACCCGGAGGGCGCCCCGGACGTCATGGTCTCCCCGGAGACGTGGCCGGACTCCAACAACGCGTTCATGCACGGGCACGTGTTCTGGGACCCGGACGGCGGGCTCAACCACCTGCAGTGCTCGGACGAGACCACCACGGCGCTGCTCCGCGAGGCCGTGACCACCGGCTCGGACGAGGCGTACGTGACGGCCGGCAAGTCGGCGTACGACTCCGGGTGCGCCCCGACCTTCGCCTGGACCACCGACTTCATGGTCGCCCAGGCCTGGCTCGAAGGGGTCGAGGAGTCCCACTCGATCGCGGCCCCGGCCACGCTCGACTTCGCGACGCTCACCGTCGCCGAGGCCGCGGCCTCGAAGTGACCCGACCGCCTCACCGCACGGGCTCCGTGCGGTGAGGCGGCGGGCGCCGCGACCGGCCCCGCCTCGCGCGCCCCACCATCCCGCCACCCGCCCCGGAGCGCCCGGGCGCGGCTCGGCGACCCCTCAGGACGAAGGAATCCCCGATGACCCCGGTCGAGACCGCTGCGCACACCCGGCTGCGCGACCTCCCCGCCACGTTCTGGTGGCTGTGGACCGCCCAGCTCGTGGTGTGGATCGGCCGCTTCGTCGTCCCTTACATGACCATCTTCCTCACCTCGTCGATCGGCATGTCGGCGGCCGGGGCGGGGTTGGTCGTCGCCGCGTACGGCGTCGGCGTGGTGGTGTCCTCCCTGGCGGGCGGGGTGCTGGCCGACCGGATCGGGCGCCGCAAGGTGCTGCTGGGCAGCGAGCTGCTGTCGGTCCTGGTGCTCGTGGCGATCCCGCTCGTGGACGGCGCGCTGCTGATCGCGGCGCTGCTGACGGTGTACGGCCTGTTCAACGGGGCCGCCGGGCCGGTCATCCACACGATGGTGGGCGACCTGGTCGAGCCGCGGCACCGCCGGGCGGCGTTCAACTACAACTACTGGGCCGTGAACCTCGGCTACGCGATCGGCCCGCTCGCGGCCGGGTTCATGGCCATGTACTCGTTCTCGCTGCTGTTCTGGTGCCAGGCCGCGCTGGTGCTGGTCTCCACCGCGGTGCTCGCCGTGAAGGTGCCGGAGACCCGGCTCGCCGTGCCCGACGCCGTGGGCCCGGAGCGCCCGGCCGGCGCCGCGGACCCCGCCGACCTCGCGGTCACCCCGGCCCCGCCGACCGCACGGGGCGCCGAGCGCGGCGCGGGCGGCCGTGGCGGCGGCCTGGTGGCCGTGCTGGGGGACAGGGTGTTCATGACCTTCGCGGCCGTGATGTTCGTGTACTCCGTGGTGTACGTGCAGTCCACCACCACGCTGCCGCTGGTCATGACGCAGCAGGGGCACCCGTCGAGCCACTTCGGGCTGCTGCTCACGCTCAACGGGCTGCTGCTGTGCGTGCTCCAGCTGCCCACCGCCCGCCTGCTCAACCGGTGGTCGCGGGACATCGTCATCGCGGTCGCCATCACGCTCACCGCGGTGGGGGTGGGCCTGCAGGCGGCGGCCGCGTCCCTGGCGATGTACTTCGTGGCAGTCGCGATCTGGACCCTCGGGGAGATGGGCTCGCACCCCCAGGCGACCTCGATCACCGCCGACCTGGCCCACCCGGAGCGGCGTGGCCGCTACCAGGGCGTGTACGGCGTGACGCACTCCCTGGCGATGGCCGTGGGCCCCGTGCTCGGCGGCCTGGTGCTCGACCACCACGGCGCGAAGGCGCTGTGGCTGGGGGCGTCAGGGCTGTCGCTCGTGGTCGCCGTGCTGATGGCGGTGACGTCGAAGTCCCGTCAACGGCGGATCGCGGAGGTCCTGGCCGCGGACGCCGCCGCCAGGGCGAAATCCGCCCAGGTCGCGTCGCTGGCCCGCACGTGACGACATCGGCCGGACATCTCATCGAGACGCTCCGGAGACACCGCTGGGCGACGCTCTCCGAAGGTCGCCGCCCCCGCCCGCACCAGCAACGAAGGAGCCGGTCACCATGGATGTAGCCGCATCGCTCGCCGCACCGCTCACCGAGGCGCAGGCCGTCGAGGCGCCCGTCGCCAGCCCGCGGGGCGTGGTGGCCCGGCTGCGCGGGCTGGACGTGAGCCTCGAGCGCAACGGCGTCCGCTCCCAGATCCTGCACGGCGTCGACCTGGAGATCGGGCGGGGCGAGATCGTCGGCATCGTCGGCGAGTCCGGGTCCGGCAAGAGCGTGATGAGCATGTCGATGCTGGGCCTGCTCCCGGAGTCTTCGCGGCCCCGCATCGACGGCTCGCTCGAGGTCGCCGGCCTGGACCTGCGCACCGCGTCTCCGCAGCAGCTGCGCCAGGCGCGTCGGAGCCGGCTCGGCGTGGTGTTCCAGGACCCGATGACGTCCCTCAACCCGACCATGCACGTCGGCACGCAGGTCGCGGAGAAGGCCGGATCGGCCGAGGAGGCGATCCGGCTGATGCGGGCCGTCGGCATCCCGCAGCCCGAGCGGCGCTACCGCTCGTACCCGCACGAGCTGTCCGGCGGCCTGCGCCAGCGCGTCATGATCGCCATGGCCGTCGCGGGCGACCCCGAGCTGGTGGTCGCGGACGAGCCCACCACGGCCCTGGACGTCACGGTGCAGGCGCAGGTGCTCACCCTCCTGGCCGGCATGCGGGACGAGCTGGGCTGCTCGATCGTCCTCATCACCCACGACCTGGGCGTGGCCGCGCAGATCGCCGACCGGATCGCGGTGATGTACCGCGGCCGGATCGTCGAGACCGGGACCACGCGGCAGGTGCTCGAGTCGCCCCGTCACCCGTACACCCGCGGGCTGCTGGGCTCGCGGCTGTCGCTGGACTCCGACCGCACCCGACCGCTGTGGGCGCTGCCCACGGAGTCCGCCGGCGCCGCTCCGACCGGCTGCCCGTTCGCCTCCCGCTGCCGGTTCGTCGAGGAGGCCTGCCACGAGCAGGAGCCCGCGTTACGCGCGGCGGGGGCCCCCGACGACGTGGAGCACTCCCACCTGGCCGCGTGTCGGCGTGCGGAGGAGCTCGGCGCCCTCGAGTCGGCCCAGGAGCTGCTGCCCCCGCTGCCGCCGGCGCCCACCCCCCAGCGCGGCGCGCCGCTGGTGCAGGCCGCCGACCTCGAGTGCTCGTTCCAGGTGCGCGACGAGCGCGGGCGGCGGGCCACGCTGTCGGCGCTGCGGGGCGTCACCCTCGACCTGCAGCCCGGTGAGTCGGTGGCGATCGTGGGGGAGTCCGGCTCGGGGAAGTCGACCCTGCTGCGGGTGGCCGGCCAGCTCGAGAAGCGCCACACCGGCGCCTTGCGCGGGCCGCGCGGCACCGACGTGCAGATGGTGTTCCAGGACGCGGGCTCGTCCCTGACCCCCTGGCTGACCATCCGCGAGGTGCTGCACGAGCGCCTGCCGCGGCGAACCCCCACAGCGGAGAAGGAGGAGAAGGCGCTCGCCATCCTCGACCGGGTGGGCCTGCCCGGCTCGGTGCTGGACGCCCTGCCCGGGGAGCTGTCCGGCGGCCAGCGCCAGCGCGTGGCCCTGGCCCGCGCGACGATCGTGCCGCCCCAGGTGCTGCTGTGCGACGAGCCGACGAGCGCGCTCGACGTGTCGGTCGCGGCGAACGTGCTCAACCTGATCAACGAGCTGCGGCGCGACCTCGGCATCGCCGTCATGTTCGTGACGCACGACCTGGCGGTCGCCCGGATCATCGGGGACCGCATCGCGGTGATGTACCTGGGCCGGATCGTCGAGGTCGGCCGGGCGGAGGACGTGATCGCCACCCCGCGGCACCCGTACACCCGCAACCTCGTCGCGGCGGTGCCGCAGCCGGGCCGCACCGTCCTGCCGTTGGCCGGCGAGCCGGCGAGCGCGCTCGACCCGCCCACCGGGTGCGCCTTCCATCCCCGCTGCCCGGTGGCCCTGCCGGAGTGCGCGAGCACCGTCGTCGGCGTCCAGCTGGCCGCGGTGGGGGACCGTCCCACGAACGACGTCACGTTGCGCCACGAGGTGGCGTGCGTGCGCAGGGGGGAGTTCTGATGACCGACGTCATGGTCCCGGCGGGACCGCTGCCCGCTCCGGCGGGAGGCGGGGGCCCTGCCGCCGCCGCGCCGTCGCCCGGCCCGGCGCCGCGTTGGCGGCTCGCCCGCCGTCCCCGCGGCTCGGGCGTCGACACGAGGGGCCGCCGCATCGGCGACTGGATCCTCATCGGCCTGCTCGTCCTGGTGACCGTCATCGCGGTGCTCGCCCCGCTCCTCGCCCCGCACGACCCGGTGCAGCCGGTCGCCGCGCCCAAGCTCACGCCCTTCACCGACGTCGAGCACATCCTGGGCACCGACCAGATCGGCCGCGACACGCTCTCGCGGGTGCTCGTGGGGCTGCGCACCTCCTGGCTGCTGGCCCTGGTGGTCACCGCGGTGGGGCTGGTGGTGGGCGCCGTCGTCGGGTTCGTCGCGGGCATGTTCGGCGGGTGGGTGGACGCGCTGCTGATGCGCACCACGGAGGTGTTCCTCGCCCTGCCGTCGATGCTCGTGGCGGTGGCCGTGGCGGCCGCGCTCGGCCCGGGCCTGTTCAACACGTTCCTCGCCGTGATCGTGGTGTGGTGGCCGTACTACGCGCGGATCATCCGCGGCGAGGTGCGCGGCATCATGGCCCGGCCCCACGTCGAGGCCGCCCGGATGGCGGGCGTCGGCCGGATGCGGGTCATGTGGCGGCACGTGCTGCCGGGCGTGGTGCCCACGGCCGTCATCACCGCGAGCCTCGACATCGGCAACGTCGTCATGGTGCTCGCGTCGCTGTCCTTCCTCGGCCTGGGGCAGCCCGCCCCGGCGCCCGAGCTCGGGGCAGACACCTCGCGCGGGCTCGTCGAGATCCTCGACGCGTGGTGGATCCCGCTGGTCCCCGGGCTCGCGGTGATGCTGCTCAGCCTCCTGTCCAACCTCGCCGGCGACGCAGTGCGCAACCGGCTCGCCCACCGGAGGTGACCGCCATGCCCCACCTGCGCTTCATCGGCATCCGCCTGGCCTCGCTGCTCGGCCTGCTCCTAGTCCTGTCCTTCGTGCTGTTCCTGCTGCAGGAGGTATCCGGAGCCGACCCCGTCGCGGCGACCATCGGCGCCAACGCCTCCCCGGAGGCCGTCGCGGCGGCGCGCGCCCGCCTGGGGCTCGACGAGCCGGCCCTGGCCCGGTACCTCTCCTTCGTCACCGGCATCGCCACCGGGGACCTGGGGACGTCGTTCCGCACTCGGCGTCCCGTGATGCAGGACATCTCGGCGTACCTGCCCGCCACCATGGAGCTCGTCCTGGTCGCGTTCGCGGTGGCCCTGCTGCTCGGCCTCGCGTTCGCCGTCTCCAGCATGCTGCGCTGGCCGCTGTCGGGCCCCTTCCGCGGCCTGCTGTTCCTCGGCTCCACGGCGCCGACGTTCATGCTCGGCATCGTCGGGCTGATCGTCTTCTACAAGATGCTGGGCTGGCTGCCCGCGTCGGGGCGCGGGGGCGTCGAGGGCGGGCCCACCGGCCTGAGCATCCTCGACAGCCTGCTGGCCGGGGACCTGCCCGCCGCGGGCGACGCATTGGCGCACGTCGCCCTGCCGGCGCTCGCGCTCGCCGTCGGGCCGGCGCTGGCGATCGGGCGGGTGCTCAGGTCGAGCCTCACCGACACGCTGCGCTCGGACCATGTGCGGACCGCCACCGCCAAGGGCCTCGGCGAGCTGCAGGTGCTGCGCAAGCACGTGCTGCGCAACTCGCTCAACGCGACGCTGTCGATGGGCGCGCTGCAGCTCGGCTTCATGTTCGGGGGCGTGCTGCTCATCGAGGGGGTCTTCACCTGGGGCGGCCTGGGCTCGTACCTTCTGGCGAGCCTGCCGGTCTCCGACTTCCCGGCGATCGCCGGCGTCACCTTCGTGCTGGGCGGCCTGTACGTCGTCGTCAACGCGGTGGCCGACGTCCTGCAGTCCGCCGCCGACCCTCGCATCTCCGTCTCCTGAAGGGCCGTCCCATGCGCCTGCGCCACTCTCGGCCCGCCGTCCTCCTCGGAGCGCTCGTGCTCGCCGCGTCCGGCTGCTCCGCGGCGGTCTCGGGCGCGGCCGCGGGCGCCTCCGACGACGCGGCCACGCTGCGCCTCGCCGAGACGGGCGAGTACGGCTCGCTGCACCCGCTCGAGTACCCGCTGGGCATCACGTCCAAGCTCTACGACGGCCTGGTCGCCGTGGGGGCGGACGGGGTGCTCGAGCCGGGGCTCGCCGTCGCGATGCCGGAGGCCGACGCGACCCTCACGTCGTGGACCGTCCGGCTGCGCGAGGGCGTCACGTTCAGCGACGGCTCCGAGTTCGACGCGCAGGACGTCGTCGCGGCGTTCGACGCGGTGCGCGACCCGGCGGTGGGCTCCTGGATGGCCGCGGACTACGAGATGGTCGAGCAGGTCACCGCGATCGACCCGCTGACCGTGCGGTTCGACCTGGCGTACCCGTACGCCGGGCTGCCCGCGCGCCTGACCCTGGGCATCCCCGCGTCCGAGGCGCTCGGCGGGGACGTGGTCGGCTCGCCGCTGGCGAGCGAGCCCGTCGGCACCGGGCCGTACGTGCTCGCCGAGTGGCGCAAAGGCGAGTCGATGACGCTGCGGGCGCGCGAGGGCTGGTGGGGCGGCGAGCCGCAGGTGCGGACGATCCACCTGGCGTTCGTCGCGGACGAGAACGCCCGCGCCCAGCGGGTGCGCTCAGGCGAGGTCGACGGGGCGCAGGTCTCGCCGCGGATCGCGGCCCAGATCGCCGGCTCCGACGGGCTCGAGCTGGTGGCGAACTCCTCGGGCGACTTCCGGGCGATCTCGCTGCCGGTCACCCTGCCCTTCTTCGCGGACCCGGCGGTGCGGGTGGCCGTCAACCTGGGCACGGACCGGCAGGCAATGATCGACGGCATCCTCGCGGGGCACGGCACGGCGGTGGCCACGCCGTTCACCCCCGCCCAGGGCGACGCCTTCGAGCCGTCGGCCGTGTTCGCGCACGATCCGGCCGCGGCCGCCGCGCTGCTCGACGACGCGGGCTGGGCCGTGGGCCCCGACGGGGTCCGGGCCAAGGACGGCGTGCGGTTCGCGTTCACCCTCATGTACTTCGCCGAGGACACGCTGCGCCGGGACGTCGCGCAGGCCTTCGCCTCGGACATGGCGCCCTTGGGGATCGACGTGGCGCTCGAGGGCGTCGACCGCCGCCACGCCGTGACCGCGATGGACGAGAAGGCCTTCGTGCTCGGCGGCGGGGACATGCCATACGACCCCGACGCCCAGGCCTACCGGCAGCTCCACTCGGACTTCGCCGTGTTCGACGAGGACGACGCCTACTCCAACCCGTCCGGCTACGCCGACCCCGACGTCGACAGGCTGCTCGACGCGGCGCGGACCGAGCCCGACCCGGCGGCGCGCTCCGCGCTGTACCGCGAGCTCCAGACGGTCCTGGTGGCGAACCCGCCGCTGGTCGCCGTGTTCGCGCTCGAGCACACCTACGTGGCCCGGGGGCTGGACGACTGGGATGGCGTCGAGCACGTGCTCGAGCCCCACGAGCACGGCGTCGCGTGGGGCCCGTGGTTCAACGTGCAGGACTGGACGCGGCGATGACTCTGATTTCCGACACGGGACGGGAGGCGCCGGTGGCGCCGGCGCCCGGTGACGGCATGCCCCTGGTCGCCCCGGCGCCGCGCGGCGCCGCGTCGGGGCGCCGCGTGGCCGTGCTGCGACTGGTCCGGCGCCGGCTCCTGTGGGCGGCGCCCCTGATGGGCGTCATCAGCCTGGCCGTGTTCGCGCTGGCCGCCGCCTCGCCCACGGACGCCGCCGCGGCGTTCCTGGGCGCCCGCGACGAGTTCACCGGCGGCGCCGCGCGGGCCTCCGTCGAGGACGTCGTCACGGGCGCCCACGGCGCCGGCGCCCACTGGGCCGAGGCGTGGTGGCGGTGGGCGTCCGGCCTGGTGAGCGGCGACCTGGGCGTCTCCACATCGGCGCGGATGCCCGTCGCGGACGTCGTGGCCGCCCGGCTGCCGTGGACGCTGCTGCTCATGGTGCTGGGCCTCGCGCTGGGCGCCGCAGTGGCCGTCCCGCTGGCGCTCATCGCGGCACGCCAGCCGCACGGGCTCCTGGCCCGGGTCCTCACCTCGGGGCTGTGGGCGCTGTCGGCCGTGCCGGCCTTCCTCGTCGCGATGGGCCTCATGGCGGTGCTGGCGGTCGGCCTGGGCTGGCTGCCCACAGGCGGCCTCACCGACGCCGGCGCCGCCGTGACGCCCGGGCAGGTGGGTCGGCACCTCGTGCTGCCCGTGCTGTCGGTGGCGCTGGCCCAGCTGCCCTGGATCACCCTGCACCTGCACCGCGCCGTCACCGCGCAGCTGCGCAGCCCCGCGACCGAGGCGGCCCGGCTGCGCGGCGTGCCCGAGCGGCAGGTGCTGGCCAGGCACGTGCTGCCGACCGCCGCGGTGCCGACGCTGGCCATCGCCGGCGCCCGGCTGCCGGAGGTCGTCGCCGGGTCGGTGCTGGTGGAGGAGGTCTTCTCCTGGCCCGGGCTCGGCCAGTCGCTGGTCAGCGCGGCGCTCGCCCAGGACTTCGCGCTGCTCGCCGCGTCCACCGTGCTGCTCTCCGCCGTGGCGGTGCTCGGCGGGCTGCTCGCCGACCTCTGCCTGGTGCGGATCGACCCGAGGACGGACCCCGATGCGCTCTGAGAACCTGGTCGACGTCCCCTCGGCGGCAGCGGCTCGCGCCCTTCCCGTCCCCGCGCCCGCCGAGCCGGCCGCCCTGCCGCGGAGCGCCCCCGCCGGGCGCTCGCCTGGCCGCCGCCTCCCGCGCCTGCCCGCACGCCGGGTCGCGGCCGCCGGGCTGGTGCTGCTGGTCGCGTACGCCGTGCTGGTCCCGATGCTGCTCCAGGTGGACCTCGACCACGTCGACTACGGCGTCGGGGCCACCAGCCCGTCGCCCGCCCACCCGTTCGGCACGGACCTCGCCGGCCGGGACCTGTTCGTCCGCTCGGCCCACGGGCTGCGGGTGTCGCTGGTCGCCGCGCTCGCCGGGGCGCTCGGCGCGGTGGTGGTCGGCGCCGTGGTCGGGGCGGCCTGCGCGCTGCTCGGCGGTCGGGTCGACCGCTGGGGCATGCGCCTGGTCGACGGGGTCAACGCGGTGCCGCACCTGCTGCTCGGCATCGTCGTCGCCGCCGCGCTGCGCGGGTCCCTCGTCACCATCGTGCTGGTGGTCGCCGCGACGCACTGGACGCAGACGGCCCGGCTGGTGCGGGCCGAGCTGCTCACCCTGAGCGGCCAGGACTTCTACCGGGCCGCGATCGCGCTCGGACTCACCCGGCGCCAGTTGCTGCGCCACCACGCCGCCCCCCGTCTGGCCACGCAACTCACGGTGGCGTTCGGGCTGCTGGTGCCGCACGCCGTCTGGCACGAGTCCACGCTCACCTTCCTGGGCCTCGGCCTTCCGCCGCACCAACCGTCGCTCGGCGCGCTGCTGGACCTGGGGCAGCAGGCGCTGCTGTCCCAGGCGTGGTGGACGCTGGCCGCCCCCGCGGGCCTGCTCGTCGCCGTCACCATCTGCCTGGCCGGCTGCCTCGCCGGTCGCGAGGAGGGCCACCATGCCTGAGCCGACGCTGTTGCCGACCTCCGAGCCGATGCTCGCCGTGGCGCCGGAGGAGTCGCCTGCGCCCGGCCGCCCGCAGGAGCAGGCCCACGGGTCGGCGAGCGTCGCGGTCCGCGGGCTGTCCGTCGCCCATGGGAGCACGCTCGTGCTCGACGGCCTCGACCTGGACCTGCTGCCCGGGCAGGTCCACGTGCTGCTCGGCGCCTCCGGGGCGGGCAAGTCCACGGTCGTGTCCGCGCTGACCGGGACGCTTCCCGCCGGCTCGACCGCCACGGGCGCCGCCACCCTGCACGCGGACGGCGAGGCGATCGACCTGCTGGACGGCTCGCGGCGCGTGCGCGGGCTGCGGGGCCGGGTCATCGGCGCCGCCGCCCAGGGCGCCGGCGGCGCGTTCACTCCCACCAGGACCATCGCGGCCCAGCTCCGCGAGGCGCAGCGCGTCGCTGGCCGGCGCCGGACCCGCCTCGGCGCGGCGCATCCGCACCGCGCCGCAGGCGAGGCAGAGCAGCTCGTCGAGCTCGCCCACGCGGCCGGGGTGGACCCGGCCTGGCTCGGCCGCTTCCCGCACCAGCTCTCGGGCGGGCAGCTCGGGCGGCTCAACCTCGTGGCGGCGATGGTCAACCACCCGCCCGTGCTCCTCGCCGACGAGCCCACCTCGGGCCTGGACGCGGAGGCGTCGCGGACCGTCGGGGTGCTGCTCGCGTCCTACGCGCGGGCAGGGCACACCGTCCTGGTGATCACGCACGACACCGCCCTCGCCCGCCAGGTGGCCCACACCGTGACGCGGGTCGCCGCCGGACGCGTCGTCGCGCACGGCGCCCCCGACGAGGTGCTGCGCGACGCCGCCCCCGCCGCCCGGCCCCGTCCCGCCGTCAGCCCCGACGCGGCGGCGCTCGCGGCCCGCGGCGTCGTCGTGACGCGCGGCGGCCGGCCGGTGCTCGCTCCCACGGACCTCGAGGTGCGCGCCGGGGAGGTGGTGGGCCTGACCGGCCCGTCCGGCGCCGGGAAGTCGACCCTTGCGGCGGTGCTGGCCCAGCTCGAGTCACCCGACGCCGGGCGCGTGAGCCTCGGCGGCCAGCGGGTGGCCGGCGCCGGGCTGGCGCTTCCACCTGCGCAGCGCCGGCGCGTCGGCTGGGTGTCGCAGCATCCCCGCATGGCGGTGGACGCGCGCATGACGCTCCGCCGGGCCATCGAGCTGCCCGCCCGGCTGGCCTGCCGGGAGGTCGACGCCGACGCGCTCGCGGCGGCTGTCGGGCTGGACCCCGCGCTGCTCGGCCGCCGCCCGCACGAGGTGTCGGGCGGCGAGCTGCAGCGCGCGTGCGTGGCGCGGGCCCTGGCGCTGGAACCAGAGTTCCTGGTGCTCGACGAGGCCACGTCCATGCTCGACGACCGGACCGCCGCCGATGTGCTCGACCTGGTCCACGACCTGGCCCGCTCCGGGGTCGGCGTGCTCCTGGTGGGCCACGATGTGACGGCGCTGCACGCCGTCGCCGACCGTGTGCTGTTCTTGCGGCCTGCGGACGCAGGCTCCGTCCTCGAGACGTCGCCGCCACCGCCGACCGTCGTGCCACCGCTGTCGCCCACGTCCCCGACCTCCGTCCGGAAAGGCGCCGAGAACCCATGCACCTGACCCCTGCCGACCAGGAGAAGCTGCTGCTCAGCGTCGCGGGCATGGTGGCCCGCGACCGCCTCTCCCGAGGCGTGCGGCTCAACCACCCCGAGACCGTGGCGCTGCTCGCGACGTGGGTCATCGAGCGGGCCCGCGAGGGCGCGACCGTGGCCGAGCTCATGGAGGCCGGCCGCACCGTGCTGAGCCGTGACGACGTCATGCCCGGGGTCGCGGAGCTGCTGCCGGACGTCCAGGTCGAGGCGACGTTCGACGACGGCCGCAAGCTCGTGACCATCCACCAGCCCATCGCCTGACCGAGCCCGCCGCCGTCCTGCCGCAGCCCTGAGGAGAACCATGGCCAGCCACTCCACCACCGGCCCGGGCGCCGTTCGCGTCGCCGAGGGCGACGTCGAGCTCAACGCCGATCGCGCCCCGCACGAGCGGATCGAGCTCGTGGTGCTCAACACGGGCGACCGCCCGGTGCAGATCGGCTCGCACCTGCACCTGCCGGACGCCAACCCGGCGCTGAGGTTCGACCGCGAGGCCGCGCACGGCTTCCGTCTCGACGTCATGGCGGGCACCTCGCAGCGGTTCGAGCCGGGGGCCTCGCGCACCGTCACCGCGGTCACCCTGCGCGGCGCGCGGCGCGTCCCGGGGATCCAGCGCGGCAAGGACGACGGCGGCGCGCTGGGCGACGTCGTGGCGCCGGAGGACGACGCGCCGCGCAGCGCGGGCACGGCGCGCATGGCTGCGGCCACGGGGGCCGCCACCGCCCCGCACGTGCCCGCCCTCGTGGTCCCGCGGGCCCGCTATGCGGCGCTGTACGGCCCGACGGTCGGCGACCAGGTGCGCTTGGGCGACACCGACCTGTGGATCGAGGTCGAGGAGGACCGCACCGCCGGCGGCGACGAGGCGGTGTTCGGCGGCGGCAAGTCGATCCGCGAGTCCATGCTGCAGGGGTCCACGTCCCGCGCCGAGGGCGCTCCCGACACCGTGATCACCAACGTCGTGGTGCTCGACTGGTGGGGCGTGGTGCGCGCCGACGTCGGCATCCGCGACGGGCGGATCGTCGCCCTCGGGAAGGCGGGCAACCCCGACGTGGCCGACGGCGTCCACCCGGCGCTGCGCATCGGCCCGTCCACGGACGTGATCAGCGGCGAGGGCAAGATCCTCACGGCCGGAGGGTTCGACGCGCACGTCCACCTGATCTCGCCGTCGCAGGTGGTCGAGGCGCTCGCCACCGGCATCACCACCATCGCGGGCGGCGGGACCGGCCCCTCGGAGGGCACCAAGGCCACCACCGTCACGCCCGGCGCCTGGCACCTGCGCGCCATCCACCGCAGCCTGGACCACCTGCCCGTCAACGTGCTGCTGCTGGGCAAGGGCAACACCGTCAGCGCGGCGGGCCTCGCCGAGCAGGCGCTGAACGGGGCGGCCGGGTACAAGGTGCACGAGGACTGGGGCTCGACCCCGGCGGCTCTCGACGCCGCGCTGCGCGCCGCGCAGGACTGGGGCCTGCAGGTGGCCCTGCACTCGGACTCGCTCAACGAGGCCGGCTTCCTGGAGTCCACGGTCTCGGCGATCGCGGGCCGTTCGATCCACGCGTTCCACACCGAGGGGGCCGGGGGCGGCCACGCGCCCGACATCATGCGGCTGGCGGGCGAGCCGTACGTGCTGCCGGGGTCCACCAACCCGACGCTGCCGCACACCCGCAACACGGTGGCCGAGCACCTGGACATGCTCATGGTCTGCCACCACCTGAACCCCCGGGTCCCTGAGGACCTGGCCTTCGCGGAGTCCCGCATCCGGGCGACGACCATCGCCGCCGAGGACGTGCTGCACGACATGGGCGCGATCTCCATGACGTCCTCGGACGCGCAGGCGATGGGCCGCATCGGCGAGGTGGTCACCCGCACCTGGCAGGTCGCGCACGTGATGAAGCACCGTCGTGGGCCGCTCTCGTCGAGCCTCCCGGCGGACAACGAGCGCGCGCGCCGGTACGTGGCCAAGTACACGATCAACCCGGCGATCGCCCACGGCGTCGACGCGGAGATCGGGTCGGTCGAGGTCGGCAAGCTCGCCGACCTGGTGCTGTGGGACCCCCGGTTCTTCGGGGTGCGGCCGCAGGTGGTGATCAAGGGCGGCGCGCTCGTCTGGGGAGCCCTCGGCGACCCGAACGCCTCGATCCCGTCTCCGCAGCCGGTGCTGATGCGCCCGGCCCTGGCGGACGCGATCGGCGCGGACGTGTCGGTGTCCTTCGTGGCGCCGCGGGCGCTCGAGGACGGCGTGGCGGAGCGCCTGGGGCTGCGGCGCCGGCTGATGGGCGTCGCGGACACCCGCGCGGTCACCAAGGCGGAGATGCGGAACAACGACGTGTGCCCCCGCATCGACATCGACTCCGAGACCTTCCAGATCGACGTGGACGGCGAGCGTGTGGAGCCCGCCCCCGTCGACGAGGTGCCGCTCGGCCGGCTCTACTCGATGTTCTGATGGCTGCTCCGACTGGCGCCGGGGCCGCGGGCGAGGCGCCGCCCGCCCCTGGGTCGTTCGCCGTCCCCTCCGCCCTGCTGCTGACCCTGCTCGCCGACGCCCGCCTGCCCTCCGGCGGGCACACGCAGTCCGGCGGGCTCGAGCCCGCGCTGCGAGCGGGCCTGCGGGCGGGCGATGTCGCCGACTACGCCCGTGCCCGGCTGCGCACCGTGACCGCGGTCGAGGCGGGCACGGCCGTCGTGGCGCGGGCCGTGGCCGCCGCGGGGGAGGACCTGGCCGCCGTCGACGCCGCGTGGGCCGCCCGGACGCCGTCGCCGGCGCTCCGGGCCAACGCGCGGCGGCTGGGCCGCGGGCAGCTGCGGGTCGCCCGGACGCTGTGGCCGGTCGCCCCCGGTCGCCCGGACCCGCTCGGCCAGCCGGCGGCGCGCGCCTGGCCGCGTCCTGTGGTGCTCGGCGTGCTGGCGCACCGGGCCGGGCTGGACGCGTGGGACCTGGGGCGGCTCGTCGGCTACGACGACGTGCAGACCGTCGTCGCCGCGCTGCTCAAGCTCGAGCCTGCCGACCCGCTCGAGACCACCGGCATGGTCGTGGACCTGCTGCCGGAGATCGACGCGCTCGCCGCGCGGGTGTCGCACCTGCGCCACCCCGTGGAAATCCCTGCAGGCGGCGCGCCGCTCATGGAACGGTGGGCGCAGACCCACGCCGCCACGACCGAGAGGCTGTTCAGTGCCTGAGGACATCACACCCGCCGCCCCTGCCGCCCTTGCCGCGCCCGCCTCCGCCGAGCCTGCCCGGGCCATGCGTCTGGGCGTCGCCGGCCCGGTCGGCACAGGGAAGAGCTCGCTCATCGCGACGCTGTGCCGCCGGCTCGCGGACCAGCTCTCGCTGGCCGTGGTGACGAATGACATCTACACCGACGAGGACGCGCGGTTCCTGCGCTCCGCCGGGGTGCTCGACCCGGATCGGATCCGCCCGGTGGAGACAGGCGCCTGCCCGCACACCGCGATCCGCGACGACGTGACCGCGAACCTGCTGGCCGTCGAGGACCTCGAGGCCGACTTCGCGCCGCTCGACCTGGTGGTCGTCGAGTCCGGCGGGGACAACCTCACCGCGACGTTCTCCCCGGCGCTCGTGGACGCGCAGATCTTCGTGCTGGATGTGGCCGGCGGCGGCGACGTGGTCCGCAAGGGCGGCCCCGGCATCGCCCGCGCCGACCTGCTCGTGGTGAACAAGACGGACCTGGGCCCGTACGTGGGCGTCGACGTGGAGCGCATGGTCCGCGAGGGCGTCGCCGCGCGTGACGGGCGCCCCGTGGTGGCGCTGTCCCGGCACGACGAGGCGTCGGTGGACGAGCTCGTCGCCTGGGTGCTGGAGACCCTCGCCGGGTACCGGGCGGGCGGCCACGTCGCGGTGGACCCGGGGCCGATGGCGCCGCACTTCCACGCCGACGAGGAGCACCCCGACGGCGGCTTCACCCACACGCACGACCACGACCACGACGACGCGCCGCAGGGCGCCGCGGTGGGCGAGCCGGCGTGACCCGGATCGTCGTCGCGCCGGGGCCCGGGCGGTCCATGCTCGAGCTGCGGTCCGGCGCGCTGGCGGCGCGGGTGCTCGAGCAGGACGCGACCGGCGCGCGCGTGGCCCTGGTCGCCAACGGCGCCCTGCTCCTGGCGGGCGACGTCGTCGAGGTCGAGGTGGACGTCGCGGACGGCGCCTGGCTCGAGGTCGTGGAGACCACCGGCACGGTGGCGTACGGCGGGGAGCAGCGCTCGCGGTGGGACGTCGACGTGCGCCTGGGCGCCGGCGCCACGCTCACCTGGGGCGCGCTCCCGTTCGTGGTGTCCGACGGCGCCCGCACCCACCGCCGCACCCGGGCGCGCCTGGGCGAGGGGGCGCGGGCCCTGCTCCGCGAGACCCTGGTGCTCGGGCGCGCCGGCCAGGCGGGCGGCGACCTGTGGAGCGAGCTGGCCGCGCACGACGCCGTCGGACCGCTGCAGGTCGAGGACCTGGACCTGTCCCGGCCCGCGCGGGCCCTGCCGGGGGTCGTCAGCGGCGGCTCGGGCGCCGCGCCGCTGACCGTGGTGGACACCGTGCTGGCCCTCGGTTGGCGGCCCACGCCGCTGGCCGGCCCGTCCGACCCCTGGGTGACCTATCTCGAGCTCGAGCGCCCTGGCGCGATGCTGCGCTGGCTCGGCCGCGAGCTGCACCAGGACACCGTCGGCGACCGCTGCCTCGCCGCGTGGGCGGCCGAGCTCGCCCAGCCGCGCGGCGACGCGTCGCCAACCCCAGAACCCGTCCCCCTCCGCACCACCCACACCAAGGAGTTCGCATGACCACCACCGTCGCCGGGTTCGTCGGCGTCACCGGCAACGCGGGCGTCAAGGACGGCCGGCCGGACGTCAGCCTGGTGCACGCCACCGGCGCCAGCACGTCGGCCGCCGTGTTCACCCGGTCGCTGTTCTCGGGCCCGAGCGTGACGCTCAGCCGCGCGGGCGACCTCGCGGGGTTGCGCGCGGTGGTCGTGGTGTCCGGCAACGCGAACGTCGCCACCGGGGACGCCGGCCTGGCCGACGCCCGCGAGCTGCAGTCCTGGGCCGCCGATCGCGCCGGCTGCGCGCCCGAGCAGGTGCTCGTCGCCTCGACCGGCGTCATCGGCGTGCCGTACCCGATGGACGCGCTGCGCGACGGACTGGCCGCCCTGCCCGCGGCGGCGCCGGTGGACCTCGACGCGGTGTCCCGCGCCATCATGACCACGGACACGCACCCCAAGGCCGCCTCCCGCCAGGTGGGCGCCGCGACCGTCGTCGGCGTCGCCAAGGGCGTGGGCATGATCGAGCCCGACATGGCGACCATGCTGTCCTTCGTCTACACCGACGCGCAGGTCCCCGCCGCGGACCTGGACCGGGTCTTCCGCGCCGTGGTCGCCCGGACGTACAACGCGGTGAGCGTCGACACCGACACGTCCACCTCGGACACCGCCGCGATCCTCGCCTCCGGCGCCGCGGGGCCGGTCGACCTGGACGAGCTCGAGGCCGCGCTGCTCGAGGTCTGCACCGAGCTGGTGCGGATGATCGCCTCCGACGGCGAAGGCGCCTCGACGCTCATCGAGGTGCGGGTCACGGGCGCGCGCGACGACGCCCAGGCCAAGCTGGTCGGCAAGGCCATCGTGAACTCCCCGCTCGTCAAGACCGCGGTGCACGGCGCCGACCCGAACTGGGGCCGGGTCGCCATGGCCATCGGGAAGTGCTCGACCGAGGAGGACATCCGCCAGGAGGCCGTCCGCATCGCGTTCGGCGGGCTCGAGACCTACCCCCGGCTCCCCACGCCCGAGGCACGGTCGCAGCTCGAGGCGTACCTGAGGAACGACGAGGTGGTCATCGAGGTCGACCTCGGCATCGCCGAGGGGGCGTTCACCGTGTACGGGTGCGACCTCACCGAGGGGTACATCCGCATCAACGCGGACTACACCACCTGACCCGCGCGGCAGCCCTGCGCCCGGACGTCGAGCCGCCGGTCGTAGGGTTGCCGCCATGGACACGACAGCGCCACAGACCACCAGGACGCACCGGGGCCGCGTCGAGATGCCGGTGCGCTGGTCGGACGTCGACCTGTTCGGGCACGTCAACAACGCCGCCTACCTGCGCTACCTCGACGACGCCCGGTTCACCCTGTTCCCCTCCATGGGCGTGGACGAGCTCGGGGCGCTCACAGCGTCGCTGCTCGTGGTCGTCAAGCACGAGATCGACTACGTCGCCCCGCTGACGTTCCGCCCCGCGCCGTTCGCCGTCGAGGTGTGGGTGTCCCGGATCGGCCGCTCGTCGGTCGACTTCGCCTACGAGATCGTGGACGCGGCCGACTCCGCCACGGTCTACCTGCGCGCCCGCTCCCGCATGGTCCAGCTCGACCAGGCCACCCACGCGGCGCGGGCTTTCACCCCCGAGGAGCGCGCCCTGTACGAGGCCTACCTCGAGGAGTCGCCCCAGCTGCGGGGCTGGTGACCCTGCCGGCGTCACGCCTGCGGCGAACACGGGCAGGTTGGGCGGGGCGCCGCCGTTAGCATCGAACAACGCCGCCTTGTCGGGCCCGCGGCCCTGCCCGGGCAACCGACCAAGCACGTCGCTCGTGAGGAGTGCACATGTTCGAGAGATTCACGGACCGAGCCCGTCGCGTGGTCGTCCTCGCCCAAGAAGAGGCGCGGATGCTCAACCACAACTACATCGGCACCGAGCACATCCTCCTGGGCCTGATCCACGAGGGTGAGGGTGTCGCGGCCAAGGCCCTGGAGTCCCTCGGCATCTCGCTGGACGCCGTGCGCGCCCAGGTCCAGGAGATCATCGGCGAGGGGCAGCAGGCGCCGAGCGGGCACATCCCGTTCACGCCGCGGGCCAAGAAGGTCCTGGAGCTGAGCCTGCGCGAGGCGCTGCAGCTCGGCCACAACTACATCGGCACCGAGCACATCCTGCTCGGCCTCATCCGCGAGGGCGAGGGCGTCGCCGCCCAGGTGCTCAACAAGCTGGGCGCCGACCTGAACCGCGTGCGCCAGCAGGTCATCCAGCTGCTGTCCGGCTACCAGGGCAAGGAGCCGGTCGCCTCGGGCGGCCCGGCCGAGGGCCAGCCCTCGGGCTCTGCGGTGCTCGACCAGTTCGGTCGGAACCTCACGCAGGCCGCGCGCGACGGCAAGCTCGACCCGGTGATCGGGCGCGAGAAGGAGATCGAGCGGGTCATGCAGGTGCTGTCCCGCCGCACCAAGAACAACCCGGTGCTGATCGGCGAGCCCGGCGTCGGCAAGACGGCCGTCGTCGAGGGCCTCGCGCAGGACATCGTCCGCGGGGACGTGCCGGAGACGCTCAAGGACAAGCAGCTCTACACGCTGGACCTCGGCGCGCTCGTGGCCGGCTCCCGGTACCGCGGTGACTTCGAGGAGCGCCTGAAGAAGGTCCTCAAGGAGATCCGCACGCGCGGCGACATCATCCTGTTCATCGACGAGATCCACACCCTCGTCGGGGCGGGCGCCGCGGAGGGCGCGATCGACGCGGCCAGCATCCTCAAGCCGATGCTGGCGCGCGGCGAGCTGCAGACCATCGGCGCGACCACGCTCGACGAGTACCGCAAGTACGTCGAGAAGGACCCGGCCCTGGAGCGCCGCTTCCAGCCGATCCAGGTCTCCGAGCCGAACCTGCAGCACGCCATCGAGATCCTCAAGGGCCTGCGCGACCGCTACGAGGCGCACCACCGCGTGTCCATCACGGACGGGGCCCTGGTGGCCGCCGCGACGCTCGCGGACCGCTACGTCAACGACCGGTTCCTGCCCGACAAGGCCATCGACCTGGTCGACGAGGCGGGCGCGCGCCTGCGCATCCGCCGCATGACGGCTCCGCCGGAGCTGCGCGACCTCGACGAGCAGATCGCCGAGACGCGCCGCGACAAGGAGTCCGCGATCGACGAGCAGGACTTCGAGAAGGCCGCTCGCCTGCGCGACGCCGAGAAGCAGCTCGGGCTCAAGCGCATCGAGAAGGAGAAGGCCTGGAAGTCGGGCGACCTCGATGCCGTGGCCGAGGTGGACGAGGAGCTCATCGCCGAGGTGCTGGCGATCGCGACCGGCATCCCGGTGTTCAAGCTGACCGAGGCCGAGTCCAGCCGCCTGCTCAAGATGGAGGACGAGCTGCACAAGCGGGTCGTCGGCCAGGAGGCGGCCATCAAGGCGCTGTCCCAGGCCATCCGCCGCACGCGTGCGGGCCTCAAGGACCCGAAGCGCCCCGGTGGGTCGTTCATCTTCGCGGGGCCCACGGGCGTCGGGAAGACGGAGCTGGCCAAGGCGCTCGCCGAGTTCCTGTTCGGGGACGAGGACGCGCTGATCCAGCTCGACATGTCGGAGTTCTCGGAGAAGCACACCGTCTCGCGGCTGTTCGGCTCGCCCCCCGGCTACGTCGGGTACGACGAGGGCGGCCAGCTCACCGAGAAGGTGCGCCGCAAGCCGTTCTCGGTCGTCCTGTTCGACGAGGTCGAGAAGGCCCACGCCGACATCTTCAACTCGCTGCTGCAGATCCTCGAGGACGGTCGCCTGACCGACTCGCAGGGCCGGGTGGTCGACTTCAAGAACACCGTGATCATCATGACCACGAACCTCGGCACGCGGGACATCGCCAAGGGCCTGCAGACCGGCTTCCAGGCCGGCGGCGACCTGTCGACGTCCTACGACCGGATGAAGGCGAAGGTCAACGACGAGCTGAAGCAGCACTTCCGCCCGGAGTTCCTGAACCGTGTCGACGACGTCGTGGTGTTCCCGCAGCTCTCGCAGCCAGAGATCTTCGCGATCGTCGACCTGATGATCGCCAAGCTCGACGCCCGCATGCGGGACAAGGACATGTCGATCGAGATCACCGACGCCGCGAAGAAGCTCCTCTCGGAGAAGGGCTACGACCCGGTGCTCGGCGCCCGTCCGCTGCGTCGCGCGATCCAGCGCGACATCGAGGACCAGCTCTCCGAGAAGATCCTGTTCGGGGAGATCAAGTCCGGCCAGAAGGTGATCGTGGACGCGGAGGGCGAGGGCATCCTCGGCGAGTTCACGTTCAAGGGCGTCGCCAACGACTCGCTGTCGAAGGAGCCCGCGCACGTGGGCGCCGTCGGCACGCCGGGCTCGGGCACGGACCTGCCGCCGGCCGCGCCGGCCACCGGCTCGGCTGACGCCGGGACGGGCCCGCTGCCCAAGCAGGCCTGAGCCACCAGCACCACCCCCTCGACCCGGGACCGCACGTCGGTCCCGGGTCGAGGCATGTCTGGGCGCACCCCGCCCGATCTCGCCGCGGAGATGGCGCCTCCGACGCGTTCCCGCAGGACGGCGGCCGATCTTCCTGACAGGATCGGACCTTTCGGTCAGGTGCACGACGGCGGTCCGCGACGTGGGGGACCTGGCCGTCTGGCCGGCCCGAGCGAAGGGGGACCAGGGTGCGCATACACGACGACCGACCCGCCGATCTGTGGACCGACGCATTGCCGCTGGGCAACGGGCGGCTCGGGGCCATGTGCTTCGGCGGGGTCCGCCGCGACCGGTTCCAGGTGAACGACGACACCTGCTGGTCCGGGTCGCCGGCGACCGCCTCCGGTCGGCCGCTGCTGGCGCCCGGGGAGGGGCCGGAGGTGGTGCGGGCCGCGCGGGACGCCCTCGCCGAGGGGGACGTGCGTCGCGCCGAGGAGCTGGTGCGGCGACTGCAGCACGGTCATGCGCAGGCGTACCAGCCGCTCGTGGACCTGGTCGTGGAGCAGCCGGGCCGCCCGGAGGACGAGGTTCCGCCCGGCTACCGGCGGTGGCTCGACCTGGGCGAGGCGGTCGCGGGCCATCGGTTCGGCGAGGAGGGCGAGCGCACCACGCAGGAGGCGTTCGTCAGCGCGCCCGCCGGCGTGCTGGTGGTGCACCGTGCCTCAGAGGTGCCCGTCGACCTGCTGGTGCGCGTCACCTCCCCGCATCCGGTGCAGCTGGCGCCTGGCGACGTGGACCTGTGGGCCGGGACGGTGCGCATGCCCTCGCACGTCCACCCGCCGCACGAGGACGCCCCGGAGCCGGTGGTCTACGACGACAGCCCGGGCGTCGCGATCACGGCCGCCGTGGTGATGCGGGTCGTCACGGACGGCACGCTGCGGGTGCGGGACGACGGCCTGACCGTCCACGGCGCCCGGGAGGTGACGGTGCTGCTCACCTCGGTCACGGACTACGCCGGGGCGATGCGCCCGCCGCACGGGGACGTCGGGCAGCTGCTCCGTCGGGCCCGGGGCGCCGTCGCGGCGGCGGCCGAGCGGCCTGTCGGGGCGCTGCGCGCCGAGCATGTCGCCGACCACGCGGCGCTGTTCGACCGGGTGGAGCTCGACCTGGGCGGGAACTCGGGTCATGACGCGTTGACCACCGACTCCCGTGTCGCGCGGCACGCCGTCATGGGTGGGGATCCCGCCCTCGCCGCGCTGCTGTTCCAGTACGGGCGGTACCTGATGATCGCGGGCTCCCGGCCCGGGACGATGCCCCTGACCCTGCAGGGCATCTGGAACCAGGACGTGCGCCCGGCGTGGAGCTCCGCGTACACCACCAACATCAACCTGGAGATGGCGTACTGGCCCGCGGGGCCCGCGAACCTGGCGGAGTGCGCCGAGCCGCTGCTGGCCTGGCTGCCGGGGGTCGCGGCCTCGGGGACCACGACCGCCCGCGAGCTGTACGGCGCCCGCGGCTGGGCCGCGCACCACAACTCGGACGCGTGGGCGTTCACGCTGCCGGCGGGGGAGGGCGACGGGGACCCGTCCTGGACGGCGTGGCCGCTGGGCGGCGCGTGGCTCGTCCAGCACGTGTGGGACCACTACGAGTACACCGGTGACGCGGCCGCCCTCGAGCGGGCCTGGCCGCTGCTCCACGGCGCCGCCCGGTTCTGCCTGGACTGGCTCGTCGAGCAGCCGGACGGGTCCCTGGGCACGTCGCCCGCCACGAGCCCGGAGAACCACTTCGTGGCCGAGGACGGCGCCCCGGCGGCGGTGTCGACCTCCACGACCTCCGACCTGGCGCTCGTGCGCGGGACGCTCGCCTGCACCCTCGCGGCGCTGGGCGTGCTGGAGGACAGGGTCGACCACCTGGACCCGGACACCGAGGAGCCCGTGGACGTGGACGCGTGGCGGGCCGAGGTCGTCGCCGCCCTGGACCGGCTGCCGGCGGAGCGGGTCGGCCCCGACGGGCGCCTCGCCGAGTGGTCGCAGGACCTCGTCGACGCGGAGCCCGAGCACCGCCATACCTCGCACCTGATCGGCGTGCACCCCGGAGGGTGGGTGCACCCGGAGAGCACCCCCGAGCTGGCCCGTGCCGCCGCGGCGACCCTCGACGCCCGGGGCCCCCGGTCCACCGGCTGGGCCCTCGCCTGGCGGCTCGCCCTGCGGGCCCGACTGCAGGACGGCGTCGGCGCGGAGGCGCTCGTGCACGCGCTGCTGGCCCCGGCGGGCGACGGGGCCGGGGTGTACCGGAACCTGTTCAGCGCCCACCCGCCGTTCCAGGTGGACGGCAACCTCGGGTTCACGGCCGGCGTGGTCGAGCTGCTCGTGCAGGGGCACCGGGTGGTCGACGGGATCCGCGAGGTCCACCTGCTGCCGGCCCTCCCTCCGGGGTGGCGCGACGGGTCGGCCCGCGGCCTGCGGGTGCGCGGCGGGATCACGGTCGACCTGTCCTGGGCTGAGGGCGAGCTCGTCGAGGCGGTCCTCACCCTCGACGAGCGGCGGGACGCGCGCGACGCGGACGCGCCCGACCTGGAGGAGGCGGAGGACCCGGCGGACGTGGCCGCGGTCGCGCTGCGCTGCGGGAGCCTGCGGCTGGGGCTCGAGCTGCGCCGGGGCGCCCCGGCTGTCGTGGCGGCGGCGCTGGTCGGGGAGGCGGTCCCGGCCGGCTAGCGCGTCATCCGCCCTGCGAGGGGTGCCCCGTCCCCCCGGCCCCGGTGGACCCGGCGGAGTGGACGAAGTCCTCCACCCCGATCAGGTGCATGGCCATGCGCAGGCGCGCGCGGTCGGGGTCGCCCGCGGCGAGGGCGTCGAGGATCGCCTCGTGCTCGCTGTGGGTGCGGCGGACCACGTCGTCGTCCGTGCGGCTGCGCCACAGCCGGGCCCGCACGGTGCGGCTCGCGAGCGTCTCCACGAGCGCGGCGAGCACCGGGTTGCCCGCCGCTGTGGCGATGGCGCGGTGGAAGGCGATGTCGGTCTCGAGCAGGCGCTCGTGGTCCAAGGGCTCCTCGTGCAGCGCGCCGGCGGCCGTGTCGAGCAGGCGGCGAGCCTCGGCGAGCCCGCTCTCGTCGATCGAGCGGGCCGCGAGCGCCGCCGCCTCGGTCTCCAGCAGCCGGCGGACCGCGTGGAAGGACTCGGCGTCGCTCTCGCCGTGCAGGTCGATCACGAAGCCCATCGGCGCGAGGAGCCGCTCGGGGTCCAGGCTCGTGACGTACGTGCCGTCGCCCTGCCGCGTGTCGAGCACGCCGAGGATCGACAGCGCGCGCACGCCCTCCCGCAGGGAGCCGCGGGACACCCCGAGCTCCGCGGCCAGCTCCTTCTCGACGGGGAGCCGGTCGCCGGGCCGCAGCCGGCCGTCGAGGATCATGCGCTTGACGCCGTCGACGACCTCGTCGGTGCGGGACATGGGACGGGACATAGGCACGAGTGTGCCGCAGCGGGGGAGCCGCCATCCGTCGATGGGCGTCGCGATCCGCCGCCCGGACCACCCGGTGGACGCCGATCGGGCGACGTCCACCGGGGCGGTGGTCAGCGGCGGGCGGTCCCGTGGTAGGCCGTCCAGGACTCCGGCGCGAGGGTCAGCGTGGTGCGGGCGCCGTCCTGGCCCGCGTCGGGCGCGGCCACGGAGGACAGGCACCGGTCGATCACGCGGGCGGCGTGCTCGGGTCCGGGCACGGCCGGCTCGTGGTCGGCCACGAGCTGGACGCCTCCGGTGAGCGCGAGGGTGAGGCCGGGGTGGGCGATGTCCACCTCGACCGGCTCGGAGGAGCGGTTCACGAGGAACAGGGCCACGTCGCCGTCGCCGTCCGCGCCCTGGTCCCACGTGGCGGCGGCGGTGACGATCGGGACGTCGCCGTGCTGCCGGGTGCTCGTGGTGGGGGCGGTGACGCGCAGGTCGAGCGCCGCGCCGCGGGCCAGCCGGGCGGTCTCGGCGAACGGGTGGAAGGTCGGCTGGCGCCAGGACGCCCCGCCGGGCTCGGTCATGATCGGGGCGATGACGTTGACGAGCTGCGCCAGGCACGCGACGGGGATCCGGTCGGCGTGGTTGAGCAGCGTGACCAGCAGGTCGCCCACGACGACGGCGTCGAGCCCGGAGTAGACGTCCTCGATGATGCGCGGAGCGTCGCGCTGCAGCGGCAGGTTCTTCTCGCCGGGGAACCGGCTGGCGAGGTACCAGACGTTCCACTCGTCGAACGAGATGGTGATCTGCTTGTCGGAGCGGCGCTCGGCCCCGACCGCGTCGGCGGAGGCCACGACCCGGCGGATGAAGCGGTCCATCGCCGTGCCGGAGCCCAGGAAGCTCGCGCGGTCGCCGTCGAGCTCCTCGTAGTACGCGTGCATCGACAGGTGGTCGACGATGTCGTAGGTGTGCTCCAGGACGGTGCGCTCCCACGAGCCGAAGGTGTCCATCTGCATCGACGAGGACCCGCACACCACCAGCTCGATGCTGGGGTCCACGAGCTTCATGGCCTTCCCGGCCTCGGCGGCGAGCCGCCCGTAGGACTCGGCATCCTTGTGCCCGATCTGCCACGGGCCGTCCATCTCGTTGCCGAGGCACCACAGCCGCACGCCGTAGGGCTTCACACGGCCGTTCGCGATGCGCAGGTCGGCCCAGCGGCTGCCCGCCTCGCCGTTGCAGTACTCGACGAGCGCTGCGGCCGCGGCGACGCCCCGGGTGCCGAGGTTCACGGCCATCATCGGCTCGATGCCCTCGCGCTCGGCCCACTGCAGGAACTCGTCGGTGCCGATGTCGTTGGGCTCGATGGTGCGCCATGCCAGGTCGATGAACGGCTTGCGCTCGGACCGGGGGCCGACGCCGTCCTCCCAGACGTAGTTCGAGACGAAGTTGCCGCCGGGGTAGCGGACCACGCTCACCCCGAGCTCGCGGGTGAGGTCGGCGACGTCGCGACGGAAGCCGTGCTCGTCGGCGGTGGCATGGCCCGGCTCGTAGATCCCGGTGTAGACGGCCCTGCCGAGGTGCTCGACGAAGGATCCGAACAGACGGCGGTCGATCTCCCCGACCTGGAAGTCGGGGTGCAGCACGACCTGGGCGCGCGGGTGGGGCATCAGTTCTCCTGAGTGACTCGTGTCGGCGTCATCGCCAACTCTTCCAACGTTGTAGAGCCTAGATGCCGCCCCACGCGCGGACTAGTGTGACGTGCACGGAACGCGCTTTCCCAATGGAGCGGCGCATCGCGCCGAGAGAACGCTGAGGACACCATGCCGTCGTCGTCGCCCGCATCGGCCAGCACCGCCCACCACCCCGCCGCGGACCTCGGGTCCCCGCCCCCCGCCACTCCGGCGCGCCGACGGCACGCCGTGGTCGGCGCGGGGCACCGCTCCCAGATGTACATCGACGCCATCGTCGGGGAGCACGCAGACCTGGCCGAGCTCGTCGCCTGGTGCGAGCCGAACCCCGCCCGCGCGGCGTACTACGACACGCGCATCGGCGCCGAGCTGCCCCGCTACCAGCCCGACGCGCTCGAGCAGATGATCGCCGAGCAGCACGTCGACCGGGTGGTCATCGCCACCCCGGACCACACCCACGCCGAGCTCGTCGCCCGGGCCCTCGACGCGGGGGCCGACGTCGTCCTGGAGAAGCCGCTCACCATCGACGCCGCCGGCTGCCGCCGCATCAGCGACGCCGTCGCCCGCACTGGCCGCGATGTGGTCATGACCTTCAACTACCGCTACTCGCCACGGAACTCGGCCCTGCGCGAGGTCATCGTGAGCGGCGCCATCGGCGACGTCACCAGCGTGCACTTCGAATGGGCCCTCGACACCGTGCACGGCGCCGACTACTTCCGCCGGTGGCACCGGGACAAGTCGAAGTCCGGCGGCCTGCTGGTGCACAAGTCCAGCCACCACTTCGACCTGGTGAACTGGTGGCTCGGCGACGTGCCCACCCGAGTCTTCGCCTCCGGCGGGCTCCGGTTCTACGGCGACGACAACGCCCGCGCCCGGTCGATGGGGCCACGGCCCGCACGCGGCACCGGCGCCACCGGCGACCCGTTCTCGCTGGACCTGCGGGCCGACCCCCGCCTGGCGGCGCTCTACCTGGACGCCGAGGAGCACGACGGGTACCTGCGCGATCAAGACGTCTTCGGCCCGGGCATCACCATCGAGGACAACATGGCGGTGCTCGTGGACTACGCCCGGGGCGCCACTCTCGCCTACTCGCTCAACGCGCACAGCCCCTGGGAGGGCTACCGCGTCACGGTGAACGGCACGGCCGGCCGCGCCGAGCTCGAGGTCGTCGAGCGGGGCGCCGTGCAGCCCGACGCCGAGGGCAACGCGGTGCTGGACCCGAGCGCGACGCCCGACGTCGTCGAGGAGGGCCCGCGCCCGCACGGCGAGCGGCTGCTGGTGCAACGACACTGGTCCCGGGCCCACGAGCACCCGATCCCGCGGGGGACCGGGAGCCACGGGGGCGGCGACGCCATCCTGCTCGCCGACGTGTTCCGCGGGGCGCAGGACGACCCGCTGGGCCGGGCCGCGGGCTACCTGGACGGGGTGCGGGCCGCCGCGGTCGGCATCGCCGCGAACCAGTCGATGGCTAGCGGGCTCCCCGTGCTGCTCGCCGACGTCGACTTCGGCGTCGAGCTGCACGCCACCGCTGGTCAGACGGCCGCTGGTCAGACGGCCGCTGGTCAGACGGCGCGAGGCTTGCGCTGACGCGTCGCGCCCGTCATGTCCTCGAGCTCGACGCCCTTGGTCTCCGGCACCTTCCAGAACACGAAGAAGAAGGACAGCGCCGCGAACACCGCGTACATCAGGTACGGACCCGTCGCGCCGAACGCGTCGAGCATCGGCGGGAACGACACGGTGATGAGGAAGTTGGCGATCCACTGGCACGCGGCCGCGACGCCCAGGGCCGCCGCGCGGATACGGTTCGGGAACATCTCCCCGAGCAGCACCCAGACGAGCGGGCCCCACGAGGCGCCGAAGAAGACCACGAACAGGTTCGCCGAGACGAGCGCGATCGGGCCCCACGCGCCGGGCAGGGTGACGTCGTCCGCGGGCCCCACGGACTGGGTGAACGCCAGCGCCATGATGCCCAGCGTGACCGCCATGCCCAACGACCCGGTCATGAGGATGGGCCGGCGTCCCACCTTGTCGATCAGCGCGATGGCGATGAACGTCACGACCACGTTCGTGACCGAGGTGATGACGGAGACGATGAAGGAGTCGGACTCGTCGAAGCCGACCGCCTGCCACAGCGTCGTGGAGTAGTAGAAGATCACGTTGATGCCGACGAACTGCTGGAAGACGGACAGCAGGATGCCCACCCACACGATGGGCATCAGCCCCAAGGTCGAGCCGCGCAACGACGCCTGGTTGGCCAGGGCCTTGTCGGACTCGATGGTCTTCTCGATGTCCCGCACGCGGGCACGGGGGTCCTCGTCGGGGCCGAGCACCCGGGAGAGCACCCGGACCGCCTCCTCCTGGCGGCCCTCGGCCACCAGGTAGCGCGGCGACTCCGGGATGCGGAGCGCGAGGATGCCGTACACCGCGGCCGGGATGACGGCCACGAGGAACATCCACCGCCATGCCGCCAGGCCGAACAGGCTCGGCTCGTTGGCGCCGCCCGAGAGGTTCGCGAACAGCGCGTCGGAGAGCAGTGCTGCGAAGATGCCGAGGGTGATCGCGAGCTGCTGCAGCGAGCCCAGCCGCCCGCGCATCGCGGCGGGCGCGATCTCGGCGATGTACGCGGGCGCGATCACCGACGCGATGCCGATGCCCAGTCCGCCGACGATGCGCCAGATGATCAGGTCCCACACCGAGAACGCGAAGCCCGAGCCCAGCGAGGACACGAAGAAGAGGATCGCGCCGAGCAGCATGACGCGCGGCCGGCCCCAGCGGTCGGCGAGCCGGCCACCGGCCCACGCGCCGACCGCGCAGCCCAGCAGCGCCACCGCCACCGAGAAGCCAGTCAGGGTGGCGCTCAGCTCGAAGGTGTCCTCGATCGCGTCGACGGCCCCGTTGATGACCGAGCTGTCGAAGCCGAACAGGAACCCGCCGACGGCGGCCGCCACGGCGAGCGCGACGGCCTTGTTGTGATCAGGGTGACGCTCCTGTGCCGGACCCGTTGCGGACTGCGCCATGGTTCGCCTCCAGTGACCCGTGCCTCGTCCGAACGAGCGCTCCACCCGGGGGTGTGCACCGACATCGGCCTCGTTGACAATGTAACGATGAGCACCTCAGACGGCGCGGCGAGACGTCCGCGACGACCTGCCCGGCTGGACCAGCAGCAGGCCGAGGACCTGCCCGGCGGCATCGACCCCGCGGTCAGGTCCGAGGTCGCGCACACCACCGCGGGCGCCATCGTCCGGCAGGGGCGCACGGGCGCCGACGACCCCGAGTTGGTCGAGCGTCTAGTCCGCCTCGTCGAGGCCGAGGGCTTGGACGTGGTGGCCGCGATGTGGGCCGACAGTCCGTCGGCGACCCTGCCGGGAGCCCTGTGGCGGCTGTACGTGCTGCGCGAGTGGGTGCGGCGCGATCCGCGGACCGTCGCCGAGCGGTACCGCCTGGGCCTGGACGCGGCGCCCGTGCACGACGCCGTGGCCGGGGTCGCGAGCCCTCCCGGGCCCGACGAGGTGCGCGAAGTTGCCGACGCAGTCCTGTCCGGGGTGTACGCGGGCGACCTCGCGGTGGCCCTGGAGCGCGGCGCGGCTTTCTGCCGGGTGCTCGCCACAGGCGCCGCCTTCGACGCCGACTACCTCGAGGCGACCGACGACACGGCGGCTCGCCGGCTCACCCGTGGCGCGTCCTCGCTGGTCAGAACGGCTGAAGAGCTCGAGGAGGCGGCATCGCTCTGGCGGGCTGAGAAGCTCGACTGAGACGTCGTCGAACCCTGAGGCGCCGGGCGTATCATTTTGTCGACGTCGGATCGCGGTAGCCCCGGGCTCCACACAATGCCGCCTCGAGCGGCCTTCGCGCCGACAGGCGCTCTGCGGTCCGGCGTCGCCCTCGAATTGCCCCGTCCAACCCCCGACACCATGCACGTCCGGACATGCGGTGTGTGCGACGCCCGTCGTACCTGCTCTAACCTGTGCCCGACCTGCATCCCCCCCATCGGAGCCTGCCGTGCGCCTGCGCCTGACCCCGCGCGATACCTCGTTCTTCGACCTCCTGGCCGCCTCGGCAGCGCACCTCGTGACGGGCGCCAACCTGCTCGCCGAGCTGATCGGCGCCGAGCGCCCCGCCCGCAAGGCGATCGCCAAGCAGCTGGTCGAGGTGGAGCACCTCGCCGACGACGCGACCCACACGATCATGCGTCGCCTCAACCAGACCTTCGTCACCCCGTTCGACCGGGATGACATCTACGGCCTCGCCTCGGCGCTGGACGACTGCATGGACTTCATGGAGGAGGCCGCCGACCTCATCGTGCTCTACAAGCTCGAGGAGCTCCCGGCACGGGTCGCCGACCAGGTCCAGGTGCTGCAGCGGGCCGCCGAGCTGACGGCCGACGCGATGCCGCGCCTGCGCTCGATGGAGGACCTCGCCGACTACTGGGTCGAGGTCAACCGCCTGGAGAACCAGGCCGACAAGACGCACCGCAAGCTGCTCGCGCAGCTCTTCGACGAGATCTCCGACCCGATCCTCCTGATGAAGCTCAAGGAGGTCGTGGAGAAGCTCGAGGACGCCGCTGACGCGTTCGAGAAGGTGGCGAACACCGTCGAGACCATCGCGCTCAAGGAGTCCTGAGCCCCGGTGGAACTCGCACTTGTCATCCTCGTCGTCGCGCTCGCACTCGGCTTCGACTACACGAACGGCTTCCACGACGCGGCGAACGCCATCGCCACCTCGGTCTCGACCCGCGCCCTGACGCCCCGCGCGGCGCTGATCATGGCCGCGGTGATGAACTTCGCCGGGGCGCTGCTCGGCACGGAGGTGGCCGAGACCATCGCCACCTCGATCGTCGACCTGCAGGACGCCTCACCGCACTCCGCCCTCGTGGTGGTGCTCTGCGCGTTGGTCGGCGCCATCACGTGGAACCTCATCACGTGGTGGTTCGGCCTGCCGTCGTCCTCCACGCACGCCCTCATCGGCGGCCTGGTCGGCGCCGGGCTCGCCGGCGGACTGGGCATCTACGGCAGCGCGATCGTCGACAAGGTCGTCCTGCCGATGATCATCTCGCCGGTGGTCGGCTTCGGGCTCGCGTTCTTCGTGATGGTCGGCCTGCTGTGGCTCATCCGCAACGCTTCCCCCTCGCGCACCACGCGCCGGTTCCGCCTCGCTCAGACCGCCTCGGCCGCCGCGATGGCGCTGGGCCACGGCCTGCAGGACGCGCAGAAGACCATGGGCGTGATCTACCTGGCGCTGCTGACCGTCGGCTGGGCCGCCCCGGGCGAGGGGATCCCGCTGTGGGTCAAGCTCGCAGCGGCCGCGGCGATCTCCGCGGGCACCTACTCCGGCGGCTGGCGCATCATGCGCACGCTCGGGCGCAAGATCATCGAGCTGGACCCGGCGCGCGGCTTCGTCGCCGAGTCGGTCTCGGCGGTCGTGCTCTACGTGAACGCCTTCGTCCTGCACGCGCCGGTCTCCACGACGCACACGATCACCTCGGCGATCATGGGCGTCGGGGCCACCAAGCGGCTGTCGGCCGTGCGCTGGGGCGTCGCCAAGAACATCGGGCTCGCCTGGGTGCTGACCATCCCGGCGGCGGCGCTGGTCGCGGCCGTCTTCTTCTGGATGCTGAACCCGCTGCTCTCCTGAGCGCCCCGCACCGCACCACCGCCTGCCCGCGAGCCGTCAATCGGCCGCGGGCAGGTGTCGTTCTGCGGCGACCACCCGCGGGCCCTTCACCGTGAGGGCCACGTGCGCGACGAGCACCTCGCCGGGCGCCAGGAACGGGTCGGCGGTCGGCAGGGTGTCGGCCACCTTGCGGCGCGAGTGGCCGCTGAGCACGTCGAGCACGGTGGGGAGCACCGGCCGGTGGGTGCACAGCACCGAGTCCGCACGGCTCGTCAGCAGGTCCTCCACCTCGGCGGCGACCTGGCTCGGCGAGCTCTGGTGCGAGGCCTCGGTGAGCCGCTCGTTGACCACCGGCTCGCCCGCGATAGCGGCCAGGTACGGGGCGACGGTCTCCTGGCAGCGGGCCCACTGGCTGGTCACCACCTGGGTCACCCCGAAGGCGGAGAGCACCGGGACAAGGGCCTTCGCCTGCCGCCGGCCCAGCGGGGTGAGCGGGCGCAGCGCCTCCTCGCCGTCCCAGGCGGCCCTGCGCACGGCCTTGCCGTGCCGGGCGACCACCAAGGCTCGGGTGTCGAGGCGGCCCTTGGCGAACGCGTCGACGAGCGCCACCAGCGGCTCAAGGTCGTCGGGCCGGGTCAGCTTCTTCTCCGCCGTGGACACGTCCATCCAGCGCAGCGTGTCGATCTCGTCGGTGGAGGCAGGCGGCACCGGGGGGCGGGCCAGCAGTGCGGGCGCGTCCGGCCGCCCGGCGACCTGCGCGGCCCAGTAGTGCGCGTGCTTGCGGCGGCCGTCGCCCAGCCGGTAGCGCACGCTGGGCAGGCGCATGCCCAGGACCACGTCATGGCCGGTCTCCTCCGCGACCTCGCGGGTGGCGGCCGCGACCAGCGACTCGCCAGGCTCGAGCTTTCCCTTGGGCCAGGACCAGTCCTTGTAGCGGGGCCGGTGCACCAGCACCACCTGCAACCTGCCCTGGCGCACGCGCCACACGAGCGCGCCAGCGGACTGGACGACGGGCGGGTGGGCTGGGCTCACCGGGCCGCGCCGTGACGACGACGCTGACGGCGGATGAGCGAGGCCTGCAGATCCTGCAGCGGGGAGCCGTCGGGAGCGGTCGAGTGCCGCGTCCAGGAGCCGTCGGAGGCCAGGTGCCAGCTCGACGTGCCCGGGTCCACGGACTCGTCGATCAGCCCCACCAGCTCGGCGGTCTGGTCGGGATCGGTGATGCGGACCAGCGCCTCGACCCTGCGGTCGAGGTTGCGGTGCATCAGGTCGGCCGAGCCGATGAACACCTCGGGCCCCGGCTCCGTGGACTGGCCCGTGCCGGTCATCACGCCCCCGCTGGCGGCGAACGCGAAGATGCGCGAGTGCTCGAGGAACCTGCCGAGGATCGAGCGGACCTGGATCGTCTCGCTCAGCCCTGGCGCGCCGGGCCGCAGCGCGCAGATGCCGCGCACCACGAGGTCGATCGGCACGCCGGCCTGCGAGGCGCGGTACAGGGCGTCGATCACCGCCTCGTCGACCATCGAGTTGACCTTGATCTTGATCCACGCGGGGCGGCCCTCGCGGGCGGCCTCGGCCTCGCGGTCGATGCGCTCGATGAGGCCGGTGCGCACCGAGCGCGGGGCGACGAGCAGCCGGTGGAAACGGGACTTCGGCGCGTAGCCCGACAGCTGGTTGAACAGCCGGGTCAGGTCCTGGCCGACATCGGGATCGCAGGTGAGCAGGCCCAGGTCGGTGTAGATGCGGGCCGTCTTCGGGTTGTAGTTGCCCGTCCCGATGTGGCAGTACCGGCGCAGCCCGTCGGCCTCCTGGCGCACCACGAGCGACAGCTTGCAGTGCGTCTTGAGGCCCACGATCCCGTAGACCACGTGCACGCCCGCCTGCTCGAGCTTGCGCGCCCACGAGATGTTGGCCTGCTCGTCGAACCGGGCCTTGATCTCCACCAGGGCGAGCACCTGCTTGCCGGCCTCGGCCGCGTCGATCAGGGCGTCCACGATGGGCGAGTCGCCGGACGTGCGGTACAGGGTCTGCTTGATGGCCAGCACCTGTGGGTCTGCCGCCGCCTGCTGCAGGAACGTCTGCACCGACGTGGAGAACGAGTCGTACGGGTGGTGCAGCAGGATGTCGCGCACCCGGATGGCCGCGAACACGTCGGTGGGCGTGGCGCTCTCCACCTCGGCGAGGTGCCGGTGGGTCGAGGGCACGAAGTGCGGGTACTGCAGGTCCGGGCGATCCAGGTCGGCGATCAGGTTGAGGCCGGTGTGGTCCAGGGGGGCGGGCACCTGGTACACCTCCTCCTCCACGACGCCGAGCTCGCGGACCAGCAGCTGGCGGATGCGCGGGCTGATGCCGTCGGCGAGCTCGAGGCGCACCGGGGGGCCGAAGCGGCGCCGCAGCAGCTCCTTCTCCATCGCCTGCAGCAGGTTCTCCGCGTCGTCTTCCTCGACCTCGACGTCCTCGTTGCGGGTCACCCGGAAGGTGTGGTGCTCGACGATGTCCATGCCCGGGAAGAGCTGGTCGAGGTGCTGGGAGATGACGTCCTCCAGCGGCACGAAGGACGTGGGCCCCGTCTCGAGGGTGCCCGCCTGGGTGCTCGGCGCGCTCGGGCGGCCGCGGGCGTCGACGGCGATGTACCGGGGGAGCAGCGGCGGCACCTTGACCCGGGCGAAGTGCTCCTTGCCGGTCGCCGGGTTCGTCACCACCACCGCCAGGTTCAGCGACAGCCCCGAGATGTACGGGAAGGGGTGTGCCGGGTCCACGGCGAGGGGCGTCAGCACCGGGAAGATCTGCCGCCGGAAGAACTTGCGCAGGCGTTCCTGCTCGCCGTCGCCCAGGTCGTCCCAGCGCACGATGGTGATGCCCTCGGACGCGAGGGCGGGCTGGACGTCCTCCGCGAAGACGCGGGCGTGCCGGGCGACCAGCTCGTGGGCGCGCACGCTGATGGCCTCGAGCACCTGCCGAGGGCTGAGCCCCGACGCAGCCGTGACCGCCAGGCCCGTGGCGATGCGCCGCTTCAGACCTGCGACGCGCACCATGAAGAACTCGTCCAGGTTCGAGGCGAAGATCGCCAGGTACCGCACCCGCTCCAGCAGCGGCTGCTCCGGGTCCTCCGCGAGCTCGAGCACCCGCTGGTTGAAGGCCAGCCAGCTCAGCTCCCGGTCCAGGAATCTGCCGGGCGGCAGCGGCGCCGAGGCGCCCGTGGGGCGCTGCCCGGCCTCGTCCTCGGCGATGTGCTCCGCGATGTGCGCGGCCAGCTCCGGGGGAAGGGTCCGCACCGCACGGGGCGCCTCGTCCCCGCCGGCCGGGGCGCTGACCGGGTCCGGCGTGGCGTGCACGGCGGACGGGCCCTCGGGCGCGACCAGGGAGACGGCGTCGCCGCGGGACGCTCGGGAGCCGCGGGACGAGCCGCGGCCGGACCTCGGGGTGGTGTCGTCGGTCATATGTTCATCGTGTCACTGACGGCGTGCTCGGGGCAGGCGTCCCGTACATCACGTCCAGGCTGGAGCGTGTGAAGCCCGCCCGCGCGTAGGTGCGGATCGCACGCTCGTTGTGGCCCGAGGTGTACAGCTCGGCGGTGTGCAGGCCGCGGTCTCGCAGCGCCTCGACCGCCAGCGCGGTCAGGGCGCCGCCCAGCCCCAGCCCTTGCGCGTCGGGGTCGATGCCGAGCACGTAGATCTCCCCGACGCCCGGCTCGGCGACCTTGGTCCACATCGACCCCAGCAGGCGCCCGTCGCGCTCCGCCAGCCAGAAGCCCGCGGCGTCGAACCACGGCTCGGCCTCGCGGGCCAGCAGGTCAGTCCGTGTCAGGCGGCCCTGCGTCGGGTGATCGGCGAAGGCGCGCGCGTTCAGGCGGACCCAGGCGTCCTCGTCCTGGGCGGGGACGAACTCGCGCACCGTGACGCCAGCAGGCAGCGTGACCCCCGCCGGGAGTGCGCCGCCGCTGTTCCGCGTCGCGGGGCCGGGGCGGGGCTCCTCGGCCTGCTCGGCGCCCGCGGCGGCGCGGCCCCGGGCGAGGGGCATCCGCATCTGCCACAGCTCCCGGACCGGCTCCATGCCGACGGCCTCCGCCAGCGCCCGGGCCGCGGGCAGGTCGCCGTGCGCCCAGGCGTCGAGCCGCCCGGCTCGCTCCGCGGCGACGGCCTGCGCGTGCTCGACGAGCGATCGCCCGACGCCCTGGCGTCGTGCGGCGGGATCGACCGCGATCTCGGCCGTGGCGCCCTCGGGGGCGCGCAGGTCGAGCTGCGCGTAGCCCAGGAGGGCGCCGTCGGGCCCCTGCGCGAGCAGATGGACGGCGGGAGCGGCCGCGTCGGACAGCCACAGCAGCGGCTGCTCGGACAAGGGCGGCACCCCGTCGACCTCGTGGGCGCGCGCCGCGAGTGAGCGCACGGCCTGGGCCACGGGGGCCGCGAGAGGGTCCCGAACTGTGCGGATGTCCACCATCGGCCCATCCCACCACAGCCGCTCGTGCCCGTGCTGCCGCGACGCCCTGCCGGACCACGACCGCGCGGGACGGCATGAGACAGGGCCCGCGGAGCGTGGTGGAGCCCCAGGGGGTTGGGCTCCACCACGCCTGCGGGCCCTGTCTCGGTGATCGCCGCGAGATCCGTGCGGCGATCAGATCAGGGAGTCAGCTCGCGGTGCAGCCGACCGGCACGATCCCGGTCGGGGCCGCGCCGGAGCCGATGAACCCGTAGGCCGCCGATCCGTTGGCGTCGAGCAGGCCGTTCCAGGCGGCATTCCGCACCGTCGTCACCCCGCCCGCCGTGGTCGCCACGCCGTTCCAGGCCTGGGCCACGCTCGAGCCCGACGGGAGGGTGAAGGACGTGGACCAGCCGCTCAGCATGGCTGGGCCGGCCGTGACGGTGACGGCGCCCTGGAAGCCGCCCGGCCAGGAGTTCTGCACGACGAGCGTCGCGGCGCAGGCGCGCCCAGTCGGCGGCGGGGTGGTCGGCGGCGGCGTGGTGGGCGGGGGAGTCGTCGGTGGGGGAGTCGTGGGCGGCGGGCTGGTCGGGTTGACGCCGTACACCGTGGCCTGCCGGGAGGTGGCGGCGATGCCGTTGGCGCCGTTGATGAGCCGCTGGCCCCACGGGCTCAACCGCTTCGGGTCGAAGCCGGTGACGAGGTCCAGGTACTCCACGCCGCCGCCGTTGCCCGACCATGACCAGCCGTAGTAGCCGATGCCCAGGCGCTGCGCCTCGGACATGATCGTGTCCTCGTCGACGTCTCCGTCCGAGTGGTCGAAGCCGAACTCGCCGATGACGAGGGGCAGCCGGGCGTCGGTGAACGCCTTGAGGTACGACGTGATGGTCGAGGCCTGGCCGTACACGCCGTACATGTGCACCGAGAACAGCGTGTTCGCGTCCGGGTCGGCGGCGAAGACGGTCGCCGCGTTGTCCCGCATGATGCCGCGCCAGTCCTGGCCCCAGTTCGGCGCGTCGACCACGATGTTGTGCTTGAAGCCGGCGGCCCGCAGGCGCTTGATCGCGGCGGAGGTGTCGGACGCCCACCCCGCGTTGACCGACTCGCTGTTGCCGTAGGGCTCGTTGCCGATGTTGAGCTGGACGTAGTCCTCCTGGCCCTCGATCGCCGACTTGACGCTGACCCAGTAGTCCACGGCCTGGTCGAGCGTGATCGCGGCGCCCTCCTCCCCGTAGCCGGTGGTGTCGTGCACCTCGAGCATGCAGACGAGCTTGTTGGCCTTGCACCGGCTGACGACGTCGGCCACATCGGCGGCGTCGTTCTTGGTCCACCGGTCGCCGCTGGACAGGACCACGCGCACAGCGTTGGCGCCCGCCGCCTTGATGTCGGCGAAGGCGCCGGTCTGGCCGGCGTACCAGGTGTGGGCGTGGCTCACGCCGCGGGCCACGAAGGGTGTGCCGTTCCGCTCGACGAGCCTGCCGTCCTCGATGTGCAGGCCGACCGGGGTCGCGGCGTTGGCCGCGGTGATCCCGCCCAGCGCCAGTGCGGTCGCAGCCACGAAGGCTCCGGCCAGCACGGAGAGTCGCGTTCTCATGGCGTCCTCGTTCCGGGGGCCGCTCGAGAGGGGGCCGGCGGTCCACGTCCTCGGGGGCGGCTCTTCGTCGAGGCGCGGTGGTGGTCCACCGTCGGCGGTCCGCTGCGCAGCAGTGCGCCGGGGACTTTCTTCGGCCACAGAATTATCAGAGGAATCGGACGCGCCCCATGGCGCGAAACGCTTCACCCTCGGCGCTGGGAAGGCGGTCGTCAGACAGCGCGCGGGGCGATCGAGGGCATGGTGGTGGGGCAGGCGGACGGCTGAGCACTCCGCTAGTGGTGGCGCTCGGCGAGCTGGAAGCCGCCCTGGTCGTGGACCAGCCAGTAGTTGACGCCGGGATGCAGCTGCTCGGCGTACGCCGCCGCGTCCGGCGGCGCCGGGGTCCAACCGCCGCCCTGGGCGTCGATCAGCACGTAGTCGGGCGCGGGGTTGCCCGCCGCGCCCACGAAGTAGACCTGTCGGTCGTCCACGAGGTACGACATCAGGCCCACGTCCGTCGCGACGACCACGTCCTCGGGCACCTTCCCGAGCACTGCCCGCGCCTCCGCCGCGCGGGGCGGCGACTGGTAGAACGCGGCGTGGGACAGCTGGTTGAGGGCGAGCCGGGGCGTCAGCATCACCGCGACGGTGACTGCCACCGGGACCGCCATCACGCTGTACCGCCGCAGCCAGCGCCGGGGCGAGACCCGGGCTCGCCGGATCCCGTCGATCAGTGCCGCGAACGCGATGGGCATCAGCACGGCGCTGTAGTGCCAGGTGTGCGCCCAGTACCCCTCGTAGTCGGCGAGGAAACGCCAGGCGATCGTGGGGGCCGCCACCAGGAGGATCGGCGACCGCAGCCCGATCAGGCCCGTCACCGCGACGAGCATCGCCAACGTGGCGACCTTGTCCCTGTCGTCGACCAGCGCCAACGCCGCCAACCACGGCTGGGAGGCGAACGCCCCGACGTCGACCCTGCTGCCGTAGTCCCACTGGTCGCGGGTGCTCAGCGCGGGGATGAGCACGTAGGTCGTGAGGATGAACCATCCGAGGCCCCATCCCAGGAGCAGCACGCCGACCGGCCGCCGGCTGCGCCAGGCCAGGACCGCGCCCAGCATGGCGACCGTGAGCCCCAGGTCCTCCTTGACCAGCACCAGCGGGGCCGCCCACAGCGCGCACGCCAGCCAGCGTCGGCGCAGCAGAGCCACGAGCGCCACGGCGAGCAGCGGCATCGCGAAGGCGATCTCGTGGAACTGGGCGGCCATCGCCCCGACCACCCCGAAGCTCACCGCGTAGGCGCCCCCGATCGCCACGCCAGCGGCCGGCTCGAGCCGGCGGGCCGCCTCCCGGGCGATCACGAGCACCGACGCGGCGAGGAGGAGCCCTTGGACCACCAGCAGGGTCAGCGCGCTGGGGAACACCGCGTACACCGGGCCGAGCAGGACGAGCAACGGGTGGAAGTGGTCGCCGAGCAGGTTGAAGCCCTCGCCCTTGATCGTGACGATCGGCGCCTCCAGGCCCGCGTACCGCTGCGCGAGCTGGGTGAAGATGCCCAGGTCCCACGACAGGGACTCGAAGCGGCGCCACTGGGACCACGAGAACCCGATATAGAGAGCCCCGGCCGCCGCCGCCACGACCCACGGCCCGCGAGCCACCCGCCGCCAGGACGGCTGGCTCGCGCCATCGCCGTCCTGGAGCGGGTGGGCCTCGCTGGGCGCGCCGGAGGACTCCAGCACCGCCACAGATCAGGCTTCAGGCGGCGGAGTGCTCAGGCCTGCGGTGATGAGGTCCATCACGGACGCGTCCGCGAGCGTCGTCGCGTCGCCGACTGTGCGGTGCTCGGCGACGTCGCGCAGAAGGCGGCGCATGATCTTGCCCGACCGGGTCTTCGGCAGCTCCTGCACCACCAGGATCGTGCGGGGCTTGGCGATCGGCCCGATCTCCTTGGCGACGTGCGCCCGCAGCTCGGTGGCGACCTCCTCGGCGCTGCGATCCTGCGCCGCGTCACCGCGCAGGATCACGAAGGCGACGACCGCCTGGCCCGTCGTGTCGTCGGCCGCGCCCACCACCGCCGCCTCGGCGACCGTCGGATGCGAGACCAGCGCGGACTCGATCTCGGTGGTGGAGAGCCGGTGGCCGGAGACGTTCATGACGTCGTCCACCCGGCCCAGCAGCCAGATGTCCCCGTCGTCGTCCTTCTTGGCGCCGTCTCCCGCGAAGTACACCCCGGGGAACCGCGACCAGTACGTGTCCCGGTACCGCTCCGGGTCGCCCCAGATGCCGCGCAGCATGGCAGGCCATGGCTCGGTGAGCACCAGGTACCCGCCCGAGCCGTTCGGCACCGGCTCCGCGGCGTCGTCGAAGACGTCCGCCGAGATGCCCGGCAGCGGGACCTGGGCCGATCCAGGCTTCGTCGTGGTGCAGCCCGGCAGCGGCGAGATCATGATCGCGCCCGTCTCGGTCTGCCACCAGGTGTCCACGATGGGCGTGCGGTCACCGCCGATGACCCGGCGGTACCACATCCACGCCTCGGGGTTGATGGGCTCGCCCACCGACCCGAGCACCCGCAGCGACGACAGGTCGCGCGCGCCGGGGATCGCGTCGCCCCACTTCATGCAGGTGCGGATCGCCGTGGGCGCCGTGTACAGGATCGAGACCTTGTACTTCTCGACGATGTCCCACCAGCGGCCCCGGTCCGGGGTGTCCGGCGTGCCCTCGTAGATCACCTGCGTGGCGCCGTTCACCAGCGGCCCGTAGACCACGTAGGTGTGCCCGGTGACCCAGCCGATGTCGGCCGTGCACCAGTACACGTCCTGCTCGGGCTTCAGGTCGAAGACGTTGAGGTGCGTGTACGCGGCCTGTGTCAGGTACCCGCCGGTGGTGTGGAAGATGCCCTTGGGCTTCCCCGTGGTGCCGGACGTGTACAGGATGAACAGCGGGTGCTCGGCCTCGACGTCCACTGGCGTGTGCTCGGCGCTCGCGGACCCGACGGCCTCGTGCCACCACACGTCCCGGCCCTCGGTCCAGGCGACGTCCTGCCCGGTGCGGCGCACCACCAGCACGTGCTCGACGCTCGCCGATCCCTTCGCCAGCGCGTCGTCCACCGCGGGCTTCAGCGCGGAGGCCGCGCCCTTGCGGTACCCGCCGTCGGCGGTGATGACGAGCTTGGCCTGGGCGTCCTCGATCCGGGAGTGCAGCGCCTCCGCGGAGAACCCGCCGAACACCACCGAGTGCGGGGCGCCGATCCGCGCGCACGCCAGCATCGCGACGACGGCCTCGGGGATCAGCGGCATGTAGATCGCGACCCGGTCGCCCGTCTCGACGCCGAGGGCGAGCAGCGCGTTCGCCGCCTGCGAGACCTCGCGCTGCAGGTCCGCGTACGTGACCGTGCGGGTGTCGCCCGGCTCGCCCTCGAAGTGCAGCGCCACCCGGTCGCCGTTGCCGGCCTCGACGTGGCGGTCCACCGCGTTGTACGTCGCGTTCAGCCGCCCGTCGGCGAACCACCGTGCCACCGGCGCGCCGGACCAGTCGAGCACCTCCTCGAACGGCGTGGACCAGGACACCAGGTCGCGGGCCTGGTCCCGCCAGAAGTCCAGCCGGTCGGCGTTGGCCCAGGCGTACAGCTCGGGGTGCGCGTTCGCCTGAGCGGCGAAGTCTGGGTCCGGGGGGAATCGGCGGTCCTCGGTGAGGAGGTTCGCCAGGCCCGCGGAGGGGGCGTCAGCTGACGCGCCGTCGTGCGAGGCGGCGCCGGTGGGAGCCGTCCGAGGGCTCGGGTCCGAAGGCTCGGGGTGGGTGGGCTCGTCGACCTGGGTCACGGAAAATACCTCCTGCGCAACGACGTTGGTGCGGCGTGGGATTTCGAGTGCCATGTCGCACTCTAGGGGGGAGCGTCCCGGTTCGTCTGCTGGTCCGGACATCTGAGACGCGTCATGGCGTCCGCAGCCGCTCCCGCGCCACGCCCAGCGCCCGGCCTCGTCGACGGGCCACCACGAGCGCGCATCCGGCCGCGAGCAGCAGCACGCCGACCACGAACGTGACGCCCACAGTGCTGGCGATGACGCCGTAGATCACCGTGGTCCGGGACGCGTCGGTCGCCAGGAGGCGCAGCGTCTCGTCGCTGGCCGCGGAGGGGAAGTACAGGTAGAAGCCGCCGATGACGGTCAGCACCACCCCGCCGGTGATCGGCAGCGCCGCCGTCCACACGCCCAGGTAGGCGATCGTGGCGAACAGCAGCACAGCGAGGGTCACGAGCACGATGCCCACGCCGTTCGCCACCGTCGGGTCGTCGGAGCCCAGGATGCGCGACTGGCCGAGCAGCAGCAGGACCAACGCGAAGACCGAGAGCACCGCGCCGACCAGCACGCCGAGCAGGTGGCCCCCGAACCCGGCGCCGTGCGGCTCGTCCTCCGTGGGGTGCTCGGTGAGGGGCTCGGGCGCCGTCTGCTCGCGAGGGCTCGGCGCCGTCTGCTCGCGCGGGTTCGGCGTGCCGTGGTCGTGGGGGACCGGGGCGCTCGTGGCCGGGGGAGCGGCGGTGTCGTGGGCGACGGCCGGCCCGACCGCGTGCGTCGGGGTCGTGCCCCGCACCGCGCCGACCGGGCGGTCCGACGGCGCCCCGACCGGGCGGTCCGACGGCGGGTCCGACGCCGCGCCGACGTCCGGCGCGGCGCCCGCGTCGCGGGTCGCGGGCTCGTTCGACGAGAGGCGCCCGGTGGTGGGACGGCCAGGGGATTCCGGCGGGGTCGGGCGCTCCGGGTCGGAGGTGCTCATGGTGTGCTCCTTGGTCGGCCATGCGGGCGCCAGGTCACGGCGCAGCCGTCGCCACTCACCGTAGGGGGGAGGGTCATCTACCGCTCGTCGTGACCAAAGTCCCTGGTCAGAGCGTTGCGCGCTCCCAGAGGATGTCCGGAACCGGTCTGGTTGACCTGGCCTTCAACGTGGAAGGACATCGATGAACCTGCTCGACAGGAGCCGCACGGTGGCTCCCCCCGGCTTCAACCGGTGGCTCGTGCCGCCCGCTGCGCTTGCAGTGCATCTCTCGATTGGGCAGGTGTACGCGTTCAGCGTCTTCAAGAACCCGCTCATCGAGCGGTTCGGCTCGAGCCACACCTCCATCGCGGTGATCTTCTCGATCGCGATCGTGATGCTGGGGCTCTCCGCTGCGTTCGGCGGCAAGTGGATGGAACGGAACGGCCCTCGCAAGGCGATGGTGCTCTCGGCCGTGTTCTGGGTCAGCGGCTTCCTCGTCGCCGCCCTCGGCGTGTCCCTCGAGCAGCTGTGGGTCGTCTACCTCGGCTACGGATTCCTCGGCGGGATCGGGCTCGGCATCGGCTACATCTCGCCGGTGTCCACCCTCATCAAGTGGTTCCCCGACCGCCCAGGGCTGGCCACGGGCCTGGCGATCATGGGCTTCGGCGGAGGCGCGATGGTCGCCTCCCCGCTCACGGCCCGGCTGCTCGGCGCCTACGCGGACAACCCGGCCGACGCGATCGTGCCCACCCTGCTCACGCTGTCGGCCATCTACGCCGTCCTGATGGCCTGCGGCGCCATCGTCATCCGGGTTCCCGCGCCGGGCTGGAAGCCCGAGGGGTGGACGCCGCAGCCCAAGAAGAACTCGCTGCAGAGCCACGCCGACGTGCGGGTGGGCAACGCGGTGCGGACCCCGCAGTTCTACCTGCTGTGGATCGTGCTGTTCACGAACGTGACGGCCGGCATCGGCATCCTGGAGCAGGCGTCGCCGATGATCCAGGACTTCTTCCCGGCGGTGACCGCGGCCACGGCCGCGGGGTTCGTGGGCCTGCTGTCGCTGGCCAACATGGGCGGGCGCTTCGTGTGGTCGACCACCTCCGACGTGCTGGGCCGCAAGCGCATGTACGTGATCTACCTGGGGGTCGGCGCGCTGCTGTACGGCGGCCTCGCGGCCATCGGCGGCCAGGCCGTCGCGCTGTTCGTCGTCCTGACCTTCTTCATCGTCAGCTTCTACGGCGGCGGCTTCGCCACCATCCCGGCGTACCTCAAGGACCTGTTCGGCACCTTCGAGGTGGGCGCCATCCACGGCCGCCTGCTGACCGCGTGGTCGGCGGCCGGCATCGCGGGGCCGCTCATCGTCAACCGCATCGCCGACGCCCGGGCCGCCCAAGGGGTCGAGGGCGCCGCGCTCTACCTGCCGTCGCTGCTGGTCATGACGGGGGTGCTGGTGATCGGCTTCGTCGCCAACATCCTGGTCCGCGCCGTCAATCCGCGGCACCACGAGCCCACCGAGGCCGTGCCCGTCGAGTCCGAGTCGATCCAGCCCCAGTCCACCGAGCCCGAGCTCGCCGCCGCCACGAAGGAGTCATGACATGAGCACGCGCGAGCAGTCAGCCGTGACGCACGAGCAGGCAGAGCCCGTCGAGCCGGCGCCGGTGATGGCGGTCCCGGCGCCCGTGGCGGCCGGCAACGCCAAGGTGCGGATGCTGGCGTTGGGCCTGTGGGGCGTCGTGGGAGGCCTGCTGGTCTACGGGGTCGTGCAGACCGTGATGAAGGCGGGGGCGCTCTTCGGCGGCTGACGCCGTCAGGGGCGGGTCGGCGTCCGTCGTCCCGCCCCGTCGGCGTGCCGACCGGCTGCGGGCGTCTCGGCGACCAGCGGCCCAGGGCGGCGGACCAGCGGGACGTCGTGCCGGGAGGCGGCGGAACCGACGGGGGCGATGACGCCCACGGCGGCCACGCCGCCCACGGTGCCCACGGTCGAGACCGCGCCCATGCCCGCCGGGGAGGTCGCGCTCGCGGTGGCGGCCAGGGATGTGGCGGTGGCCATCGCGGCCGTGGCGGCCACGGCCGGGGCGCCGCCCGCCGGGACGGAGGTGGCGGCGGGCGCCGGGTCCACGGCAGGGGCCTCGAGGGGCGCCGGGCGGCCCGCCGCGTAGGCGTAGGCGGCGCCGACGAGCAACCCGCCGCCGACGAGGTTGCCGAGGCCCACGGCTGCGACGTTGCGGCCCAGCTCCATCCACGAGGCGTGCGGCAGGCCACCGAGCAGGCCCAGCGAGAACGTGGTCATGTTGGCGACGACGTGCTCGAAGCCCGAGGTGATGAACACCATGACGCAGGCGAAGATCATCGCGATCTTCGCTCCCTCCGAGCGCAGCCGCGCCGCCGACCAGATCGCGAGGCAGACCAGGAGGTTGCACAGGATGCCGCGGAAGAACAGCTGGGTGGTCGTCTCGGCGGCCTTGTGCTCCACCATCCACGCGATCGTGCGGCCGGCGTCCGTGGCGGGGCCGAGCGCGCCCGAGAGGTGCACCAGCGTCGCGAACAGCAGCGCGCCCAGGAAGTTGCCCGCCAGGCAGAAGACCAGGGTCGCGGCGGCGCGGCCCCAGCTGATCGACTTGCCGAGGGCGCCCTGGGTCAGCGTCATCATCGCGGAGGTCGCGAGCTCGCCGCCGGCCACCACGACGATGGTCAGCGCGACCCCGAAGACCAGGCCCTGCACCAGCGGGGCCCACGGCGACCCCGCCACCGCCAGCGGGCCGCCGGCGGTGGTCATGATGACGACCCCGATGCCGATGTACGCCCCGGCGAGCATGGTGTGCACGAGATAGACGCCCGGGGTCCGGGTGAGGGCCGCCTTCTTCTTGGCAGCAGCGCCTTGCTGGTCGAGCGTCTCCGAGATGCTGAGCATGGGACACATCGTGCGCGCGTTTTCAGGGCTAGTCATGGGACGAAAGCCCGATCATGGCCGCCGAGACGCGATACACGTCCCAGCGGGGCGGAGGGCCCGGGCGGGGGCTCAGACGGCCGCGCGGGCCGCCTGCTCGACGGCGGCCGCCACCACCGCCGTCACGTCGGGGTGGAAGACGCTCGGCACGATGTACGTCGGGTTCAGCTCGTCGTCGTGCACCACCGAGGCGAGCGCCTGGGCCGCCGCCAGCAGCATCGACTCGGTGATCCGGTGGGACTGCGCGTCGAGCAGCCCGCGGAACACCCCGGGGAACGCGAGCACGTTGTTGATCTGGTTCGCGAAGTCCGAGCGGCCGGTGCCCACCACCGCGGCGTGCAGGGCCGCGACCTCGGGCTCGATCTCCGGGCGCGGGTTGGCCAGGGCGAACACGATCGCGTCGGGCGCCATCGTCGCCACGTCGTCGCCGTCGATCACGTCCGGCGCGGAGACGCCCACGAACACGTCGGCCCCCGCCAGCGCGGCGCGCAGCGTGCCCGTGACGCCCCGCGGGTTGGTGCTCGCGGCGGTCCAGTCCAGCTCGGGCCGCAGCCCGGCACGCGCCGGGTGGACCACGCCGTCGATGTCGGCCACGACCACGTCCCGGGCGCCCGCGGCGAGCAGCAGCTTGAGCACGGCGGTGCCGGCGGCGCCCGCGCCGGACAGCACGATCCGCACCTCGGGCAGCTTCTTCTCCACCACCCGCAGCGCGTTCGTCAGCGCCGCCACCACCACGATGGCCGTGCCGTGCTGGTCGTCGTGGAACACCGGGATGTCGAGCCGCTCGCGCAGCCGCCGCTCGATCTCGAAGCAGCGGGGCGCGGAGATGTCCTCGAGGTTGATCCCGGCGAACACCGGGGCGATGGCGCACACCGCCTCGACGATCTGGTCGATGTCGGTGGTGTCCAGAGCGATGGGGAACGCGTCGATGTCCGCGAAGCGCTTGAACAGGACTGCCTTTCCCTCCATCACCGGCAGCGCCGCCAGCGGGCCCAGGTTCCCTAGGCCGAGCACTGCGGTGCCGTCGGTGACCACTGCGACCGTGTTCCGCTTGATGGTCAGCCGCCGGGCGTCCTCCGGGTGGGCGGCGATGGCCTCGCACACCCGCGCCACGCCGGGCGTGTAGACCATCGAAAGATCGTCACGGTTGCGCAGCGGCACCTTCGACTCGACCGACAGCTTGCCGCCGAGGTGCAGCAGGAACGTCCGGTCGCTCACCCGCTCGACCGTGACGCCGTCGAGCATCCGCAGCGCCTCGACGATGTCGGAGGCGTGCGCCTCGCCGCGCGTCGCGCACGTCACGTCCACGGTGATCCGCTCGTGCCCCGAGGCCGTGACGTCGAGCGCCGTGACGATTCCGCCCTCGCGCTCGATCGCCGTGGTGAGCTCGCTGACGGCGGTGGGCCGCGCCTCCACCTGGAGGCGGGCGGTGATGGACGACGAGACGCTGGGGGCGGAGGCCATGGCGCACAGTGTGGCCTGGACCATCGCCCGGCGCCCAGGCCCGGCGCCCGGGCGCGTCGCCTTAGGGTTGAGCCTGTGGCGGGAGCAGCAGCGCAGGACACAGGCCCGGACGCGCTCGCGGGGATCGCCGCGCTGCCAGGCGTCCCCGAGGCAGTCGACGCCGCGCGCGCAGCCTGCGAGGAGCTGCGGTGGCATGAGGCCTACCGCCGGCGGTGGCGAGGGGTGCGCGCTGAGGCGACCGTGCGCAGCGCCCGGTCCAGCGCCGCGCTGGAGGGCGCGCGCGTGCCCCTCGAGGTGGTGCGGGCGATGCTCGTCGGCGCGGAGCCGGCCGGTGGCCAGGAGCATCTGATCGCCCTCGGGGCCTTGCGCGCGGGCGCCCACGTGGAGCGCCTCATGCCCGACCTCGGAGCCCGCGGCGCCACGCGGCTCCCACCGTTCGGCCAGCTCGTCGCCGGGGTGCACAGCGCCGCCGCGGCGGGATGGCTCCCCGACGACCAGCTCGGACGGCTGCGGCTGGACGAGGGCCCGGCGGACCTGCGCGGGCTGGGGCCCGCCGTCGCCGGGCCGGAGCTGGCGGCGCGCCTCGACCTGCTGGGCCAGGTGGTGCGGGACACGGCCGCCCCCGCGCTCGTCGTGGCCGCCGTAACGCATGGGGAGCTGCTCACGTTGCGCCCGTTCGCCGCCGGCAACGGCGTGGTGGCCCGCGCGGTCGCGCGTGTCCTGCTCACCGCCCGCGGGCTCGACCCCACCGGTTCCGTGGTGGCAGAGGCCGCCTGGGCGCAGGCGGCCAACCCCTACCTGGGGGCGGCCGCCGGGTTCGCCACCGGCGCCCCTGAGGGTGTCGCGCGGTGGGTGCAGGTGTGCGCCGAGGCGGTGGTGGAGGGAGCGGGGCGGGCACGCGACATCGCTGACGCGGTGCTCGCGGGGCGGTTGGACGGCGAGCAATCAGACGCCGGTCAGGGCTGAGGGCCCCGCGCCGCACGGGGAACGTCTCCAGACAGGACAACGGCGCCCTTGCGGACGCCGCTGCCGAACAAACGACGTGAGAGATATCAAGCGTGCACAAGGTGTCGTTGGGGGCGATGCCCCGGCCGACCTGTCCGTACGGGGACTGTTCGCGCGTGGGTTCCCTCACGTCATTCTGTTGTGATTCCTTGGTACTCCTGAGGGCAGCGCATTTCAAGGACCGTGCGCAATCTGAGCGGAATGTCCGGAGTCGCGGGCCACATCGCGGATCGGGCGTCCGGATGGCGGACCTCAGCCGCGGCGCCGGGCCCTGACCACGAGCCGCCATGCCAGCAGAGCGGCGCCGAGCAGCACGAGCCCGGCCGTGAGCGCCGCCGGCCGGCCGGGGCGCAGCAGCGCGTGCAGCGGCACAGGCCGGGTGAAGGTCAGCACCTCCCACCCCTCCTGCGCGGCCAGCCGGCGCAGCGCCCGATCCGGGTTCACGGCCGAGGCGTTTCCCACGGCGCCGAGCATCGGGGCGTCGGTGATGGAGTCGGAGTAGGCGTAGCTCGCCTCGAGGTCGTAGCCGTTCCTCGCGGCGAGCTCGCGGATCGCGACCTCCTTGTGGGGGCCGTACGCGTAGAAGTCGATCTCGCCGGTGTACCGGCCGTCGGCGACTCCCATGCGGGTGGCGATGACGTGGTCCGCGCCGAGCAGCGCCGCGATCGGGCGCACCACCTCGCCGCCTGACGCCGAGACGATCACGACGTCCCGGCCGGCCGCGTGGTGCTCGTCGATCAGCGCGACGGCCTCCGCGTAGACCGCGGCGTCGATCGACTCGTGCAGCGTGTCCTCGACGATGGCCGAGACCTGCGCGACCTCCCAGCCGGCGACCATCCGGGAGAGCTCGCGGCGCAGGCGTTCGGTCTGGTTCGCGTCAGCCGCCCCGACCAGGTAGAAGAACTGGGCGTACGCCGTGCGCAGCACAGCACGCTTGGTCAGGAGGCCGCCCGCCAGGAACGGCCGCGAGAACGCGGTGGCGGAGGACGTCGAGATGATCGTCTTGTCGAGGTCGAAGAAGGCGGCGGTCTTGGGCTGGGCGCGCGGCGCTGTGGGGCGCGCACCCTCGTGTGCCCCGTGATCGGCGCCTGCCGCGTCCGTCGCCATGCCGCTCCTCGTCCGCTCCTCGCCCCGCCGAGCCTAACGGCCCTGGCAGGCCTTGGTCAGGTGGGACACGACCGGCAGGGGAGTCGCAGGGGACGGGTGGGCCATCCGCATAGTCAGCCTCGCGCGTGCGCGCCACCCACAGCCCTGCCCGCCCACCCGGTCCACCACGGGTGAGGGGGCAGGACCGTCCCGCGGCGCCTGAGGGCTCCAAGGATCGGGTGGTCCCCGCCACTCATGATCCTCACGGCTGGAGGCGGCGCCCCGACCCACGGCGCGCGAGGCGAATGCGGGAGGCGCAGATGGGGTGGGACGACGTCGGGTCGCGCGGTGTCAGAGGGAACAGTGGTGGGGCGATCGGGGTGGTCGGGGCGCGCGGTGGCGTGGGGGCGTCGACGCTCGCCGCCGCCCTCGCCCGACGGCTGGCCCGCCACGGCCCCACCTGCCTGGTCGATCTGGAGCATGCCGGGGGCGGGATCGACGTGCTGGTCGGGCTCGAGGACTCGACCGGCCTGCGCTGGCCCGACCTCGCCGACGCCCGGGGCGCCGTCGCCGGAGACGAGCTGGCCGCGCTGCTCCCACGGTGGGGATCGTGCGCCGTGCTGAGCGCCGACCGCACCAGGCCCGGCCCGCCTCCCGCCGACGCCGTGCCCGACGTGCTGAGCGCGCTCGCCCCGCACCACGCGCACGTCGTGATCGACCTGGACCGGGCCGACGTGCTGGCCCGGGGCCCTGGCCTGGCGGCCTGCCGCACCGCGCTGGTCGTCGTGCCGCGCGACCTCCGCGGCGTCGCCGGGGTGCTCGCGTTGCGCGCGGCCATCCTCGGGATCGTGCCCGACGTGCGACTCGTGGTCCGCGGGCCGGCTCCCGGCGGGCTCGGGGTGCTCGAGCTCGCGCACGTGGTGGACCTGCCCGTCGCGGCCAGCATGGGCCCCGACCGGCGCATCGCCGCCGCGGTCGAGCGCGGCGCCGGGCCGTCCGCACGCCGGGGCCCGCTGGCCCGGGCGGTCGCCTCCCTCACCCGAGAGCTCGCATGAGGCCGGCGACGCCGGGCGCCCGCCCGGCCGTCGAGGCCCGAGCCGGCGCGGGAGGGCGGGACCCTGGGCTGGTCCCGCCCAGCGACGCCCGCAGCGACCGCGATGGCGACTACGACGGCCGTGACGCGCGGATCACCCGCCGGGCTCCCGATCCTGTGCTCGTCGACGACGTGCGGACCCGGCTCGCCCGCCAGGGCGCCCCACCCACCGAGGCGGACGTCACCGCGGCGGTGCGGGCCGCAGGATCGGTGCTGGGCAGCCGGGCGCTCGCCGAGCTCGGCGCCGCGGTGCGCGCCGAGGTGCTCGGCGCCGGGCCCCTCCAGCCGTTCCTGGACGACCCCGCCGTGACCGACGTGCTCGTCAACGCGCCGGACGAGGTGTGGGTCGAGCGTGCCGGGAGGCTCGAACGGGTCGCGGTGGACCTCGGGACGACAGCCCAGGTCCGCGAGCTCGCGGTGCGGCTCGCCGCCGCGGGCGGGCAGCGCCTCGACGACGCCAGGCCCACGGTCGACGCGCGCCTGCCCGACGGCACGCGACTGCACGCCGTGCTGCCCCCGATAGCTGGCGCCTGCACGCTCCTGTCCCTTCGGGCGCTGCGCCAACGGGCCTTCACCCTCGAGGAGCTCGTCGCGGCGGGCGGCGTCGCTCCCGGGCTGGCGCCGGTGCTCCGGGCGCTCGTGGCCGCCCGGGTCAGTTTCCTGGTCTCGGGGGCGACGGGCAGCGGCAAGACGACACTGCTCTCCGCGCTCCTGTCGCTCGCCCCTGCCGACGAGCGGATCGTGTGCATCGAGGAGTCCGGGGAGCTCGCTCCCGCGCATCCCCACGTCGTGCGGCTCCTGGCCCGAGCCGCCAACGTCGACGGGGCGGGCGACATCGGCCTCGCCGAGCTGGTCCGGCAAGCCCTGCGCATGCGCCCCGACCGCATCGTGCTCGGAGAGTGCCGCGGGGCCGAGGTCCGCGAGGTCCTCGCAGCGCTCAACACCGGGCACGACGGCGGCTGCGCGACCGTGCACGCCAACACCGCCGCGGACGTCCCGGCCCGGCTCGAGGCGCTCGCTGCGCTCGCGGGCATGGACCGCGCCACACTCGCGGCCCAGGCGGCGAGCGCCCTGGAGGCGGTGCTGCACCTGCGCCGGGACCACGGCCGCCGCTATGTCGCGGAGATCGCCGTGGTGCGCCGCGACAGGTCTGGCGCGCTGATGGTCGAGACCGCGCTCAGCGTCTCGCCCGGCGGCGTCCCCACCCAGGCCAGCGGCTGGGAGGCGCTGGCCCGCAGGCTCGGCGCGTGAGCACGCTGCTGGCGCTGCTCGTCGCCGCGACAGTCCTCGCTGCCCGGGGCCCCGGCGGGCGCAGAGCGCCCTCGTCGCCGGCCCGTCGGGGAGTGGGTCGACGCGCCGCGCGGATCGAGCTCCAGGCGGGCCGGTTGGCGAGGGCGGCGGACGGCGCCCGGGGCGCGGGGTGGCGCGGCCTCGTGGAGCGGGTCTCCGGGCGGCAGGCAGGTCCCACGGCGCCTCCGTTGGTCGAGCTCGTGGGCGTCGTGAGCGCCGCCCTCCGGGCCGGTCGCCCGCCGGTCGAGGCGTGGCGGGCGGTCGGCGTGCCGACGTCGCCCGACGGCATCCCCGATCTCGGCGCCTTGTTCTCCGTGGTCGGCCCCGGCCCGGGGCGAGCCATGAGGTCCTCGGGATCAGGCGAGCGGAGCGCGCGCCACGTGGAGGCCGTGCGCGCCGCGGCCGTGCTCGCAGTCCGCCTGGGAGCCCCGCTCGCCCCGGTGCTCGAGCGCGTCGCGGAGGGCATCGTGGCGGAGGACGAGATCGAGGCCGAGCGCCGGACCATCCTCGCGGGGCCGCGCTCGACCGCGACAGTCTTGGCCTGGCTGCCGGCGCTCGGGCTCGTCCTCGGCTACGCACTGGGCGCGGACCCGCTGCAGGTGGTGCTGGGCGGTGGGGCGGGCTCCCTCGCGGCGATCCTCGGTGGCGCGCTCCTCCTCGCCGGGCGCTGGTGGACGGCGCGCATGCTCGCGGGCGCCCGGGCGGCGGGGGCCGACGCATGACCCCGATCGGGGTCGGCGTGCTCGTCTCCGTCCTGCTGGTGGGGGCCGGCGCGGGCTGGGCGCTGGGCCCGTGCGTGCGACGTGCCGCGGTCGCGGCCCCTCGGGCAGGCGGCGCGGGCCGAGACCGCGATGCGAGAGCCGTCGCGCCGCTCGACGTGTCGTTGGTGCTCGAGCTGGTCGACGTCGCGCTCGCGACGGGTGTCAGCGTCCCGCACGCGCTGCAGGCCGTCGGCGCGGCGGTCGGGGGCCGCGACGGCGAGGCGCTCGAGCGGACCGGCTCCATGCTCGTGCTCGGCTCGTCGTGGCAGGAGGCATGGGCGCGGGCGCCGCGCCGCCTGGAGGCGGTGGCCCGTTGCCTGGAGCCCGCCTGGAGCGCGGGCTCGGCGCCCGGCGCTGCATTGCGCTCGCAAGCCGCGGCGGTGCGCCGCGGACGCCAGCGGGCCGCTCGTGAGGCCGCCGCGCGCATGGGCGTGCACCTCGTGCTGCCTTTGGGCCTGTGCTTCCTCCCGGCGTTCGTGCTGCTGGGACTGGCCCCGGTGATGCTCTCCCTCGCCGAAGGGCTGCTCCAGTGACGTGCTCCGTCGGAGCGGGCCGATCGCGTGTCTCGGCCACCCACAGCCAGCCGGGGCGTCGTCGGCGCTCCGTGGTCGCGCGGCGGGACTGCCAGCGCCGAGCCCGTCGACGGGACGGTGGTGTCACTCGCGGCCCACGCCCCGTGGGCCGCACCAGATAGGAGGAGCGACATGACGGCACAGACGGAGTACGCGGCGCGGCGGGCGGACCCGGCACAGCAAGCAGACGGGCGCCCGGAGCGGTGCGGAGATGCCACGCCGGTCCGTGCGGCACAGGGGACCGTGCGGCGTGGGCGGCTCGCACGGATGTCGACACGCTGGGCGGAGGCCCGCGACGCCGCAGGGGATCGGGGCATGGCCACGGCCGAGTACGCGATCGCGACGATCGCGGCCGTCGGCCTGGCCGGCCTGCTGGTCGTGGTCCTGCGCAGCGCCGAGGTGCAGGCCCTGCTGCAGGGCATCATCCGCACGGCGCTCTCGACATGACCCACCGCCCGGCGTCGCACGATGAGCGCGAGCGCGGCAGCGCCACGGCCGAGCTGGCCGTGGCGCTGCCAGCGGTCGTCGTGCTGCTGGTCGCCCTGCTCGTCCTCGCGTCGGCTGCCACCACCCAGCTCCGATGCGCCGACGCGGCACGGGCCGGGGCTCGCATCGCGGCGTTGGGCGAGGACGAGGCTGCCGTCGACGAGGTGGTGACCCGGCTGGCGGGCGCGCGCGCCGAGGTCGAGCTCGGGCGGGACGGCGACTGGGTGACGGTCTCGGTCACCAGCCCGTCGACGGTGGGCGCGCTGCACCTGGCCCCCGTGCGGGTCGCCGCCTCCGCCACGGCATGGGTCGAGCCGTGACGCCGCGCGGCGACGCCCGTGCGTCCTCATGGCGTGGGCGGGCCCGTTGCGGCGCGTCCCTGCTCCAGGCTCAGCGGGCGCGCCCGCCGGTGGCCCTCCACCGCGAGGACGGCGAGCGCGGGTCTGGCACGGTGCTCGCGCTGGGGCTGATCGCGGTGGTCGTCCTCCTCATGCTCGCGCTCGGCCTGATGGCCGGCGCCCAGGGCGGTCGCTGGCGCGCCCAGACTGCGGCGGACCTGGCCGCGCTCGCGGGCGCGGAGCACCTCCTCGGCGCGTCGGGCGACGTCGACGGGGCGTGCGCAGTGGCCCGAGAAGCGGTCGAGCGCAACGGCGGTGTGCTCCGCGACTGCGCGCACGAGGGGGCAGGGGTGCTGGGTGTCGCGGTCGACTGCTCCACCCCGGCGGGCCGAGCTCACGCGACGGCCCGCGCAGGGCCCACGACAGCCCGGTGGGGCCGGTGATTGGGCGATGGCGCACCTGACGATCGACGGGAGCATGTGACCCATCGTGGAGCCGTGGCGACCGGCGGAGCCGGCGAGCTTTCGACCGGTGGGGCAATCCGAGGACGGCCGGACGACCCAGGCGCGGCGGGTCAGCTCCCGGGGGAGTGCGCGAGCACCGCGTCGAGCAGCCTGATGGCGGCCGCCTTCTCGAGCGGGTTGTTGGCGTTGCCGCACTTGGGCGACTGCACGCAGGCCGGGCAGCCGCTCGCGCAGCGGCACGTGGCGATGGCCTCCCGGGTGGCGCGCAGCCAGGTCTCCCCGAGCTCGTACCCGCGCTCGGCGAACCCCGCGCCGCCCGGGTAGGCGTCGTGCACGAACACAGTCGCCTGCTCGGTGTCGACGTGCAGGGCGGTGGAGACGCCGCCCAGGTCCCAGCGGTCGCAGGTGGCGAGCAGGGGGAGCAGGCCGATCGAGGCGTGCTCGGCCGCGTGCAGGGCGCCCGGCGCGGTCTCCGCGGTGACGCCCGCCGCCTCGAGCACCTCGGCGGGCGCCGTCCACCACACCGACGACGTGTGCAGGGTGCGGGCCGGCAGGTCGAGCACCTCCGTGCCCAGCGACTGCATGTCGGGGACGCGCTTGCGCTGGTAGCTGACCACCTGCGTGGTGACGTCCACGGCGCCGAAGCCCCACCGCACCGGGCCCCACTGGCGTTCCTGGTCCACCGAGCGGATCTCGGTGGTGGTGACCCACTTGGCCCAGGTGCCGTAGTCGACGTCGCGGCGGGAGACCAGCGCCACGCTGTCGGCCAGGTGGAGCTCGTCCACCACGAACGTCGCCCCCTGGTGCACGTACACGGCGCCGGGGTGGACGGTGGAGTCGGCTGCGGCCGCGTCGACCGTGCCGAGCATGCGGCCGGTGGACAGCTCGACCACGCGCACCGGGTCGCCGCCGGAGCCGCGCAGGTCGGTCAGCCGGGCCGCGGACTCGGCGTGGGTCCAGTACCAGCCGGACGCGCGGCGGCGCAGGGCGCCCCGCGCCACGAGGGAGTCGAGCAGCTCCCGCGTGCGCGGGCCGAACAGGGGCAGGTCCTCCTCGCGCAGCGGCAGCTCGGCGGCGGCGGCGCACAGGTGGGGCGCCAGGACGTATGGGTTGGCAGGGTCGAACACGGTCGCCTCGACCGGGGTGTCGAAGATGGCCTCGGGGTGGTGCACCAGGTAGGTGTCGAGCGGGTCCTCCCGCGCGATGAGCGCCACGAGGCCCTCGGCGCCAGCGCGTCCCGAGCGGCCGGCCTGCTGCCACATCGACACGCGGGTGCCGGGCCAGCCGGAGATGAGCACGACGTCGAGCCCGGAGATGTCCACCCCGAGCTCGAGGGCGTTCGTGGTGGCGAGGGCCCGCAGCCTGCCGTCCCGGATGGCCTGCTCCAACGCACGGCGCTCCTCGGGCAGGTAGCCGCCGCGGTACGCCGCGACCACGCCGCGCAGGCTGGGGTCCACCGCGTCCAGGTGCTCCTGCGCGATGGTCGCCACCGACTCCGCGGACCTGCGGGAACGGGTGAAGGCCAGCGTGCGGGCGCCCGCCGCGGTGAGGTCGGCGAGCAGGTCCGCGGTCTCGACTGTCGCCGATCGGCGGGGACGGTCGGGCTCCTCTGCGACCTGCTCCTGGCCGGTCCCCACCGGTCCGGAGCCCTCCGGCCCGGGGGCGTCTCCCGGCAACGGGGTGGCCCACGGGTCGGCCTCGGGCAGCAGGTCCGACCAGGGCCCGCCGGCCGAGGGCAGCTCGGGAGGCTGCCACAGGGCGAACGTCTTGCGACCGGCGGGGGACGCGTCGTCGGTGACGGCGACGATCTCGCGGCCCTCGCCGCCGACCAGGCGAGCCGCGCTCGCGGCCGGGTCCGAGGTGGTGGCCGAGGCGAGGAGGAACACCGGGCCGGGCGTGGCCGGCCGCCGGGCCTCCTGCGCAGATCCCGGGAGCCTGGGCTGCTGGGGCGCGTACGAGGCGCTGACCCGGTGCAGCCGGCGGAGCACCGCGGAGACGTGGGCGCCGAACACCCCCCGGAAGGCATGGCACTCGTCCACCACGACGTAGCGCAGCGAGCCGAGGAACCGGGACCAGCGACGGTGGTTCGGCAGCAGGGCGAAGTGCAGGAAGTCGGGGTTGGTGAGGACCACGTCGGCGTGCTCCTGCACCCACCGGCGCTCGTCGCGGCCGGTGTCGCCGTCGCAGGTCGCCACGCGCACGTCGCGCGCCCCGGAGGCCGTGAGCACACGCTGGACCGAGCCGAGCTGGTCGGCGGCGAGCGCCTTGGTGGGGGAGAGGTAGAGCACCGAGCCTCGCCGCGCCGCCGACTCGATGCGGCCGGGGTCGAGCGTCCCGGCGGCGACGTCCGCGCGCACGGCGGTGAGGGCCGGAAGCCAGAAGGCGAGCGACTTGCCAGAGCCCGTCGAGGTGGCGAGCACCGTGTGCCTGCCCGACCATGCCGCGTCGGCCGCCTCGGCCTGGTGGCGCCACGGGCGCTCGACGCCCAGGCTCCGATAGCCGCGCACCAGGTCGGGATCGGCCCAGGCGGGCCAGTCCACCTGCTCGCCCGCGCGCGCGGGCAGGTGGCGCAGGTGCGTCAGGCGGTCGCTCCTGCGACCCCCCGCGAGCAGCACATCGAGCAGCTCGCCGGTGTGGACCATGGCGCTCATCCTCCCATCGGCGGCTGGGCTCCTGGCGCGCCCCGGGGCCGCCGACGAGCCCTCGCCCACGGCTCCCGGCAGCGACACGCCGGGCGTTCGGGGGAATGCGCGGAGCGTGTGCCGTGGTGGCGGGCCGCGGGCCTCCCCGGCAGGGACCAAGGTCCCCGGCTGCCCTCGCCGCAGCGACCCAAGATGGCACATCTTGTTGTCCGATGCCGCGCCCGCCCCCACATGTAGTGGCAATGCGGAGATCTCACTGAGGAGTCGCACCATGGACCATCACCCCGTCGTCGAGGTCGGCTCGTCGATCGACGAGTACCTGGACCGCAGCGACTGGCGGGTGAACGCCAACGCGAACCAGGGGTACTCGCTCGGCGGGATGATCCTCAACACCTCGGGCAAGGTCATCGCCAACTACTGGCTGAGCCACGTGTACTCCCCGGAGATCGGCCGGGCGCACCGCGAGGGCGACCTGCACATCCACGACCTCGACATGTTCGCGGGGTACTGCGCCGGCTGGTCGTTGCGCACCCTGCTCGAGCAAGGGCTCAACGGGGTGCCGGGCAAGGTGGAGGCCCGGGCGCCCAAGCATTTCAGCTCGGCGATCGGCCAGATCGTGAACTTCCTCGGGACGATGCAGAACGAGTGGGCAGGAGCCCAGGCGTTCAGCTCGTTCGACACGTACATGGCGCCGTTCGTGCGGGTCGACCAGCTCACGTACACCCAGGTCCGGCAGGGCATCCAGGAGCTGGTCTACAACCTCAACGTGCCGTCGCGCTGGGGCACCCAGACGCCGTTCACGAACCTCACGTTCGACTGGACCTGCCCCGCCGACCTGCGCGACCAGGCGCCGATGATCGCCGACGAGCCCATGGACTTCACCTACGGCGACCTCCAGGCCGAGATGGACCTGATCAACCGCGCGTACATCGAGGTCATGACGGAGGGCGACGCCTCGGGCCGGGTCTTCACGTTCCCCATCCCGACGTACAACATCACGCACGACTTCCCGTGGGAGTCGGAGAACGCCGAGCGGCTGTTCGAGATGACCGCGAAGTACGGGCTGCCGTACTTCCAGAACTTCCTCAACTCCGAGCTCAAGCCCGGCGACGTGCGGTCGATGTGCTGCCGCCTGCAGCTGGACCTGCGCGAGCTGCTCAAGCGTGGCAACGGGCTGTTCGGATCGGCGGAGCAGACCGGGTCGCTGGGCGTGGTCACGATCAACTGCGCCCGGCTGGGCTACCTGCACCGGGGCGACGAGGCGGTGATGCTCAAGGAGCTGGACCGCCTGCTCGAGCTCGCGCGCGACTCGCTCGAGGTCAAGCGGACCGTCATCCAGAGGTACATCGACGAAGGGCTGTTCCCATACACCAGGCGGTACCTGGGCACCCTGGACAGCCACTTCTCGACGATCGGCGTCAACGGGATCAACGAGATGATCCGCAACTTCACCGACGACGCCGAGGACATCACCACCGAGGCCGGGCACGCGATGGCCGTGCGACTGCTCGACCACGTGCGGGCGCGGATGGTCGAGTTCCAGGAGTCCACCGGGCACATGTACAACCTGGAGGCGACACCCGCCGAGGGCACCACCTACCGGTTCGCCAAGGAGGACAAGAAGCGGTTCTCCGAGATCATCCAGGCGGGCACCCCCGACCACCCGTACTACACGAACTCCTCGCAGCTGCCCGTCGGGTTCACCGACGACCCGTTCGAGGCCCTCGAGCGCCAGGAGGAGCTGCAGGGCAAGTACACCGGCGGGACGGTGCTGCACCTGTACATGTCGGAGCGCATGTCCAGCGCGTCGGCCTGCCGGGAGCTCGTCCGCCGGTCCCTGTCGACGTACCGGCTGCCGTACATCACCATCACCCCGACGTTCTCGATCTGCCCGAGCCACGGCTACCTGGCGGGCGAGCACCCCACCTGCGAGCGCTGCGCCGAGGCCGACCCCGGGGCCGCGCCCGTGGTGTGCGAGGTGTGGACCCGGGTGATGGGCTACCACCGCCCGGTCAGCTCGTTCAACGTGGGCAAGAAGGGCGAGCACGCCGAGCGCGTCCCGTTCCAGGAGTCGGCGATCCTGGTATGACCTCCGACGCCGCGTGCTGCGCAGGGGCTGGCGACGAGCCGACGGCGGACTCGCTGGCGATCGCGGGCATGACCCCGCTGTCGACGTGCGACTGGCCGGACAAGCTCGTCGCGACCCTCTTCCTGCAGGGGTGCCCGTGGCAGTGCACGTACTGCCACAACCCCGGCCTGATCGATCCCCGCGCACCCGGCCAGGTCCCCTGGTCCCGGGTGCGCGGGCTGATGCGCCGCCGGCACGGCCTGCTCGACGGCGTGGTGCTCTCGGGCGGCGAGCCGACCAGGCAGCCAGGGCTGCCGGCGGCCGCCCGAGAGATCCGCGAGGCGGGCTATGGCGTCGGGCTGCACACCTCGGGCGCCTACCCGCGGCGGCTCGCGGCCATGCTGCCGCTGGTCGACTGGATCGGGTTCGACGTGAAGGCCCCCGCCGCGCTGTACCGGGCGATCACCGGTGTGGGGGCCGCCGCCGACGCGGCGTTCACGTCGCTGCGGCTCGTGCTCGACTCGGGGGTCGATGTGCAGGTCCGCACCACCGTCGACCCCACCGTGCTGAGCCCGTCGGACGTCGAGGAGCTGCGGGCCACCCTGCGTCGCCTCGGCGTGCGCCACCATGTGCTGCAGCAGGTGCGCCCCGATGGGACGACCCCGGAGTACCGGGCGGCGCTCGCGGCGGTCAGGCGGGCGTGAGGGAAGGACTGTGGCGCGTGGCGCCAGGCAGCCCTCAAAGGCTGTTTGAATGCTCGTACTAGTGGAACGATGCGGGAGCCAGCGATGGATGTGGGCGTGACCAGCCGAGACGTGGGCGGCCTGACGGTTGTCGAGGTCACGGGCGAGATCGACGTGTTCACCGCGTCGGTGCTCCGGGAGCGCTTGGCCGCCCTCGTCGACGAGGGGCGCGCCGACCTGGTGGTGGATCTGACGCAGGTGGGGTTCATGGACTCGACGGGCCTGGGAGTGCTGCTGGGCGTGCTCAAGAAGGTGCGCGGCGTCGGCGGCAGGCTGCAGCTCGTCATCGACTCCGAGCGGCTGCTGAAGGTCTTCCACATCACGGCGCTGACACAGGTCTTCACCATCCACGAGACGGTGGACGCCGCGCTCGAGGCCTGATCACGGGTCTCAGCCGCTGCGACGGGCCTCGGGCCGGCGGCGCGGCCGGCCCGAGGCCCGTCGGCACCGGGTGGGCCCGCCCCCTGCCGGGCCATCCGGTGGTTCATCGCCGCCCGGCGGGGATGCCGCGGGCAGCCGGTCTCGCGCCGTGGGCGCGGTCAGCGCGTGCTGCTGGTGAGGGTGAGCACTGCTCGTTCGTCGTGGTCGGCGCGCTCGAGAGGGCCGAGGTGCGTCTCGAGCCGGCGCATCGCGTCGCTGAGGTACCGCTTGACGGAGCCCGGCGCGAGGCTGAGCTGTCTGGCGATCTCCGGCACGGTCAGGTCCTCGTAGAAGCGCAGGACGACGCAGGCGCGCTCGCGGGGCGACAGGCCGCCCAGCGCGGCGGTGACGTCGATGCGCTGCGCTGCGGCGCGCTCGGGGCCGGGGCGCGCCTCCTCCCGAGCCAGGAGGTGCCGGATGGCCGCCCAGCGGCGACGCCGCCGGAAGCCGTCGAGGTAGGTGGTCAGCACCGACTGGCGGACGTACCCCTCGATGGCCCGGGGGTCTCGTAGCGAGCGCCGACGGCTGAAGGTCTTGACCAGCGCGTCTTGTACGAGGTCCTCGGCCTCGGCGGCGTCCCCGCACAGCAGGTACGCGTAGCGGGTCAGCGCGGTGCCGCGGAGCCGGACCAGCTCGTCGAGCGCGTCCTCCCAGTCAGCCATGGCCGCGCTTCGTGCCGTCGTGGGTCATCGGACGGTGAGGGTCAGCGGCTCGGCGACCACGGTGCGCAGGTCGGCCACCGGTCGCGCGACCCAGCCGGACGGGCTGACGTCGTCGACCTGCACGTCCAGGACGGGATAGGCGGTGTACTCGCCTGGCGGCAGCGGGATCCCCTCGCAGTCGACCGCGGCGGCGCGCCCGGACGAGAGCTCGAACATGCGGCCAGCGCTGATGACGTCGCCCACGATGGGCACCGCCCCGCCGCCCACGATGACGCCGTGCTGCTCGAAGACGAGCCCGGCGGCGAAGCCCTGCCCGCTGAGCAGACGCGAGCGCGAGGTGCTCGTCACCTCGAGGTCGAAGTCGACGTGCCCGCCGGCGTCGATGACCGGCGGGATCTTGGAGCGGAGCCGCGCCTCGATGCCGTCGACGCTGTTGCTGTCGGGGTCGAACGCCTCGCCGCAGGAGGGGAACCCCGTGCCGGAGAGCGTCGGGAGCGTGATGGCGATCGGGTCGCTGACGGCCACCAGCGCCGCCGAGCCGTCGACGGCGTGGTGCATCGTCCCGGTCTGCCTCAGGTGCACGGCGTACTCGCCGGCCGGGAGGGTCTCGTCGGCGGGGTCGCAGGAGCGGAGCGGGATCGCCGCCGTCCCGGTGGCCATCAGCCGCGAGCCCTCGTCCTCGTTGACGGCGACCTCGGTGATCGCGGGCGCGCCGCGGTCGAGGACGCCGACGATCCGCCCGTCGCCCGCGACCGCCACGGCGTCGAGCGTGTCGAGGGACGTCACGGTGACCTTGGGGGCCGCGGCCGCTGCGTCGCCGCCGCCACGCGAGCCGCCCCGAGCGTCGTGGCCCTCCGTCGAGGCGAGCGCGAACCACAGCCCGAGGCCCGCGTGGCCGGAGGTGAAGGGCGCGATGGGGTGCGCGGCGAGCCGGGCCGGGCTCGTCGTGGCCCACCCCGCCTCGTCGAGGGTGCGCCCGCACAGCGCGGGACCGCTCGCCCTGTCCCGGCCCAGCGCGTTCTCCCCAGAGCTCGCGGGGGGCTTGTCGGTGGCGTGGGTCGAGGGGAGCCCGCCGACGGCGAGCACGGCCACGGCCGCGACCGACAGCACCGCGGTGGCGCCCCGACGGGCGGCCCGCCGGCGCCGGATCCGGGCGACCATGCCGTGGGCCCGCAGGCCCAGCTCGTCGGCCCGCCTGCTGTCCACGGGCGCGGCCTCGGCGAGCCTGCGCAGCTCATCGGCGAGGTCTGTGCTCATCGGGCGCTCCTTGCGGTGGCGACGAGCACGACGTCGTGCTCCTCGTGGAGGTCGGGGGGCATGGATCCGAGGCGGTCCTCGAGGCGGCGGACCGCGTCGCTCAGGTAACGCTTGACCGTCCCGGGGGCCAGCGAGAGGCGGTGCGCGATCTCCGGCACGGTCAGGTCCTCGTAGAACCGGAGCACGACGCACGCTCGCTCGCGCGGGCTGAGCGCGCCGAGGGCGGCTTCCAGGTCGATCCGGTCGGACGACGTCTGGTCGGGCCCGAGCCGCGTCTCCGGGCGCGCGGCGAGGTGGCGGATCGCCGCCCAGCGCTGGCGGCGGCGGAACCCGTCGACGTACGTGGTGAGGATCGCCTGGCGGACGTACGCCTCGATGGAGCCCGAGTCGTGCAGCAGGCGGCTGCGGCTGAACGTCTTGACCAGCGCGTCCTGCACCAGGTCCTCGGCCTCGCGGTGGTCGCCGCTCAGCAGGTACGCGTACCGGGTCAGGGCGACGCCACGGCTGCGCACCAGCTCGTCGAGCGCGCGTGCCCAGTCGGCCATCGGTCCCTCCCGTCCTGCTCTGATCGCTCGTCGTGCCGCGTGCGGTCGCACGCGCAGATCTGCCCGGTCACACTCCTCCACGAACGGCGAGCCGGAAACGTTGGGGCTGCCCGGCATCATCCCGTCCTGGGCCGTCTGGTGGAAGCCCGGGTCCCGCCCAGGCCAGGGGCGATATGTCTGACTAGACTTCGCGGGTCTGCACGGCAACGGGGCCGTGCGGCAGGGGTGTGGTCAGGGGGCCGCGCCTGTGCCCGAGGAGGTCGCATGCTCACGCTCGGACCGACGAGCCTCACCATCGTCAGTGTCATCGCCGCCGTCGCCGTCGCCGCGTTGCTCTACGCGGTGGTGCTGCGCCGCCAGGTGCTCGCCGCGGACGAGGGCACCGCGTCGATGCAGCGGATCGCCACGGCGGTGCAGGAGGGCGCCTCCGCGTACCTGTCGCGGCAGTTCCGCACGCTCGTGCTGTTCGCCGCTGTGGTCTTCGGGCTGCTGTTCCTGCTGCCAGGCGACGCCGGGGTCAAGGTCGGCCGGTCAGTGTTCTTCGTGCTGGGAGCCGGCTTCTCCGCGGCGATCGGGTTCCTGGGGATGTGGCTGGCGACCCGGGCGAACGTGCGCGTCGCCGCAGCGGCGTCGTTGCCGGGAGGCCGGGCGGAGGGCGCGCGCATCGCGTTCCGCACCGGCGGGGTGGTCGGCATGTGCGTCGTGGGCCTGGGCCTGCTCGGCGCGGCGTCGGTGGTGCTGATCTACCGTGGCGAGGCGCCCGCCGTCCTGGAGGGCTTCGGCTTCGGGGCCGCGCTGCTCGCGATGTTCATGCGGGTGGGCGGCGGCATCTTCACCAAGGCGGCCGACGTGGGCGCGGACCTGGTCGGCAAGGTCGAGCAGGGCATCCCCGAGGACGACGCGCGCAACGCGGCCACCATCGCGGACAACGTGGGCGACAACGTCGGCGACTGCGCGGGCATGGCGGCCGACCTCTTCGAGTCGTACGCGGTGACCCTCGTGGCGGCGCTGATCCTCGGCAAGGCGGCCTTCGGGGAGCACGGGCTCGTCTTCCCGCTGATCGTGACCGCCATCGGCGCGCTGGTCGCGGTGCTGGGGGTCCTCGTCACGCGGGTGCGCGGCGAGGAGGGCGGCCTCGCGGCCATCAACCGGGGCTTCTACACCGCGGCGCTCGTGGGCGTGCTGCTGGCCGCAGTCGCGGCGTTCGCCTACCTGCCCGACACCTTCGCCGAGCTGGTCGGCGGCACCGCAGGGCTCGAGGGGCACGGCGGCGACCCGCGGCTGATCGCGGCGGTGGCCGTGGCCATCGGCGTCGTCCTCGCCGGCGTCATCCTGCGGGTCACCGGCTACTTCACCGGCACCACGTCGAAGCCGACGCTGCACGTGGCGCGCACCTCGCTGACCGGGGCGGCCACCGTGGTCCTGTCCGGCATCGGGGTCGGCTTCGAGTCGGCCGTGTACACCGCGGGCATCATCGCCGCCGCCATCTGCGGTGTGTTCCTGCTCGCCGGCGGGTCGATCCCGCTCGCGCTCTTCCTCATCGCGCTGGCCGGGTGCGGCCTGCTCACCACGGTGGGCGTGATCGTGGCGATGGACACCTTCGGCCCGGTGAGCGACAACGCCCAGGGGATCGCGGAGATGTCGGGCGACGTCACCGACGAGGGCGCGAAGATCCTCACCGACCTGGACGCCGTCGGCAACACCACCAAGGCCGTCACCAAGGGGATCGCGATCGCCACGGCGGTGCTCGCGGCGACCGCGCTGTTCGGGGCCTACGCGGAGTCGGTGAACCGGGCCCTGGCCGGCTTGGCGCCGGTGACCTCGGACATCGTGGCCTCGATGCTCACCTACTCGATCATCTCGCCGATCACGCTGGTCGGGGTGGTGCTCGGCGGGGCGACCGTGTTCCTGTTCTCGGGCCTGGCCATCGACGCCGTGACGCGTGCGGCGGGCGCCATCGTCTTCGAGGTGCGCCGCCAGTTCCGGGAGAACCCCGGGATCATGACCGGCGAGGTGCGGCCCGAGTACGGGCGCGTGGTGGACATCTGCACCCGGGACTCGCTGCGGGAGCTCGCGACGCCCGGCCTGCTCGCCGCGTTCGCGCCGATCGCCGTCGGCTTCGGCCTGGGCGTCGGCCCGCTCGCCGGGTTCCTCGCCGGGGCCATCGCCACCGGCGTGCTGATGGCCGTGTTCCTGGCCAACGCGGGCGGCGCCTGGGACAACGCGAAGAAGATCGTCGAGGACGGCCACTACGGCGGCAAGAACTCCGAGGCGCACGCGGCCGTGGTCATCGGCGACACCGTGGGCGACCCGTTCAAGGACACCGCGGGGCCGGCCATCAACCCGCTGATCAAGGTGATGAACCTGGTGGCGCTGCTGATCGCCCCCGCGATCGTGGCCATCAGCGTGGGCGACGGCGCGAACCACCCGGCGCGGATCGCGATCGCGTCCGTGGCCACGCTGATCGCGTTCGGCGCCGTGATCCTGTCCCGGCTGCGGGCGGCGCGGGTCGACCGCGAGGGGATGTTAGAGGTCGAGGCCGGGCCTGCCGCGCCGCAGCCGATATCGAGCGGCGCCCGCGCGGGGCATGGCCGGGCGGAGGAGAGGGTGCGGGACTAGCCGGGGGGCGAGAGCGATGCGAGTCATGTCGTACAACCTGAAAGGGCTGCAGCTCGACGAGAACGCCGCCGTGGCCGTGGTGCGGTTGGCGCAGGTGGACGTGCTGGGCGTGCAGGAGCCGCCACGGGGGCCGCTGCGCAAGGCGCGGCTGCGCCGGTGGGCGGAGCGCGCCGGGCTGCGCGTCGTGGTGGACGACTTCGCCGCCCGCACCACGGCGCTGCTCGCGCGCCCCGACGCCGTGGTGGAGGCCCCCCGTGCGCACCGGCTGCCCTGGCGGGTGGGCTGGACGCGGCGGGGGTTCGCCACGGCCCGGGTCGACGGCGTCGAGGTGGTGGTGCTGCACCTGTCGGTGCATCCGGAGGAGCGCGCCCGCCACCTCGACCTGGTCGAGGCGTACCTCGCGCAGGTGCAGGGGCCGCTGGTGGTGGTCGGCGACCTCAACGAGGGGCCTGACGGCCCGGCGTGGCAGCGGCTGGCCCGCTACGCCCAGGACACCGCGGGCGGCCGTGCCGCCCCGACCTTCCGCGCCTCGGGCCCCCGGCACCGGATCGACGCGGTGCTCGCCTCGCCCGAGCTCGAGGCCCGGAAGTCGCGCGTCCTGCGCGACGCCGCTGCCCGGCGTGCCAGCGACCACCTGCCGCTGGTGGTGGACGTCGCCGGGGTGGACGCCGCGGGGGAGGACGTCGGGGCGGGCTCCTCGCGGGTCTGAGCCGGCGGCCGCACGCGGGAGGATGGTCGGGTGGACGACACCATCGGGACCCCCCGCACCGACCCCGCCCTGCTGGCAGCGCTGCGACGCGACCTGACCGGCTCCGCGTTCACCGTCGACGGGGTCGAAGGGCTGCTGGGGCCCGTGGCCTCGGCCGCGTTGCACCGTGAGGAGGCGTTGCCCGCGCTGCGCGCCACCGCGGGCAGCCGCGACCCCCGCGCGACGCTGACGCGCCTGTTCGTGCTCGGCGTGGACGTGCCGCGGGCGCAGGCGGAGCGGGCGCTGGGCTCGCTGACGGTCGACGGCGCCCGGCGCCTCGGCCTGGTGGACGCGGCAGGGGCCGGGCCGGACGACGCCGTGCGGGCGCTCGTCGACCTGCGCCCCTACGAGGCGGCGGACGGGCTGGGCGCCGGTGGGCTCGACAGCGGTGGGCTCGACGGCAGCACGCCGAGCGTCGTCGACTGGTGGATCGCCTCGGACCTGGGCGAGCTGGCCACCGGCGCCGCGTTGCGCACCGACCACGTGCTGGGCGTGGGCGGCGCCTCGACCACCCTGGCCCAGGTGACGGTGCGGGGGCCGCGCGGGCGGGTGCTCGACCTGGGCACCGGATGCGGCATCCAAGGGCTGCACGCCAGCCGGCACGCCGAGCACGTGGTCGGCACCGACATCTCCCGGCGGGCGCTGGCCTTCGCGCGGTTCAACGCGAGCCTGGCGGGCCTAGGGGAGGACCGCTTCGAGCTGCGCGAGGGCTCCATGCTCGAGCCCGCTGTGAGGCCCGGCGAGCCGCTGTTCGACCTGGTCGTGTCCAACCCGCCCTTCGTGATCACACCCCGGGCGCACGGCGGCGCGGCCGGGGACGGCGCCGTGCCGGTCTACGAGTACCGCGACGGCGGCCGCACGGGCGACGCGATCGTGCGCGAGCTGGTGACGGGCGTGGGCCGGGTGCTGGCGCCCGGTGGCGTCGCCCAGCTGCTGGGGAACTGGGAGGTGCGCCGGGGAGAGGACTGGTCCGAGCGCGTCGGGCAGTGGATCGAGGAGTCCGGGCTCGACGGCTGGGTGGTGCAGCGCGAGCTCCAGGACCCGGCCCAGTACGCCGAGACGTGGATCCGCGACGGCGGCACCACCCCCGACCGCGACCGTGCGGCGTGGGACGAGCGGTACGCCGCGTGGCTCGACGACTTCGCCTCGCGCGACGTCGAGGCCATCGGGTTCGGGATCGTCACGCTGCGCCGACCCGAGCACGGCGCGCCCAGCCTGCGGCGGCTCGAGGAGGTCACGGGCACGGTGCGCCAGCCGCTCGGGCCGTGGATCGAGTCAAGCCTTGCGGCCCACGACTGGCTGACGGCGCGCGACGACGACGCTCTGGCCCGCGAGCGGCTCGTCGTCGCCGGCGACGTCACCGAGGAGCGGTACCTGACCCCTGGGGCCGACGACCCCTCCATCGTGCTGCTCCGCCAGGGCGGCGGACTGGGCCGCACGGTGCGCACCGGGACCGCCCTGGCGGGCCTGGTGGGCGCCTGCGACGGCGAGCTGAGCCTCGGGCAGATCGTCGCGGCGCTCGGCTCCCTGCTGGACGCTCCCGCCGCCGACGTCGCGGCGGACGTGCTGCCGGGTGTGCGAGGGCTCGTCCGGGACGGTCTGCTGCTCCCGGCGTGACCCGGGACTCTCCGACCCGGGACTCTCAGGCGGGCCACAGCCGGCGCCAGGAGCCGGCTCAGCCGCCCGCCCGAGGATCGACCTCACCGACATCCCTCGGAGGAGGCACCCATGGAGAACACCCCGAACACCAACGCCCACCAGAGCAGCACCCCGGAGACCTCCGCCCCGGCGCCCACGACGGCCCCGGCGGCCGCGCCTGCGACTGCCGTGCCGGCCGCGACCGCGCCGACCCGCGGCCGCCGTGTCCTGGCGGCCGTCGGCGGCGTGCTCGGCGCGCTGCTCCTGTTCTTCGGCGGCGTCGTCGTCGGCCACGTGGCCACCCCGGGTGACGCGCCCCGCGGCCCGGCCGGTGTGAGCGCCGATCGGGCCCCGGGCGGCGGCGACGGTCCCGGCCTGCGCGGCGGCCCGGGCGGACGCGAGGACAGCGCCCCCGGCCAGGACGACCCCGGCCAGCAGCGCGACGACCGAGGCGGCGAGCGCGGCGACCAGGGCGAGCGGGGCGGCCAGGGTCAGCCCGGCGACCAGGGCGAGCGGGGCGGCCAGGGCGAGCCCGGCGAGCAGGGCCAGCCCGGCGGGCAGGGGCAAGGCCAGCAGGGTGAGGACGCCGGCTCTGCGGAGGGCGCGACGCTCTGACCTGCCAGCCCCACCGACCGACCTGGCGACCGCGTCGCCGGGAGCCGTCTTGCGCAGCGTCCGCCGTGCGGCCAGTGTTCGTCGTATGACCGACACCGGCCAGCACGGCGGACGCTGCCGCGCGGGGCGACGAGACGCCCGGCGGCGAGATGCCTGACGTCAGAGCGCCTGCGGGCGGCGCGCCAGGGGCCCGGGCGCCCGGGCCAGCGGTGCGGGCGACCGACCTGCGGGTGGTCCGCGGTGGGCGCCGCGGGACGCTGGCGCTCGACGGGGTGACCCTGACGGTCCCCTCTGGCGTGATCGTCGGCGTGCTCGGCCCGAGCGGCAGCGGCAAGTCGACGCTGCTGCGCGCGATCGTCGGCGTGCAGGTGATCACGTCGGGCTCGATCGAGGTGCTGGGGCTCCCTGCGGGCAGCACGGGCCTCCGTCGTCGCCTCGGCTACGTCACGCAGGCCCCGAGCGTGTACGGCGACCTGACGGTGCAGCGGAACCTGCGGTATCTCGGCGCCGTGGTGGGCGCCCCGGCCAGCGACGTGGGCAGGGTGCTGGACGAGGTGGACCTGGTGGACTGCGCGCACCGCCGGGTCGACTCGCTCTCCGGCGGGCAGCGCTCGCGGGTGTCGCTCGCGGCGGCGTTGCTCGGCACGCCCGAGCTGCTGGTGCTCGACGAGCCGACCGTCGGCCTGGACCCGGTGCTGCGGCGGGACCTGTGGGACCTGTTCGGGCGGTTGCGCGAGCGGGGCACGACGCTGCTTGTGTCGAGCCACGTGATGGACGAGGCCACCCGGTGCGACCGACTGCTGCTGCTCCGGGACGGCCACGTCATCGCCGACGACACCCTGCCCGGGCTACTGGCCCGAACCGGCACGAGCGACGTGGACGCCGCCTTCCTGGCGTTGATCGAGGGCCAGCCGCCGAACGGCAGGGGGTCGTGATGAGCGCGGCGTTGACCTTCGCGACCGCCCGCCGGGTGCTGGCCCAGGTGCGCGCCGACCCGCGCACCCTCGGGCTCGTGATCGTGCTGCCGTGCCTGCTGCTGTGGCTGGTCGCGTGGATGTTCGAGGGCACCGACGTGCTCGACCGGTTCGGGCCCTTGCTGCTGGGGTTGTTCCCGCTGATCGTGATGTTCCTGGTCACGAGCGTCGCGACGCTGCGGGAGCGCACCTCGGGGACCTTGGAGCGGTTGATGGCCTCGCCTATCGGGCGGGCCGACCTGATCGGCGGCTACGCGCTCGGCTTCGGCGTGCTGGCCGTGGTGCAGGGCCTGGTGCTCACCGGCGTCGCGGTCGGCCTGCTGGGCATGGACGTCGCCGGGCCGTTGTGGGTGGTGATGCTGGTGGCGGTGCTGGACGCGATCCTCGGAGCCACCCTGGGGTTGGCCGCGTCCGCGTTGGCCCGCACCGAGTTCCAGGCGGTGCAGCTGATGCCGCTGTTCGTCTTCCCGCAGCTCATCACCTGCGGCCTGTTCATGCCGCGCGACCAGATGCCCGCGGTGCTCGAGGCGGTCTCCCGGGTGCTGCCGCTGACCTACGGCGTGGACGCGTTGCAGCGGTTGGCGGCAGGGGAGGGGTTCGCGGACGTGCGCGGCGATGTGCTGGTGATCGCCGGGTTCATCGTGGGCGCGGTGCTGGTGGGCGCGACGACGTTGCGGCGCCAGACCCCGTAGTCGGCGCGCGTGAGCCCTGCGCGGGTGACGACGTGCGGATGGATACGCTCGTCGGGTGGCGCCAGCCGGTGTCCACGCGCTGGGCTGCACGGAGAGGCTGACGATGTCGGACGGGACGACGGACGCACGGCGTCCGCAGGTGGCGGTGCTCGGCGGCGGGGTGATGGGCGAGACGATCGTCTCGGCGCTGCTGCAGGCCGGGTGGGCGCCCGAGGACGTCGACGTGACCGAGCGCTCGGCGCTGCGGGCCAACGAGCTGTCCGAGCGGCACGGCGTGCGCTCGTGCGACTCGAACGCGAAGGTCGCGCGTCGCGCGGACGTGCTGGTCGTCGCGGTCAAGCCGAACGTGGTGGGCGAGGTGCTGGCCGAGGTGTCCCCGGTGCTGCGCCCCGGCACGGTGGTGGTGACGATCGCCGCCGGGCTGCCGATCAGCTTCTACGAGCAGCGGCTCCCCGAGGGCGCCGCCGTGGTGCGGGTCATGCCGAACACCCCGGCCGTGGTGGGGCGCGGCGTGAGCGTGATCTCCGCCGGCACGCACGCTGGAGCCGAGGACATGGCCCTGGTGCGCCGGATCCTGGCGGCGACGGGCATCGTCGTCGAGGCGCCCGAGAAGGACCTCGACGCCGTGACCGCGATCTCTGGATCGGGCCCGGCGTACGCGTTCTACCTGATCGACGCCATGGCCGAGGCCGGCGTGCTGCTGGGGTTGTCGCGGGACGTGGCGACGACCCTCGCGGTGGGGACGGTGCAGGGCGCCGCGACCCTCGCCCAGCAGGGTGGCGAGCACCCGGCGATCCTGCGGGAGCGGGTGTCCTCCCCGGGCGGCACCACGGTGGCGGCGGTGCGCGAGCTCGACGCCCATGGTGTGCGGGCGGCCGTGGTGGCCGCCGCCGAGGCCGCGCGGGACCGCTCGCGCGAGCTCGGCGCCGAGTACGCGGGCTAGCACCGATGCCATCGGAGCCTCGGCTCTCCGGCGACTCGGGCCGCGGGCCACGGGAGGGCGGCGCGGGGCCGTCCGGGCGTCGCCGTCGCCCGCCGGCGATGAGCGACGTCGCCGAGGTCGCGGGCGTGTCCCACCAGACCGTCTCTCGGGTGCTCAACGATCATCCCAGCGTGCGCCCGGAGACCCGCGACCGGGTGCTCGCGGCGATCAGCGAGCTCGGGTACCGGCGCAACAGCGCGGCCCGGGCCCTGGTGACGCGGCGCTCGGGGACGATCGGCGTGGTGACCACGGGCTCGTTGCTGTACGGGCCGACGAGCACGCTCGTGGGGCTCGAGGAGGCGGCGCGTGACGCCGGCTACTTCGTCAGCGTGGCGACGATCAGCGGGTTCGACGCGGCGACCATGCACGGCGCCCTCGAGCACTTCATGGGCCAGGGGGTCGAGGGGATCGTCATCATCGCGCCCCAGGTCGAGGTGATGCGGGCCGTGGAGGACTTCGACGCGCCGGTGCCGGTGGTGATGATCAGCTCGGCCGACCAGCCGGACGCGGTGCGGCTGCACACCGTGTCGGTGGACCAGTTCGACGGGGCGCGCCAGGCCACCCGGCACCTGCTGGCGGCGGGCGGCGGCGAGGTGGCGCACGTGGCCGGGCCGCTGGACTGGTTCGACGCGCAGGACCGCCTGGCCGGGTGGCGTGCCGAGTGCGCCGCCGCGGGGGTGGCCGCGCCGGAGCCGATCGAGGCGGACTGGACGGCCGAGCGGGGTTACGCGGTGGGCCGGGCGATGGTCCGCGAGGGCGCCCCCTCGGCGGTGTTCGCGGCGAACGACCAGCTCGCGCTCGGCCTGCTGCGCGCGTTCTGGGAGGGCGGCGTGCGCCTGCCGCAGGACGTGGCGCTGGCGGGCTTCGACGACGTGACCGGGTCGGCGTACTTCACGCCGCCGCTGACCACGGTGCGGCAGGACTTCGCGGCGCTCGGCAGGCTGACGATCGAGGCGTTGACGGCGGCGCTCGAGGGGCGCTCGGTGACGCGCCACACCCTCCCGGCGGAGCTCGTGGTGCGGGCCAGCTCGTGGAGCGGGCGGCCCGCCTCCCGGGTGGGGGAGTGACGCCCCCGGCTCCTTGACGGCCATCCTGATGTTAGCGTTAACATTGGTCTTGGCCGCCGGCGTCCGCTGGTGGCCACGAGCCCGGCGGACGTCAGCGGTCCTCCATGTGGGGACGCTGGTTCTGGCGGCGATGAGGCCCGACGGACAGGACGACGACATGACGGTGGACCCGCAGCGAGCCCTCGTGGTGGGCGTGGACTATGGAACCCTCTCCGGGCGCGCGGTGGTCGTCCGCGTGCACGACGGCGCCGAGCTCGGATCGGGCGTGCACGCCTACCCGCACGCCGTGATGGACAGCCAGCTCACGGCGGGCCCCGCCGCCGAGGCGGGGGAGCCGGTGGCCCTGGCCCCCGAGTGGGCGCTGCAGGTCCCGGCCGACTACGTCGACGTGCTCAAGACGGCAGTGCCCGCGGCCCTCGCCGCCGCGCAGGCCGAGCACGGCATCGACGTGAACGACGTCATCGGCATCGGCACCGACTTCACCGCCTGCACCATGGTCCCGACCACGGCCGACGGCACGCCGCTGTGCGAGCTGCCCGAGTTCGCGGACCGGCCGCACGCGTACGTCAAGCTGTGGAAGCACCACGCCGCGCAGTCGCACGCCGACCGCATCAACGCCCTCGCCCACGAGCGCGGCGAGGCGTGGATCAACCGCTACGGCGGCCTCATCTCCTCCGAGTGGGAGTTCGCGAAGGGCCTGCAGCTCCTCGAGGAGGACCGCGAGGTCTACGACGCCATGGACCACTGGGTCGAGGCGGCGGACTGGATCGTCTGGCAGCTCGGCGGGCGCTACGTGCGCAACGCCTGCACCGCGGGCTACAAGGGCATCTACCAGGACGGGGAGTACCCGAGCACGGACTTCCTCGCCGCGCTGAACCCGGAGTTCGCCGGCTTCGTCGCCGACAAGGTCGAGCACGAGATCGGCCAGCTCGGCGCCCCCGCCGGGCGGCTCACCGCCGAGGCCGCGGCCTGGACCGGGCTGCCGAAGGGCATCGCCGTCGCCGTCGGCAACGTCGACGCGCACGTCACCGCCCCGGCCGCGAACGCCGTCGAGCCCGGCCAGATGGTCGCGATCATGGGCACCTCCACCTGCCATGTGATGAACGGCGACGAGCTGCACCAGGTCCCGGGCATGTGCGGTGTCGTGGACGGCGGCATCGTCGAGGGCCTGTGGGGCTACGAGGCCGGCCAGAGCGGCGTGGGCGACATCTTCGGCTGGTTCGTCGACAACGGCGTGCCGCCGGCCTACGTCACCGCAGCCGCCGAGCGCGGGCTGTCCGTGCACCAGTACCTCACCGAGCTCGCCGCCGAGCAGCAGATCGGCGAGCACGGCCTGATCGCCCTCGACTGGCACTCCGGCAACCGATCGGTGCTGGTGGACCACGAGCTCTCCGGCATCGTGGTGGGGCAGACGCTCGCCACCAAGCCCGAGGACACGTACCGGGCGCTGCTGGAGGCCACGGCCTTCGGCACGCGGACCATCGTCGAGGCGTTCACCTCCTCGGGGGTGCCGGTCACCGAGCTGGTCGTGGCGGGCGGCCTGCTGAAGAACGCCCTGCTCATGCAGATCTACGCGGACGTGACGCGCCTGCCGCTCAGCACCATCGCCTCCGACCAGGGCCCCGCGCTCGGCTCCGCCATCCACGCGGCCGTCGCCGCGGGCGCGTACCCGGATGTGCGCACCGCCGCCAAGTCGATGGGCAAGCGCACCGTCGCCGCCTACACGCCCATCGAGGAGAACTCGCAGCGGTACGACGCGCTGTTCGCCGAGTACTCGACGCTGCACGACTACTTCGGCCGCGGCGCCAACGAGGTCATGCACCGGCTCAAGGCCATCCGCCGCGAGGCGCGCGCCGATCGTCTGGGGGCGGACGCGTGAGCGGGCTGGCGCAGTTCTCCGCCGAGGTCCAGGCCGAGGTCGCGCGGGTCCGCGAGGTCGTCTCCGCTCTGCACGCGGAGCTGCCCCGCTGGGGTCTGGTGGTGTGGACCGCGGGCAACGTCTCGCAGCGGGTGGCCGGGGCGGACCTGTTCGTCATCAAGCCCTCGGGCGTGACCTATGACGAGCTGACCCCGGAGTCGATGGTCGTGTGCGACCTCGACGGGAACCTGGTGGACGGCGACCGCTCGCCGTCCTCGGACACCGCGGCGCATGCCTACGTGTACCGGAACATGCCCGAGGTGGGCGGCGTGGTGCACACGCACTCGACGTACGCCACGGCGTGGGCGGCCCGCGCCGAGCCCGTGCCCTGCGTGCTGACGATGATGGCCGACGAGTTCGGCGGGGACATCCCCATCGGCCCGTTCGCGCTGATCGGCGACGACTCGATCGGGCAGGGCATCGTCGAGACGCTCAAGGGCTCGCGCAGCCCGGCCGTGCTGATGCGCAACCACGGGCCGTTCACGATCGGCAAGGACGCCAAGGCCGCCGTGAAGGCCGCGGTCATGGTCGAGGAGGTCGCCCGGACGGTGCACATCTCGCGCCAGCTCGGCGAGCCGCTGCCGATCGCGCACGAGCACATCGACTCGCTGTACGACAGGTACCAGAACGTCTACGGGCGCTGAGCCCGACCGCGCCACCCCGCTCGTCCCGCACCACGAGACCCCAGGAGCATCCGCATGAGCAAGCCGTACGCCGACCGCGAGGTCTGGTTCCTCACCGGCAGCCAGGACCTGTACGGCGAGGAGACGCTGCGCCAGGTCGCCGAGCAGTCGCAGGAGATCGCCCGCGCGCTGGACGCGTCCTCGGACGTGCCGGTGAGCATCGTGTGGAAGCCGGTGCTGAAGGACTCGGCGTCGATCCGCCGTGCGGCCCTCGACGCGAACAGCGACGACAAGGTCATCGGCGTCATCGCGTGGATGCACACGTTCTCCCCGGCGAAGATGTGGATCGCCGGCCTGGACGCGCTGCGCACCCCGCTGCTGCACCTGCACACGCAGGCCAACGTCGAGCTGCCGTGGGACAGCATCGACATGGACTTCATGAACCTCAACCAGGCCGCGCACGGCGACCGCGAGTTCGGGTACATCCAGTCGCGCCTGGGCGTGGCGCGCAAGACCGTCGTGGGGCACCACTCGAACCCGGTGGTCGCGAAGTCGATCGGCACATGGGTGCGGGCCGCCGCGGGCTGGGCCACGATGCACGACACCCGCCTGGCGCGGTTCGGCGACAACATGCGCAACGTCGCGGTGACCGAGGGCGACAAGACCGAGGCGGAGCTGCGGTTCGGCGTCTCGGTGAACACGTGGGCTGTGAACGAGCTCGTCGAGGCCGTCGAGGCTGTCGCCGACGCGGACGTCGACGCGCTGGTGGCGGAGTACGAGGAGCTCTACGACGTCGTCCCCGAGCTCCGCAAGGGCGGGGAGCGGCACGAGTCGCTGCGCTACGGCGCCCGTCAGGAGCTCGCGCTGCTGTCCTTCCTGGGCGAGTTGGGCGCCACGGCCTTCACCACGAACTTCGAGGACCTGGGCGCGCTGCGCCAGCTCCCCGGGCTGGCCGTGCAGCGTCTGATGGCGCAAGGCTACGGCTTCGGCGCCGAGGGCGACTGGAAGACGGCGCTGCTGGTTCGGGCCGCGAAGGTCATGGGCGAGGGGCTGCCTGGCGGCGCGTCGCTGATGGAGGACTACACCTACAACATGGTGCCCGGCGCGGAGAAGATCCTCGGCGCGCACATGCTCGAGATCTGCCCGACCCTGACCACGTCCAAGCCGAAGCTCGAGATCCACCCGCTCGGCATCGGCGGCAAGGAGGACCCGGTCCGCCTGGTCTTCGACACCGACCCGGGCAAGGGCGTCGTCGTGGCGTTGTCCGACATGCGCGACCGCTTCCGCCTGACGGCGAACGTGGTGGACGTGGTGGCCCCCGACGCCGAGCTGCCGAACCTGCCGGTGGCGCGCGCGGTGTGGGTGCCCGAGCCGGACTTCGCGACGTCCGCCGAGGCGTGGCTGACCGCCGGGGCGGCGCACCACACGGTGCTCACGACGGCGGTGGGGCTCGAGGTCTGGGAGGACTTCGCGGAGATCGCCCGCACCGAGCTGCTGGTGATCGACAAGGACACCACCCGGCGCGGTTTCAAGGACGCGATCCGGTGGAACGCGGCGTACTACCGCCTGGCGCAGGGCATCTGACATGGCGTGATGCGAGCGGCTAGTCCGTTCGACAAATGAACAGAACGTGACGCCCCGGCTTCCCGAGAGGAGGCCGGGGCGTCTGTTATTGATCTGCAACCTTCGTTCATCCCGTTCTGTCTTGACGAAATGAAGACAAGAGTCGAAGGTTGGGGTCGTGCTCGAAGAAGAGTCGAACTCATCGGTCGCTGACCGGGCCGGACGGGCAGGCGCTGTCGCCTCACCGCAGCCGGCGCGATGACGTCCACCCCTCGCGCACGCGCATCAACCGGCCGCCACCTCGGTCCCCCGGGGCGGCCGGTCCCTGACCAGCTCGAGATCAGCATCACCTTCTCAAGGAGGAGACGGACATGAAGAGCCTCAAGATCGTGGCGCTGGGCGCAGCCCTCGCGCTCAGCCTCGCTGCCTGTGCCGGCGACGGCGCCGGTGGCGGCGAGACCGACGCGGCGCCCGCCGCAGGCGGCGACGGCGCCAAGACCGTCGGCGTCGCGATGCCGACGCAGACCTCCGAGCGCTGGATCGCCGACGGCAAGGCCGTCGAGGACGGCCTCAAGGCCGCCGGGTACGAGGTCAACCTGCAGTTCGGGAACGACGACATCCCGACCCAGCAGCAGCAGATCGACCAGATGATCACCAAGGGCGTCGACCTGCTCATCGTCGCCTCGATCGACGGCACCGCGCTGGCCAACCAGCTCGAGGCCGCGGCCGAGAAGAACATCCCGGTCATCGCCTACGACCGCCTGATCAACGGCACCGAGAACGTCGACTTCTACGTGACGTTCGACAACTACAACGTGGGCGTGCAGCAGGCCACGTCGCTGCTCGTGGGCCTCGGCCTGCTCGCCGAGGACGGCAAGGCCGCGGGCTCCGCCACCGGCCCCTTCAACGTCGAGCTGTTCGCCGGCTCACTGGACGACAACAACGCCCACTTCTTCTGGAAGGGCGCGATCGACACCCTCAAGCCGTACATGGACGAGGGCACGATCGTCGTGAAGTCCGGCCAGACGGACATCGAGAAGGCCGCCACGCTGCGCTGGCTGCAGGAGACCGCGCAGAAGCGCATGGAGGACCTGCTCACGTCCACCTACTCCGACGGCAGCAAGGTCGACGGCGTGCTGTCCCCGTACGACGGCATCTCGCGCGGCATCATCACGGCGCTCCAGAACGCCGGCTACGGCCCCGGCCAGGACGCCGGCCTGCCGATCGTCACCGGCCAGGACGCGGAGATCGCCTCCATCAAGCTCATCAACGACGGCGTGCAGTTCTCCACGATCTTCAAGGACACCCGCAAGCTCGCCACGCAGGCGGTCACGGCGGCCGAGTCCTTCCTCAAGGGCGAGGAGCCCGAGGCGAACGACACCGAGACGTACGACAACAAGGTGAAGATCGTCCCGTCCTACCTGCTCGAGTCGGACATCGTCTACGCGGGCAACATCAAGTCCCTGCTGGTGGACTCGGGCTACTGGACCGACGCCCAGGTCGCGAGCGGCCAGGCCTGATCTAGGCCGGCGCGTCCCGCAGACGGCCGGGGGCACGGACACCGTGCCCCCGGTCGTCGCGAGGTACCCAGTCCGCACACGAGCAAGGACGGTCGAGGCCGCATGAGCGACCACATTCTTGAGATGCACTCCATCACCAAGACGTTCCCCGGGGTCAAGGCCCTGCAGGACGTCACCCTGAACGTCAGGCGCGGCGAGATCCACGCCATCTGCGGCGAGAACGGCGCGGGCAAGTCCACCTTGATGAAGGTGCTGTCCGGGCTGTACCCCGCGGGCAGCTACGACGGCGACATCGTCTTCGACGGGGAGAAGGTCGAGTTCGGCTCGATCAACGACTCCGAGGACAAGGGGATCGTCATCATCCACCAGGAGCTCGCGCTGGTGCCCTTCCTCTCCGTCGCCGAGAACCTCTTCCTCGGCAACGAGCGCTCCGCGCGCGGCCTCATCGACTGGAACAAGGCGAACGCCGACGCCGCCGAGCTGCTCGCGCGGGTCGGCCTGGACGAGCTTCCCGTGACGCCCGTCGGCCAGCTCGGCGTGGGCAAGCAGCAGCTCGTCGAGATCGCCAAGGCGCTGTCCAAGCGCGTCAAGCTGCTGATCCTGGACGAGCCTACGGCGGCGCTCAACGACTCCGACTCCGAGCACCTGCTCGGCCTGCTGCGCCAGCTCAAGGAGCAGGGCATCACGTCGATCATGATCTCCCACAAGCTCGGGGAGATCGCCTCCATCGCGGACTCGACCACGATCATCCGCGACGGCCGCACGATCGAGACCCTGGACATGCGCGGCGGCGACGTCAGCCAGGAGCGGATCATCAAGGGGATGGTCGGCCGGGACCTCGACCAGCGCTACCCCGACCACGTCTCGACGGTGGGCGAGGAGGTCCTGCGCATCGAGGACTGGACCGTCCACCACCCCACCCAGCCGGGGCGCGTCGTGGTGGACCATGCGAGCCTCGACGTCCGCGCGGGCGAGATCGTCGGCATCGCCGGCCTGATGGGCGCCGGGCGCACCGAGCTGGCGATGAGCGTGTTCGGGCGCAGCTACGGCCGTGACATCAGCGGCCGGATCTTCTTGCGCGGCAAGGAGATCCGCACCCGCAGCGTGAGCGAGGCCATCGAGCACGGCATCGCGTACGCCACGGAGGACCGCAAGAAGTACGGCCTCAACCTCATCGAGGACATCCGCCGCAACATCTCCGCCGCCAGCCTGGACCGGTTGTCCCAGAGCGGCTGGGTCAACGGCAACGAAGAGGTCAAGGTCGCCGAGGACTACCGGCGCTCGATGAACATCAAGGCGCCGACGGTCATGGCCCTCGCGGGCAAGCTGTCCGGCGGCAACCAGCAGAAGGTGGTCCTCAGCAAGTGGATCCACACCGACCCTGACGTGCTGATCCTCGACGAGCCCACCCGCGGCATCGACGTCGGCGCGAAGTACGAGATCTACACGATCATCAACCGCCTCGCGGACGAGGGGAAGGCGATCATCGTCATCTCCTCCGAGCTGCCCGAGCTGCTCGGCATCTGCGACCGGATCTTCACGCTCTCCGCGGGACGGGTCACGGGTGTGCTGCCGCGCGCCGAGGCCACCCAGGAGAGCCTCATGGAGCTCATGACCAAGGAGAGGGAGCAGGTCCGATGAACGCATTGGCATCCCTGCAGCAGCTGTTCACCAGGAACCTGCGGCAGTCCGGCATCTTCATCGCGTTCGCGGCCATCGTCGGCCTGTTCGCGATCCTCACCGACGGCGTCCTGCTGAACCCGGGCAACCTGACCAACATCATCCTGCAGTACTCCTACATCCTGATCCTCGCGATCGGCATGGTCATCGTGATCATCGGCGGGCACATCGACCTGTCGGTCGGCTCCGTGGTGGCGCTGACCGGGGCCGTGTCCGGCGTCCTGGTCATCCGCGGCGGGCAGCCGTGGTGGGTCGGCGTCCTCGCGGCGGTGGCCGTGGGCCTGGCCGTGGGCGCGTGGCAGGGCTTCTGGGTCGCGTACGTGGGAATCCCCGCCTTCATCGTCACGCTGGCCGGCATGCTCCTGTTCCGCGGCATGACGCTCCAGGTGCTCGACAACATCTCGCTGTCGCCGTTCCCGGACTCGTACAAGACCATCGCCGGCGGGTTCCTCAACGGCTTCCTGGGCGGCCAGGGGTATGACGTGTTCACGCTGGTGGTCGCGGCGATCGGCGTGGGGGGCTACGCGTTCAGCGCCTACCGCTCGCGCCGCGCCCGCATCGCCTACCAGCAGGCCGTCGAGAGCCTGCCGCTGTTCGTGCTGAAGCTGGTGCTGATCGGCGCGCTGGTCATGGCGTTCGCCTACCAGCTCTCGCGCAGCCGCGGCCTGCCGATCGTGCTGGTCATCCTGGGCGCGCTCATCCTCATCTACACGGTCGTCACCACGCGCACGGTCTTCGGACGGCACGTCTACGCGATCGGCGGCAACCTCAACGCCGCGCAGCTGTCCGGGGTGAAGGTCAAGCGGGTCAACTTCTGGATCTTCGTCAACATGGGCTTCCTGGCCTCGATCGCGGGGGTCGTGTACTCGTCGCGGTCCAACGGCGCGCAGCCGGCGGCGGGCAACATGTTCGAGCTCGACGCGATCGCGGCCGGCTTCATCGGCGGCGCCGCCGTCACCGGTGGGGTGGGCACGGTGGTGGGCGCCATGGTCGGTGGCCTGGTCATGGCCGTGATGAGCAACGGCATGCAGCTCATGGGCGTGGACCAGTCGATCCAGCAGATGATCAAGGGCCTGGTGCTGCTCCTCGCCGTGGCGTTCGACGTCTACAACAAGCGCCGCGCCTCGACCGCTCCGGACGACCGGACGATCAAGGCGAAGACGCCCAAGGCTCCGAAGGCCGCTCCGGCCGACGGTGAGCCCGTGGGCGCCACGCGCTGACCGGCTCGAGCCGGGGGACCGGGGCAGGGCGTCGCATCGGCGCCCTGCCCCTTCGTCGTGCGCGGACGTCCTCTGGCGCGGTGAGGGCGCTTGACGGAGGCGGCTAACGCACATAGCTTTCCGGCTATGGATATTAGCCACGTGGCGAGCGGCTGTGAGCGGGCGGTCGCCGCGGCGCCCGGCTCGCAGGCCGACCAGCCCGACGAGCCGCCGAGGGGAGTCGTCCATGGCCCGCGCTGGCCTTGATGCCGACGTCGTGGTGCGCCACGCGAGCGCGCTCATCGACGAGCAGGGGATCGACGCGCTCACCCTCGCGCGCGTCGCGAGCGGGCTCGGCGTCGCCACCCCGAGCCTCTACAAGCACATCGGCGGGCTCGACGACCTGCTCGACAGGGTGGCGGCCGCCGCCACCGCGGACCTCGCGGCGCGGCTCGGCGCTGCGAGCCGTGGCCGGTCCGGCCGCGACGCGCTGCAGGCCGTGGCCGACGCCTACCGCCGGTTCGCGCGCGAGCACCCCGGGACGTACCCGCTGACGCAGCGGAACCTCAGCTCCGACGCTTGGGCGGCTGCCGCCGCGGACGCGGTCGCCTCAGTGGCGGCGGCCCTGTCGGGGTACGGCGTGGACGAGGGCGACGTGGACAGCATCCGCTTCGTGCGCGCGGCGCTGCACGGCTTCGTCGACCTCGAGCGGCGCGGCGGGTTCGGGCTGCCCGTGTCGGTCGACCAGAGCTTCGCGTTCCTCGTTGACGCGCTCGACGCGACGCTCCGCACGCTCGACAGTCGGTGAGCCGCTGCCGGGCTCGGGCCGCACGGGCCTCGCTGGCCTCAGGGGATCCGGAGGGCCGCTTTGCGGTCCGCATGCCACGGGTGCTGTCGCCTCGCTAGAAGCGGCGGGCCGTGCTCGCGAAGGCGACCCATCCGGCGGCGACCTGCCCGACGATCAGGAAGAAGACGGTCGCGTCTGCCGGGGCGCCGAGGGCGATCGCGATGGCCGCGGCGAAGGTCATCGGGAGGGCAGCGGCCCCGAGCACGGCGAAGGCTCGCGTCGCGACCGCCTCATCCCGCTCGTCAGCGGCGCCCGCGAACAGCCGGTCGCCTGTGGTCGCGCGCTCGGGCCGCCGCCACGCGCGCCCGAGTGCGACGCAGGCGAGCGCGGCGCCGATGAGGGCGCCGATCGCGAACCCTCGTCCCATGTTCCCCGGGGCCCATCGGTCGAGGGCGAGCGCGACCCCCGCGAGGAGCGCCGCCGTCGACCCCACGGCGGCCATGGCGATGGCACGTGATCGGGCAGGGCGGGCTGTGGCGTCAGTCGTCGGCATGGAAGACCTCCTCGATCGTGCGTCCGAAGAACCGGGCGATGCGGAACGCGAGCGGAAGCGACGGGTCGTAACGGCCGCGTTCGATGGAGATGACGGTCTGGCGGGAGACGTCGAGCCGCTGGGCCAGCTCGGACTGGGTGAGGCCGGCCGCCGCTCGGAGCTCGGGGATGCTGTTCCGCATCGGCTGCCCTTCTCTAGTGTCAAGGAACCTGTACATCAGCGTGGCTTCGGGGAGGGTTGATGTCAAGCAGCCTTGACGTCGGGCCTGGTGTCCTGGGTGGCTCGGTGCACGCGTCCACCCGGCATGGTCACCCGGGAAGACTCTGTGGGCGCATGGTCCTGCCATGCGGCGGCCACGGGCATCGCTCGCGCGCTCGCGCTCTGCCGCCGCGGTGGAGAGCCCTCGGCGTTCGCGCCCGTTACGGATCCGTAATCTCCTTATTGCCGCCTTATGCCTGATGTGAGCGTTAACATATGGTTTGGGGTCGAAGGGGACCCGCACCGGTGCGACTCAAGGAGGAGAAGCATGGTCAGCAGGAACGGGCGGCGCGCCCTCGCGGCAGGCGCCGCAGCAGTCCTCGCCCTCGGGCTCACGGCCTGCGCGAACGACTCAGACTCTGGCTCCGGATCGACAGGAGGCGGGGGCGGCGACGAGCAGATCGTCATGGGCTTCGCCCAGGTCGGCGCGGAGAGCGGGTGGCGCACCGCGAACACCAAGTCGATCCAGGAGGCCGCCGAGGAGGCCGGCATCGAGCTGAAGTTCTCCGACGCGCAGCAGAAGCAGGAGAACCAGATCAAGGCCATCCGCTCCTACATCCAGCAGAAGGTCGACGTGATCGCCTTCTCGCCGGTGGTCGAGACGGGCTGGGACACCGTGCTCAAGGAGGCCCAGGACGCGGGCATCCCCGTGATCCTCACCGACCGCGCCGTCGACTCCGAGGACACGTCGCTGTACGTGACGTTCCTCGGCTCCGACTTCGTCGAGGAGGGCAAGAAGGCCGGGGAGTGGGTGGTCGAGGAGTTCGGCTCGGAGCCCACCAACATCGTCGAGCTGCAGGGCACCACCGGCTCCGCCCCGGCGATCGACCGCAAGGAGGGGTTCGAGGAGGTCCTGGCCGGTCAGTCGAACTTCACCGTCATCGCCTCGCAGACCGGCGACTTCACCCGCGACGGGGGCAAGAAGGTCATGGAGGCGTTCCTCCAGCAGAACCCCGACATCGACCTGGTCTACGCCCACAACGACGACATGGGCCTGGGAGCCATCGAGGCGATCGAGGCCGCGGGCAAGGTGCCCGGCCAGGACATCAAGATCGTCACGGTCGACGCCGTCAAGGACGGGATGCAGGCCCTCGCCGACGGGAAGATCAACTTCATCGTCGAGTGCTCGCCGCTGCTCGGCCCGCAGCTCATGGAGATCACCAAAACGGTGCTGGCCGGCGACAGCGTCGAGCCGCGCATCGTCACCGAGGAGACGACCTTCACCCAGGAGCAGGCCAAGGAGGCGCTGCCCTCCCGGCAGTACTGACGTCACCGACCGCCGGGCCGCGCGCCGTCACTCACGCGGCCCGGCGGCGGCCCGTGCGGGCGCGGACGGATCCCCTCCGGCCGAGCCCGCACGGGCTGCGCCCCGCCCCACGCACCACGAGTCCCAGGCGCCACGAGCCCCAGGCGCCACGACGGCGGACCGCGGCCAGGCCAGCGCAGCCGCCCTCGCCGACCAGCGCCGCACGGCGCCGACCGGAAGGCAGTCCCATGGCCACCCGAACCACACCGCCGGGCCCCGGCCCCGGCATCCCCGCACCCGTGCACGACGCCCAGGCCATCGTGCGGATGACCGGCATCGTCGTGGAGTTCCCCGGGGTCCGCGCGCTCCAGGGCGTCGACCTCACCCTCCGCGCCGGCGAGGTGCACGCGCTGCTGGGCGAGAACGGCGCCGGCAAGTCGACGCTCATCAGAGCGCTCACCGGCGTGCGCCCGCCCGACGCCGGCGAGATCGAGGTCGACGGCCGGCCCGTGGCGATCCACGGGCCCGCCCAGGCACAGGCGCTGGGCATCAGCACCGTGTACCAAGAGGTCAACCTGTGCCCCAACCTGTCCGTGGCCGAGAACATCATGCTGGGCCGCGAGCCGCGCCGGGCCGGCGGGATCGACTGGCGCGGCATGCGCCGGCAGGCCGCCGAGGTGCTCGGGCGCCTGAACGTGGACATCGACCCGGCGTCCCCGTTGTCGGCGCACTCGATCGCCGTCCAGCAGCTCGTCGCGATCGCCCGCGCCATGCAGGTGGACGCCCGGGTCCTCATCCTCGACGAGCCGACGTCCAGCCTCGACGCCGACGAGGTCGCCGAGCTGTTCCGGGTGATGCGCGGGCTGCGCGAGGACGGCGTCGCCATCCTGTTCGTCACCCACTTCCTGGAGCAGGTCGACGAGATCGCCGACCGCATCACGGTGCTCCGCAACGGGGCCAGGGTGGGGGAGCGGCGCACCAGCGAGATGACCCGGCTCGAGCTGGTGTCGATGATGATCGGCCGCGAGCTCGCGGTGCTCGAGGACATCGCGCAGGACGCGGAGTCCCGCGAGGAGGCCGCCGCGCGATCGGGCGACGGGTCGGCGCCCACGCCATTCGTGCGGGCGGTCGGGCTCGGCAGGCGCGGGTCGATCGAGCCCTTCGACCTCGACGTCTACCCCGGCGAGGTCGTCGGGCTCGCGGGGCTGCTGGGATCGGGGCGCAGCGAGCTGGCGCGGCTGCTGTTCGGCGCCGACCACGCGGACTCCGGCACGCTCGAGGTCGACGGCTCCCCGGTGCGGCTGCGCACCCCGCGCACCGCCATCGGCGAGCGGATCGCGTTCTCCTCCGAGAACCGCAAGGCCGAAGGGCTCGTCGAGGACCTGACCGTGCGGGAGAACATCGTGCTGGGCCTGCAGGCCGCGCGCGGATGGGCCCGTCGGGTGCCGCAGCGCAAGCAGGACGAGCTCACCGCGCACTACATCGAGGCGCTGGGCATCCGGCCCGCCAACCCCGAGGCGCTCGTGCGGAACCTCTCGGGCGGGAACCAGCAGAAGGTGCTGCTCGCCCGCTGGCTCGCGACGGCGCCCCGCCTGCTGATCCTCGACGAGCCGACCCGCGGCATCGACGTGGGCGCCAAGGCCGAGATCCAGAAGCTGGTGCACGACCTCGCCCTGGAGGGCATGTCGGTGGTGTTCATCTCGGCCGAGCTCGACGAGGTGCTGCGCCTGAGCAACCGCATCGCGGTGCTGCGCGACCGCCGCAAGGTCGCCGAGATCGCCAACGGTCCGGACGTCACCGCGCGTGACGTCCTCGAGCTCATCGCGAGCGGAGGGCAGGAGTGATGCGGAGCCTCACCCGGTCGAACGTCTTCTGGCCGCTCATCGCGCTCGTCGCGCTGCTGGCGGTCAACGTCGCGGCGCGGCCCGGGTTCCTGGGCGTGCGCATGCAGGACGGGCACCTGTACGGGTCGCTCATCGACATCCTGCGCAACACGTCGCCCATCCTGCTGGTGGCCATCGGGATGACGCTGGTGATCGCCACCCGCGGCATCGACCTGTCGGTCGGCGCGCTGGTCGCGATCGCGGGCGCCGTGGCCTGCACGCAGATCGCCGCGTCTCCGAACCCGGGGTCGGCGGCGACGGTGCTGATCGCGATCGGCACCGCGGTGCTCGTCTGCCTGGTGCTCGGGGTGTGGAACGGGTTCCTGGTCTCGGTGATCGGCATCCAACCGATCATCGCCACGCTCATCCTCATGACCGCGGGCCGCGGCATCGCGATGCTCGTCACCGGGGGCCAGATCACCACGGTCAACAGCCCGCTGTACAAGTCGATCGGGGCCGGGTACCTGCTCACCCTGCCGGTCTCGGCGATCATCGCGGGCGTCGTGCTGGCCGCCACGGCGCTGCTGACCCGGCGCACCGCGCTCGGCACGCTGGTCGAGTCCGTGGGGATCAACCCCGAGGCCAGCCGTCTCGCCGGGGTCCGGGCCCGCAGCATCATCTGGACGGTCTACGTCTTCAGCGCGCTGTGCGCGGCCATCGCCGGGATCCTCATCAGCTCGAACGTCACCGCGGCCGACGCGAACAACAACGGCCTGTGGATCGAGCTCGACGCGATCCTCGCGGTGGTGATCGGCGGCACGTCGCTCATGGGCGGCAAGTTCTCGCTCACCGGCACCCTGATCGGGGCGTTCATCATCGAGACGCTCCGCATCACGGTGATCTCGCTCGGCATCGCCCCGGAGGTCAACCTGGTGTTCAAGGCCGTGGTCGTGATCCTGGTCTGCCTGCTGCAGTCGCCCGTGGTGCAACGGAAGTTCCGGGCCAGGCGCAGAGCGGTGGCCCAGGAGCACGGCGAGGCCGTCGAGGTGGTGGCGTGATGGCCGCGACCGAGGCTCCGACCGGCGTCCTGACGCGGGTGGCCCGCAGCCGGGGGACGTCGCCGCTGGCCCGCTACGGGTCGGTCCTCGCGACCCTGGTGACCCTGGTGCTGGTGTTCGTCATCGGCTCGACCCGGTACACCGGGTTCCTCGACAGCCAGACGATCCTCAACCTCTTCATCGACAACGCGTTCCTCATCGTGCTCGCGGTGGGCATGACCTTCGTGATCCTCACCGGCGGCATCGACCTGTCCATGGGCGCGGTGATGGCGTTGTCCACGATGGTCACCGCGCGGCTGCTGATCGCCGGCTGGGCGCCCGGGCCCGTGATCGCGGCGGTGCTCGTGCTGGGCTGCCTGTTCGGGCTGGGGGTCGGGTTCTTCATCCGGGTCTTCGAGGTGCAGCCGTTCATCGCCACGCTGGCCGCGATGTTCCTGGCCCGCGGCCTGTGCTTCGTGGTGAGCCCGAACTCGTTGTCCATCACCGACCCGTTCTTCGTGTCCCTGTCGCAGAGCCGGATCCGGCTGTGGCCCACCGGGACGGCGTTCGACGGCCGCACGCTGTACGCGTTCATCTCGCCCAGCGTGATCGTGGCGCTGGTGATCGTGGCGATCGCGGCGTGGGTGCTGCACGCCACCCGGTTCGGCCGCACGGTGTACGCGATCGGCGGCAACCAGGGCTCGGCCGAGCTGATGGGCCTGCCCGTGGCCCGCACCCAGGTGCTGGTGTACGTGGTCAGCGGGCTGTGCTCGGCGATCGGCGGCCTGATCTTCGCGACGTACTCGCTGTCCGGGTACGCGCTCACCGGGGTGGGCGTCGAGCTGGACGCGATCTCGGCGGTGGTGATCGGCGGGACGCTGCTCACGGGCGGCTCGGGGTTCGTGATCGGCTCGCTGCTGGGCGTGCTGGTGCTGGGCACCATCCAGACGATCATCAGCTTCGAGGGCACGCTCAGCTCGTGGTGGACCAAGATCGTGATCGGCGCGCTGCTGCTGGTCTTCGTGGTGCTCCAGCGGCTGCTCATCATCCGCCGCCGCACGTAGCGGCCGGTCTCGCGCCAGCGCGGGGTGGCCGGACGGGCCGCCCCGCGCTAGGCCTCGCCGACGGGCCCGGTCGAGTCGCGCACGGTGAGGCTGGTGGCGAGCTCGACGTGCCGTGACGCGGGCTCGACGCCAGCAGCCATGGCGAGCACGGTCTCGACGGCCATCCGGCCCATGCCGGCCAACGGCTGGTGCACCGAGGTGAGGCGCGGCGTCGTCCACATCGCCTGCGGGGTGTCGTCGAAGCCGACCACGCTGAGCTGGGCGGGCACGGCGACCCCGAGCTGGCGCGCCGCCTCGAGCACCCCGACCGCGATCTCGTCGTCGCCCGCGACGATCGCGGTGGGGGGATGGGGGAGGGTGAGCAGCTCGCGGCCGTGGGCGAGCCCGGACTCGACCGAGAACCAGTCGCCGCGCACGAGCTCGGGGTCCGGCTCGACGCCCGCGGAGCCCATCGCGGCGCGGTAGCCGTGGAGCCGCTCGCGGGCCGCGGCGGAGGTCTGCGGGCCGCCGATCCAGCCGATGCGGCGATGGCCCAGCGCGAGCAGGTGCTCGGTGGCTGTGCGGCCGCCGGCCCAGTTGGTCGAGCCGATGCTGACCACGGTCGGGTCGTCGAGGTCGACCGGGTCGACCATGACGAAGGGCACCCCGACCTCGGTCGCGGCGCGCAGCACCGCGGTGGGCTCGCCGAGCGTGAGCCCGATGATCCCGACCACGCCGGCCTCCTGCTGCTCGGCCACCCAGGCGCGGGCGGCCGCCCTGGTCGCGCGGACGGCGCGGTCGGGGGCGAGGCGGACCAGCAGGTTCGTGTGGGAGGCGGTGGCGGCGTCCAGGATGCCCTGGAGCACGTTGGAGATGTACGGCGAGTCGAGCACGTCGATCACGGCGGCGAGGGTGCGGGTGCGCGGCGGCTCCCACTGCGAGGTGGTGGGCCGGTAGCCGAGCTCGGTGGCGGTGGCCAGGACGCGGGCGCGGGTGTCCGCCGCCACGTCGCTGCGGCCGTTCAGCACTTTGGAGACGGTCCCCTTGGTGACGCCCGCCGCCTCTGCGACGTCGGCGAGCGTGACGCGTTCCCTGGCTGCCCGACCTGCCATGTGCTGTCTCCCTGTCCGAAACTTTTTCGATCCTATCCCGCACGAGGCGTGAGGTCAAAGAGATTGCAGTCGCGTTGGACTGATCTGTTGACGTGGGTCCAACAGCGTCGCTACAGTCCCGAAACAACCAAAAGGTTGCGAAACAGTTTCGAAGCTCTCAACGAGGAGAGGAGAGGGTCCATGCGACTCTCGTCGAAGGCGAGGCTTGTTCCCGTCGCGCTTGTGACGGCGGCGGCGCTCGTGGCGTGCACGAGCACAGGGGGCGGTGGCGGCTCCGCCGGGTCGGAGGGCGACGGCGGGAACGCCAAGCTGACCGTCTGGAGCTGGGACGGCACGGTCGAGCTCGCCGTCCCCGGGTTCGAGGAGGCGAACCCCGGCACCACCGTGGACGTGGTCAACGTCGGCTCCTCGTCCGACCTGTACCAGTCGCTCGACAACGCGATCCAGGCCGGGACGGGAGTCCCGGACCTGGTGATGTTCGAGTACTTCGCCGTGCCGTACTTCGCCATCCCGGGCAAGCTCACCGACCTGACGACCCTGGGCGCGGGCGACTTGGAGGACGACTTCCTTCCCGCCGCGTGGAACAACGTGAAGCTCGGGGAGGGCGTCTACGCACTGCCCTCGGACTACGGCCCCGCCGCGATGTTCTGGAACTCCGCGACCTTCGCGCAGGCGGGCATCACCGAGGCCCCCGCGACGTGGGACGACTACTACGAGGCCGCGAAGAAGATCCGCGCCCTCGGCCCCGACCACTACATCGCCCAGGACACCGGCGACCTGTTCTTCCTCCTGTCGCTGATCTGGCAGGCCGGCGGTCGCCCGTTCACCGTCGACGGCACCTCCGTGAAGATCGACTTCAGCGAGCCCGCCACCAAGAAGGCCGTGGACTTCTGGCAGAAGATGCTCGACGAGGACCTGCTCAACACCAAGGTCACCGCCTGGTCGGACGACTGGAACCGCACGCTCAACGACGGCTCGCTCGCCACCCAGAACATGGGCGGCTGGCTCACCTCGACGCTCCCGGAGCGCGCCCCCGACGCCGCCGGGGACTTCCGCGTGGCCCTCATGCCGCAGTGGGAGGCGGGCCAGACGGTGGGCGCCGAGAACGGGGGGTCGTCGTTCGGCATCCCCGAGGCGGCGCAGAACAAGCAGGCGGCCTACGACTTCCTCGAGTACTTCACGCACGGCGAGGGGCTGCAGCCGCGCGTCGACGCCGGGGCGTTCGTGCCCAGCGCGAAGGTGCTCGACGACGCCGCGTTCCGTGAGGTGCCCAACGAGTACTTCGGCGGGCAGGCGACAGGCGCCGTGCTGGCCGAGGCGTCCAAGGCCGCCGCTGTCGGCTGGCAGTACCCGCCCTTCTTCGAGTGGGCCCGGTCGATCTACGGCGACCTCGCCTCGCCGCTGTACACGTCAGGCCAGGGATCCCTCGCGGCCGTGCTGGAGACGTGGAAGCAGCGCTGCATCGCCTACGGCAACGAGCAGGGCTTCGAGGTCAGCTGACCCGCGGGGCGTCCCGCGCGGCAGGCGATGAGCCCCGCGCGGGGCGCCCGGCGAGCAGCCGCCCAGGAGCCGTCCCATCACCGAAAGGGCAGGACATGGCCGCACTCACGCACACCGGGCCGGTGGCCGGCGCCACGGCGCCGGCGTCGACGCCGCGCCGGATGCGCACCCGGCGCCGGCAGATCGGCTGGGCGTTCGTCGCGCCGTTCGGGGCGCTGTTCGCGCTCGTGTTCATCGTGCCGATCGTCTACGCCGCCTATCTGAGCCTCTTCCAGGAGCGGCTCGTCGGCGGGCGCGTCTTCGCAGGTCTCGCCAACTACACCAAGCTCGCCGCCGACCCGCAGTTCTGGGACGGCTTCGCCCGCGTGGTCCGGTTCACCATCGTCCAGGTGCCGGTCATGCTGCTGCTGGCCATGGCGCTCGCCCTCGCGCTCGACTCGCTGCGGCTGCGGGGCTCGAAGTTCCTACGGATCGTGATCTTCCTGCCGTACGCCGTCCCGGCCATCGTGTCGACCCTCATGTGGGGCTTCATGCTCGGGGTGCGGTACGGCCTGTTCCGCAACCTCAACGACTGGCTCGGCACGTCGCTGGACCCGTTCCGGCCCGGCGCCACCCTCGTGTCGATCGGCGTCATGGTCACGTGGGCGTTCACCGGCTACAACATGCTCATCTTCTACGCCGCCCTCCGCGCGGTGCCGCACGAGCTGTACGAGGCGGCCGCGATCGACGGCGCGAACCAGTGGAGGGTGATCCGCGCGATCAAGCTGCCAGCCCTGCGCGGGTCGCTCGTGGTGACGATCATCTTCTCGATCATCGGCACGTTCCAGATCTTCAATGAGCCGCAGATCCTGCCGTCGATGGTGGCGAACAGCGGCATCACCACCTACTACACGCCCAACCTCTACGCCTACAACCTCGCGTTCACCGGCTCGCAGCAGGGCTACGCCGCCGCGCTCGCGCTGGTCATGGCGGCGATGACCATCGCGATCGCCTACGCCGTCCAGATCCGGGGGATGAAGCGTGCCCTCCAGGACTAGGGAGATGCCCTCCATGGCCACGACCACGAGCCGGACCACGAGCCGGACCTCGACGCCCGCAGCCCGTGGGCGGCAGCGGCACACGATCACCAACCCGCGCAAGAACGGGACGCTGACCTTCTTCACGGGGCTGTTCGCCTTCTACTGCCTGCTCCCGCTGATCTGGCTGGTCATCAACTCGACCAAGTCGCAGGCCGACTTCGTCTCGACCTTCGGCCTCGTCCCCGGCGAGCGGTTCGCGCTGTTCGAGAACATCGCCGCCGTCTTCACCCACGACGACGGGATCTTCGTCCGCTGGCTGCTCAACACGCTGCTGTACGTCGTGGTGGGGGCGACGGTCTCGACGTTCCTCGCGGCGCTCGGCGGGTACGCGCTCGCGAAGCTCGACTTCACCGGCAAGCGGGTGTTCCTCTTCGTGGTGCTCGGGTCGATCTCCGTGCCCGGCATCGCGCTGGCCATCCCGCAGTTCCTGCTGTTCGCGCAGGTGGGGCTGACCAACACCCCGTGGGCCGTGCTGATCCCGTCCTTCCTCAACCCCTTCGGCCTGTACCTGATGTGGGTGTTCGCCGCGCAGGCGGTGCCCACCGGCCTGCTCGAGGCCGCGAAGATCGATGGCGCCGGGGAGTTCCGCACCTTCGTGCAGATCGCCATGCCGATGCTGGCCCCCGCGACCGTGACGGTGCTGATGTTCTCGTTCGTCGCGATCTGGAACAACTACTTCCTGCCGCTGATCATGCTCAAGGACCCGGCCTGGTACCCGCTGACCATCGGCATCAACCAGTGGAACAAGCTCGCCACGACCGCCGGCAACGGCGAGCTGCTGCAGAACCTGGTGATCACCTCGTCGCTGCTGACGATCCTGCCGCTGATCGCGGCCTTCGTGATGCTGCAGCGCTACTGGCAGTCCGGCCTGACCCTCGGGGCCGTCAAGGGGTGAGCCGTTGGCCCGTGCCCCTCGGCCGCCATCCCGCACCCGACGACCCGCGTCCACCCACGACCCGCCACCACGGCGACGACCCCGCGCAGCCCCACACGATCACGAGGTGACCCCACGATGTCCTCAGCACTTCCCGCAGCCAGCGTCCGGATCGACGGAGAGTCGCGTCCGCCCTCGCCGCTCCGCCACATCTGGACGGAGTGCGTGGGCGCGGGTCGCGCCAACGAGGCGCTCCGGGCCGACTGGCAGCAGCACTTCCGCGAGGCGGTGACCGTGCTGGGCGCCCGGCAGGTGCGCTTCCACGGCCTGTTCCACGACGACATGTTCGTGCACCGGGCCAGCGACGGCGGCGGCTTCGGGCCGGGCACGCCCCTCGACGAGCCGGTCCTCACGTTCTCCTACGTCGACAAGGTGTTCGACTTCATCCTCGAGTCCGGCGCCCGGCCGTTCGTCGAGCTGGGCTTCATGCCGCGGGACCTGGCCACCCAGACCGAGACGCTGTTCTGGTGGAAGGCGCACTGCAGCCCGCCGAAGGACATGGCGCGCTGGGTCGAGCTCGTGACGGCCACCCTGCGCCACTGGGTCGAGCGCTACGGCCTGGCCGAGGTGCGGCAGTGGCGGTTCGAGGTCTGGAACGAGCCCAACCTGGTGCCGCACTTCTGGACCGGCACCCGCACCGAGTACTTCGAGCTGTACGAGGCGACGGCGCGTGCGGTCAAGGCGGTGGATCCCGAGCTCAAGGTGGGCGGGCCCTCGACCAGCGTCTTCGTCCCGGACGCGCGCTACGCGGGGGAGTACGAGGACCGCTCGGTCGAGCACGCCACCGCGGAGGCGGAGGACGTCGACGCCCTCGACTGGCGCCCGGTGTGGATCGAGGAGCTCATCGAGTGGTGCGCGAGCCGCGAGGCGCCGCTCGACTTCCTGTCCACGCACCTGTATCCGACGGACGTGGCCTTCGGCGCCGACGGCGAGGCGCGGCATATCCGGCGCCACGTCGACGCGACGCACGACGACCTCGTGGCCCTGCGGAAGCTCATCGCCGCGAGCCCGTTCCCGGACGCCGAGCTGCACATCACCGAGTGGTCGAGCTCGCCGTCGAGCCGCGACGCCATGCACGACACCGTGTTCGCGGCCGCCTACATCACCCGGGCCTACCTGCGCTGCGCGGAGGTGGCCGACTCGATCTCCTACTGGACGTTCACCGACGTGTTCGAGGAGGGCGGCGCCGGCATCGGACCGTTCCACGGGGGCTTCGGCCTGGTCAACGAGCAGGGCATCCACAAGCCGACCTTCCACGCTTTCGAGATGCTGCACCGGCTGGGCGACGAGACGCTGCTCAGCACGCCGCACGGCGTCATCACCCGCGACAGCGCGACAGGCCTGCTGTCGGCCGTCTTCCTCAACTACCCGGAGGAGATGGGCCGCCGGGGCATCGGCTCCGAGACGGCCTACGAGGCGACGCGCCACCTGGCCGCGATGGGCCCCGCCCGCAGGATCCGCCACACCGTCGAAGGGCTCGCGCCCGGGACCGAGCTCTCCGTCCGCGTCGTCGACTGGGACCACGGCAACGTGGCCGAGCGCTGGCACCAGATGGGCCAGCCGCTCAACCTCACGCGCGACCAGGCGGACGAGCTGCGGCGCCATGCCGACGACCTGCGCGTCGAGACGCTCGTGGTCCCCGTGACCGGCGTGTTGGAGATCGACCTCGAGCTCGCGCCCTGGGCGGTCGCCTCGGTGACGCAGGCTCCCTAGCAAGCACAGACCATCCCTGACCGTCCGGGGAGGCTCGGCGCCCTGTCGTCGCTAAGGTTCCGTTGTGACTGAGCCCACCCGCCGCAGACCTCCCGTGATCGCCGATGTCGCCCGCGTGGCCGGTGTGTCCGTGCCGACGGTCTCCCGGGTGATCACGGGCTCGACCCCGGTCTCCGCGGCGAAGCGGGCGCAGGTGATGGCCGCCATCGACGAGCTGGGCTACCGGCCCAACGCGGCGGCCAGGGCGCTGGTCAGCGGCCGGCACTCGATGATCTCGGTGCTGGCGGGGAACACCACGCGGTACGGGTACGCGGCCACGCTCCAGGGGGTCGAGGAGGCGGCGCGGGCGGCGGGGTACCTGGTGGTGATCACCGTGGTCGAGTCGGACGAGCAGGCGGTCGTCGACAGCGTGGTCGACCTGGTGCTGGGCCAGGCGGTGGCCGGCGTGGTGGTGCTCGAGTTCGACGCCGCGGGGATCGCCGCGGCTCGGGCGCTGCCCGAGTCGGTGCCGGTGGTCACCGTCTCGGCGACACGGCCGGGGGAGCACGACCGTCCGCACGCGGACCTCGACGACAGGTCCGCGGCCGCGGAGGCGGTGGACTACCTGCTGGGTATGGGGCACCGCACCGTCCATCACGTGTCCATCCCGTCGAGCGGCCCGGAGGTGGGCCGCACGCTCGGCTGGCGGGACGCGCTGGCCGCCGCGGGCGCGCCGGAGCCCGAGCCGATGGCGCCGGGCTGGCATCCGGCGGCGGGCTACGAGGCGGGGGTCCTGCTCGCCCAGGACCCTGCGGTCACGGCGGTCCTGGCGGGCAACGACCAGCTCGCGATCGGCCTGATGCGGGCATTCATGGACGCGGGCCGGTCGGTGCCGCAGGACGTGAGCGTGGTGGGCTTCGACGACGAGCCGTTCGCGGCGATGTGGTCGCCGCCGTTGACCACGGTGGCCCAGGACTTCGTGGGCCTGGGCCGGCGCGCGTTCGGGATGCTCATGGACCTGGCGCGCACCGGAAGGTCGACTGCGCGTTCGACGGCGATCCCCCCGCTCGTCCTGCGCGGCAGCGCGGCCCCGCCGCCTGCTCGGCAGGACTGACCGGACCTCATCTCCTGAACTGCCCCGCGAGGGGGCAGCGACCCACTCGGCGTCGAGATCGAGGTCGTCACTATCCCGGTCCCGAGCTCACGGCCGTGCGGCGAACCGCTCCAGCAGGTCGGCGTGGCCGGACACGATGAGCAGGTCGTTGGCGGCGATGCGGGTGTCGGGCTGGGCGTAGACGAACTCCCGGCCCGGGCTCTTGACCCCGATCACCGTGACGCCGTACCGGTCGCGGATCTTCGACTGCTCGATCGTGAACCCCTGCGTCTCCCGCGGGGGCCGCATCTTGACGATCGTGAAGCCGTCCTCGACCTCGATGTAGTCGAGCATCTTCCCGGAGACGAGGTGCGCGACCCGGGAGCCGGCGTCCGCCTCAGGGAGCACGACGTGGTGGGCGCCGATGCGCTGCAGGATGCGCGCGTGCTCGGCCGAGACCGCCTTCGCCCAGATCTGCGGGGTGCCCAGGTCCACCAGGTTCCCGGTGATGAGCACGCTGGCCTCCAGGTAGGAGCCGACGCCCACCACGGCCACGCCGAAGTCCCGGGCGCCCATCTGGTCGAGCGCGTCCGGGTTCGCGGCGTCGGCCTCGACGAGCGGGATCCGGCCCGCCCACTGGGCCACCAGCTCGGGGCTGCGCTCGACGGCCAGCACGTCCTGGCCCAGGCGGTCCAGCGTGGTGGCGATGGCGGAGCCGAAGCGGCCCAGCCCGATGACCAGCACGCCGGCGTCCTTCTTCGGGGTCCGCCCGGGGCGACCGTGCGCCGTGGCGCCGGTGAGCTCGGTGTCAACCAATGATCGGCCTCTCTTCGGGGTACCGGATGACCCGGCGGCGGTTGCGCAGCGCGAGCGCGGCGGCGAGCGTCATCGTGCCGGTGCGGCCGATGAACATGAGGACGGTGAGCACGTACTTGCCGGCTTCGGGCAGGTCGCCCGTGACGCCGGTGGAGAGCCCGCACGTGGCGAACGCCGAGATCACCTCGAACAGCACCACGTCCAGCGTCCACCCGGTGATCTCCAGCAACAAGAGCGTCGCGACGAGCACCAGGGTCGCGCTCACGAGCGAGACCGCGATCGCGACTTGCAGCGCCGCGCGGGGGATGCGCCGCCCGAATGCCTCGACGTCCTCGTCGCCGCGCGCCTCGGCGACGATCGCGAGCAGCATCACGGCGAGCGTCGTCACCTTGATGCCGCCCGCCGTGGACGCGGAGCCGCCTCCCACGAACATCAGGGCGTCGTTGATCAGCCACGTCGACTCGCGCATCTCGTCCACGGGCACCGTGGCGAAGCCGCCGGACCGGGGCATCACACCGGAGAACAGCGCGGTCAGGAGCTTGTCGCCCACCCCCAGCGGCCCGAACGTGCGGGGGTTCGTCCACTCGAACGCCGCGATGAGGACGCCGCCGAGCACCACCAGCACGGCGCTCGTGGTGAGGGTCAGCTTCGCGTGCAGGTTCCAGCGGCTCGGGGTGCGCAGCAGCCGCCCGACGTTGAGCAGCACGGGGAAGCCCAGGGCGCCGATGAACACGCCGATCGTGATGGGCAGCAGCACCCACCAGTCCGTGGCGAACGGCGCCAGCCCGTCGACCGTCGGCACGAAGCCCGCGTTGTTGAACGCGGAGACCGCGTAGAACCCCGCGTGCCACGCCGCCTCGCCCCAGCCCTCGCTGAGCATGTGGAAGCGGGGGAACAGCACGGCCGCGATGGCGACCTCGAGGGCGGTGGACGTGACGATGACGGTGCGCACCAGCGAGCCGACCTCGCCCAGCCGGGTGGTCTTGGTCTCGGAGGCGGTCAGCAGGCGCTGGGTCAGGCCGATGCGCCGGGAGACGGCCAGGCCGAGGATCGAGGCGAGGGTCATGACGCCCAGACCGCCCACCTTGATCGCGACGGCGATGGTGACGAGCCCGGCGCCCGACCAGTACGAGCCGGTGGGCACGGTCACCAGCCCGGTGACGCACACCGCCGAAGTGGCCGTGAACAGGGCGTCGACGAACGGCGCGCGCTCGCCGGTGGCCGTGGCCCACGGGGCCGAGAGCAGCGCGGTGAACACCGCGACCACGCCGGCGAACACGCCGATCGCCAGCCGGGCGGGCGACTGCCGGGCGAGCCGGTCGACCAGCTCTCGCCCCGACCAGATCGCCCCGGGGAGGCCCCGAGCCATCGCACCTCCCGTACGCGCACGCGCTGACATGCCCACTCTGTCACGTCGGCGGCGGCTCGGAGGCTAGCGTGGGCCCATGTCAGGGGACGTGCAGGTCGTGTGGTCGCCGGCCTTGCTGGGCTACGACTTCGGTGACGGGCACCCGATGGCCCCGCTGCGCCTCGACCTCACCATGCGGCTGGCCCAGTCGTTGGGCCTGCTCGAGGGGCCCGGTGTGCGGGTGGTCGGCGCGGAGCCCGCGTCGGACGCCGTGCTGCAGACCGTGCACGAGCCGGCGTATGTCGCCGCGGTGCGGGCTGCCTCGGACGGCGGCGCGGCCGACGCCGCGCGTGGGCTCGGCACGGCCGACGACCCGGTCTTCTCAGGGATGCACGAGGCCGCCGCCCGGGTGGTGGGCGGCAGCGTGGCCGTCGCCCTGGCGGTGTGGCGGGGCGAGGCGGAGCACGGCGTCAACCTGACCGGCGGCATGCACCACGCGATGCCGGGCGCGGCCTCCGGCTTCTGCGTGTACAACGACGCCGCGGTGGCGATCCGCGCGCTGCTCGACGCGGGCGCCGAGCGGGTGGCCTACGTGGACGTCGACGCCCACCACGGCGACGGGGTGCAGCGGGTGTTCTGGGACGACCCGCGGGTGCTGACCGTGTCCGTCCACGAGAGCGGCCACACCCTGTTCCCGGGCACGGGGCACCCGCGTGAGACGGGCGGCCCCGCCGCGGAGGGCAGCGCCGTCAACGTGGCGCTCCCGGCTCGCACGGGCGACGCCGGGTGGCTCCGGGCCATCGACGCGGTGCTGCCGGCCGTGCTGCGGGCCTTCGCGCCGCAGGTGGTGGTGAGCCAGCACGGGTGCGACGCGCACGTCGAGGACCCCATCACCAACCTGGACGTGAGCGTCGACGCGGTGCGGGCCGCCGTGGAGCTGGTGCACGGGCTGGCGCACGAGGTCGCGGACGGGCGCTGGGTGGCCCTGGGCGGCGGCGGCTACGCGGTGGTGGACGTGGTGCCCCGGGCCTGGGCGCACGTCATCGCGGAGGCGGCGCACCGGCCGGTGGACCCCGGCCTGCGGCTGCCCGAGGAGTGGCAGGCGGAGGTGGTGGCGCGGTACGGGCGCCGGGGGCCGGCTCGGATGACCGATGGGGCGGACGCGGCGTTCCGACCGTGGGCCGCGGGGTACGACCCGGCGGACGACGTGGACCGGGCGGTCCGGGCCACCCGCGCCGCCGCGTTCCCGCTGCTCGGGCTGGACCCGGAGCACGACTGACCCGGCTGCCTCAGACCGGGTGATCTGCTCCTCGGCCGCTTTCGCGCCGCCTGGCCAGGGCCTAGGGTGGACCAGCGGCCTGGGTCATGGCCGCGCAAACGCCGGCTCGCACGCCGGCCCCGCGGGAAGAGCCACGATGTCGAACGAACAGCCTCAGCGCATGCGGTTCCTCACCGTCGCTGAGGTCGCGGACGTCATGCGCGTGTCGAAGATGACCGTGTACCGGCTGCTGCACTCGGGTGAGATGCCCGCGGTGCGGGTCGGACGCTCGTTCCGGGTGCCCCAGGACGCGTTGGACCACTACCTGCGCACGGCCGTGGTCGAGCGCGACAGGATGTCCTCCTGAGCACTGGAAGGCCCCCGCGTCGCATCGAACCGCTGAGATCGCGTAATGTATGAGCGGACTTTCCCGTGCGTGGGCGTTCGACGTGCCGCGCGTCGATCGACCATCACCTGGCAGGGCGCTGAGCGTCCGACCACCTTCAGTTAGCGAGGACCTATGGGCTCCGTCATCAAGAAGCGTCGCAAGCGGATGGCTAAGAAGAAGCACCGCAAGCTGCTGCGCAAGACGCGTCACCAGCGTCGCAACAAGAAGTGACCCTTCCGCTCCAGCGGTAGGCAGCACGACCTCGGGCCCGGCTTCCATGCCGGGCCTGAGTCGTTGGCGGGCTCCGCGGCGGTTCTCCATCGATGTACGGTGGAGCCGCCAGGTCGCCCCGCTCGGCCGTTCCGCGAGCCGACCCGTTCTGGCACAGTGAGTCAGCGTCCGCGTGGACGAGCCGACGGGGGAGGGCAGCGTGGGGAGCATCAGGCGCGCCGGAGGGGCGACCATGCACGACGTCGCCGAGTTGGCTGGGGTCTCGATCAAGACTGTCTCGAACGTGGTCAACGGGTACCCGCACATCCGGCCGATCACCCGCGCCAAGGTCGAGGACGCGATCGCCGAGCTCGGCTACCAGGTCAACATCTCCGCCCGGAACCTGCGCCAGGGGCGCACCGGGATGATCGGCCTCGCGGTGCCCGAGCTGAGCCTCCCGTACTTCGCCGAGCTCGCCGACTCCGTGATCCGCGCCGCCGAGGCGGTCGGCCTCACCGTGCTGATCGAGCAGACCGGCGCCGTGCGGGCCCGCGAGCTCGAGGTGCTGTCCGGGCAGCGCCGGCACCTCACCGACGGGCTGGTCTTCTCCCCGCTTAGCCTGGGCCCCGAGGACACCGCGTCGTTCGCCGTGGACTTCCCCATGGTGCTGCTCGGCGAGCGCGTCTTCGGCGCCCCGGCCGATCACGTGACGATGAACAACGTGGAGGCGGCACGGGCCGCCACCCAGCACCTCATCGACCTGGGCCGTCGCCGGATCGCCGTGATCGGCGCCCACGAGGGCGAGGAGATGGGCTCCGCGACACTCCGCGTGCGCGGCTACCAGCAGGCCCTCGCGGCCGCCGGTCTGCAGGTCGACCCCGCCCTGATCGGCGAGGCAGGGCTCTGGCACCGCTCGACCGGCGCCGAGGCGATGCGCCGGATGCTCGACTCGGGGGTCGAGGTCGACGCCGTCTTCGCGCTCAACGACGCGCTGGCCCTCGGCGCCCTCCACGTGCTGCACGCCCGGCGGGTGGCCGTGCCGGAGCAGATCGCCGTGATCGGCTTCGACGACATCGACGACGGGGCCTACTCCTCGCCGACGCTGTCGACCGTGTCCCCGGGGCGCGAGGAGATCGCGCGGACCGCGGTGGACCTGCTCGTCGCCCGGATCGCCGGCGCCAACGATGCCCTCCCGTACCAGCAGGTGGTGTCGGACTACTCGATCGTGGTGCGGGAGTCCACCGCGGGGGCCGGGTCCACCACGCTCGCCGTGGACCTCGCGGGGAGCGCGGGGTCCCGGACCGGGGCCCTCTGACCGCCACCAGCCCGCGCGTCGATCCCGCGCAGCCGATGCGCCACGAGGCCCCAGGCGCCGCTTGTGTGCGGGATTGGTGTCAGGGGTAGCCACCGCGGCCTCCGATCTGAAATCTGGAGGCATGGACAACGAGACGACGTACGACGTGGTGGTCATCGGCGGCGGAGCGGCGGGCCTGAGCGGCGCGCTCGTGCTCGGCAGGGCGCGTAGGACAGTCCTGGTGGTCGATGCGGGCACGCCCCGCAACGCCCCAGCGGCTCACATGCACAACTACCTCGGGCGCGAGGGCGCCTCCCCGCACGACCTCCTCGCGATCGGCCGCGAGGAGGTTGCTCGCTACGGGGTGCAGGTCGTCGACGGCGAGGCCCGCTCCGCGACGAGGCAGCCTGACGGCTCGTTCGTCGTCCACCTCGCCGATCGCTCGGTCACCGCCCGCCGGCTGCTCCTGGCCAGCGGCGTCGTCGACGTGCTGCCCGACGTGCCCGGGCTCGCCGAGGGGTGGGGCCGCACCGTGCTGCACTGCCCGTACTGCCACGGATGGGAGGTCCGGGACCACGCCCTGGGCATCCTGGCGACGAGCGGCCACGCGGTGCACCAGGCGCTCGCCTTCCGTCAGCTCAGCAGCGACATCGTGCTGTTCCAGCACACCGCGCCCCCGTTCGGCGAGGAGGAGCTCGAGAAGCTCGCGGCGCGGGGCGTCCAGGTGGTCGAGGGCGAGGTGGCGGCGTGGGGGCCCGACGGCGTGCGGCTCGCCGACGGGACCGTGGTCGAGCGCCAGGAGCTGGTCGTCGCGGCGGTGGTGCGCGCGCGTCTCGAGCTGCTCGGCGACCTCGGGCTCGAGCCCACCGACTACGAGATGGACGGGCAGGTGGCTGCCACCTACGTCGACGCCGACCCGATGGGGCTCACCGCGGTCCCCGGTGTGTGGGTCGCGGGCAACCTCGCCGACCCTCGGGCGCAGGTCATCAACGCCGCCGCGGGCGGCCTCGTCGCCGGAGCGGGCATCAACGCCGACCTCGGCGGCGAGGACATCCGGATCGCCGTGGAGCAGCACCGCGGCGCCCGGGCGGCCGCGGCCCGGTGGGCCTAGAGCTCGCGCTCGAGCACGAAGTCGTCTTCCAGGCGGTCGCCCACCTGGAAGCGCTTCGTGCCGACGCGCTCGAAACCGTGGCGGTGGTAGAACGCCTGGGCGCGGGCGTTGAGCTGGTTCACGCCGAGCCACACGCCGACGGCGCCGCGCTCGCGGGCCGCGTCGAGCGACGCCGCCATTAGCGCGGGCCCCACGCCGCGCCCGTGCTGTCCCGCGAGCACGTAGCACTTCGACAGCTCGATGGTGGGGCGCAGGGTGATCGCGGCGCGCACGTCGGCGTCGGACGGCTCGCCGTCCACGAGCATCGTGTAGCCCAGCAGCGGTCCCTCGCCGGGGCCGCCCGGGGCGTCGGCTGCGTCCTGCGCCACGAGGAGGACCCGCGACGGGTCGCCGGCGTAGTCGGCGAACCGGTCCGCGGAGAGGACCGTGCGGATGAACGCCTGCTGGGACTCGGGCGTCGACTCCGGTGGGCACGCGAGGGGGAACGTGAGGGCCGCGACCTCTGCGAGGGCGTCGGCGTCGGCAGGCTCGGCGAGGCGGACGGCGACGGGCACGACGCCAGTGTAGGGAGCCGTGCTCACGGGCGGGTCAGGAGCGCGAGCCGCGCCGGATGGCCCGCACCACGAGGCTCGCCGCCCACACCAGGCCGGCGAGGCTGGCCGCGTTGACGCCGCGCCGGGCGGCCCGGCGCTTGCCGCGGAACTCCCGGATGGGCCAGCCCACCTCGCGGGCGTGGCGGCGCAGGCGCGCGTCGGGGTTGATCGCGCACGGGTTGCCGACCTTCGACAGGATCGACACGTCATGCGCCGAGTCGCCGTACGCGTACGAGCGTGACAGGTCGATCCCGTCGCGCTCGGCGATGGCCTGCACCGCGCTGGCCTTGGCCTTGCCGTGCAGCATGTCGCCCACGAGCCGCCCGGTGTAGAAGCCGTTGCGGTGCTCCGCGATGGTGCCGATGGCGCCCGTGACGCCGAGCCGGCGCGCGATCAGCTCCCCGATCTCCACCGGGGTCGCCGTCACCAGCCACACCTGGTGGCCGGCGGCGATGTGCTCGTCCAGGAGCTTCTGGGTGCCGGGGAAGATGCGCAGGCACAGCACCTCGTCGTACACGTCCTCGGCGATGGCCACGACCTCGGCCACCGAGTGCCCCTCCATGATCTCCAGGGCCCGCTCGCGGACCTCGTCGATCTGCTCCTTGTTCTCGCCGAACATCAGGTAGCGCGACTGGTGCACCGCGAAGGTGATGATGTCCCACCAGCGGAAGAACCCGCGCCGGTAGAGCCCCACGGCCAGGTGGAACGCGCTGGCGCCGCGGATGATCGTGTTGTCCACGTCGAAGAACGCGCCGACGGTGGGGTCCCCCTGCGTGGCGGGGCCGCCCGCGGGAGGGGCCAGGCCGGCCGGCATGTCGTCGACCGCGGGCCTGGGGGCGTCCGCGGTCTCGGGCGTGTTCTGGTCGGGCACCTGGCCACTGTAACGACGGCGCCTAGGCTGGTGTGGTGCCTCCCACGGATCAGCCCGCGGCCCGCGTCCAGCTCTTCACCCGCTCGGGGTGCCACTTGTGCGACGACGCGCGCGATCTTGTGCGCCGCGTGTGCGCCGAGGAGGGCGCCACATGGGACGAGGTCGACGTCGACCTCCCCGGCCCGGGCGGCGTCTCGCTCCGCGAGGAGTACGGCGAGCTGGTGCCGGTGGTCGAGGTGGACGGCGTGCGACGCGGGTACTGGCGCATCGACGAGCACCGGGTGCGGGCGGCGCTCGCGGACGGCGCGCGGAGGTCCTAGGCCGGGGCGGCGTCCACCGCCTAGCCTGGCGTCGTCAGCGACGACGAGGGGGCCAGGTGGTGTTGCGCGAGGCCGGCGGGGCGCTGGACGGGACGGGCGCCGGGCGAGCCCGGACGAAGGGCTCCGTCCCCACGGCCACGATCTCAAGGCTGCCGGGGTACCTGCGGGCGCTCGCCACGCTCATGGCGCGCGGTGTGGTCACGGCCCCGTCGGGCGTGCTCGCCGAGGTCGCGGGCGTGCGCCCCGAGCAGCTGCGCAAGGACCTGTCGTTGCTCGGCGCGCATGGGCGGCGCGGCGTGGGCTACGACGTCGCCGGCTTGCGCGCGGAGCTGGAGGCCACGCTCGGGCTGACCCGTGAGCGGCGCGTCGTCATCGTCGGCGTGGGCAACCTGGGCCGCGCCCTCGCCCGGTACCCGGGGTTCCCGGACCGCGGCTTCGTGGTCGTCGGGCTGGTCGACGCCGATCCGGCGGTGGTGGGGACCCGCGCGGCCGGGCTCCTCGTCGAGCCGCTCGAGCGCCTCGACGCGCTGGTCCGCGACCAGGAGGCGACCGTCGCGGTGATCGCGACGCCCGCCGAGGTGGCCCAGGACGTGTGCGACCGGCTGGTGCGGGCGGGGGTGCGCGGCATCCTCTCCTTCGCGCCGCGTCCTTTGCAGGTGCCGGTGGGGGTGGACCTGCGGGCGGTGGACCTGGGCTCGGAGCTGCAGATCCTGGCGTTCCACGATCACCACCGGTCGGGTGGCGGCCGCTGACGCGGACGGGGACCGCACGCCAGGCGCGCGGTCCCCGTCCGATGAGGCGTGGTCAGGCTCAGGCCTGGCGGATCGCCGAGATCTCGATGGTGAGGGCGGCCTTGTCGGAGACGAGCACGCCGCCGGCCTCGAGGGCCGCGTTCCAGGTGAGGCCGAACTCCTTGCGGGAGATGGTCGTGGTGGCGCTGAAGCCGGCGCGCAGGTTGCCGTAGGCGTCCACGGCGGTGCCGTTGAACTCGGTCGCGAGCTCGACGGGCCGGGTCACGCCGTGCAGCGTGAGGTCGCCGGCGATGACGAACTCGCCGCCGTCGTTGCGCACGGAGGTGGAGACGAAGGTCCAGGTCGGGAAGGACTCGACCTCGAAGAAGTCGGCCGACTGCAGGTGGCCGTCGCGGCCGGCGTCGCCTGTGCTGACCGTGCTCGGGTCGAGCGTGGCGGTCACGGACGTGCTGCTCAGGTCCTCGCCGACCGTGAGCGCGCCCTCGGTGATGGCGACCGTCCCGCGCACCTTCGAGATGCCGGCGTGGCGCACGGAGAACGCCGCCTCGCTGTGCGACGCGTCGATGGCCCAGACGCCCGTGGTGAGGCCGGCGGGGAGGGTGGTGGTCGTCGTGCTCATGGAGGGCTCCTAATAGTTGAATGATCAACAGGTTGTTAGTTGAGATTTCTACTATACTGAGGGCGAGCGCGCAACCCCTGGACCGCGAGAGTGCCCCGGAGCTGCCGACTTCCTGGAGCGGAGGACCCATGACACAGCAGACGGCAGCCACGGCGGCCCCCCACGACGACCAGCCCGAGGTGCGCTGGCTCTCCGCTGAGCAGCAAGCCCAGTGGCGGGCGTTCCGCGACGGGAACGCCCTGCTCAACGACGCCCTCGCGCGCCAGCTCGACGCCGACTCCGGGCTCTCGCTCGGGGAGTACGAGGTCCTGGTGCGGCTCTCCGAGGCCCCCGGGCGAACGCTGCGCATGTCCGAGATCGCCGACGGCCTCGCGCACTCCCGCAGCCGGCTCACGCACACCATCCGCCGCATGGAGGCCGCGGGCCTCGTCGAGCGCACCGCCTGCCGCGAGGACGCCCGCGGCGTCAACGCCACCATGACGGAGGCCGGCTGGGAGCGGCTCGTGGCCGCGGCGCCCGGCCACGTCCGCGCCGTGCGCGAGCACCTCGTCGACGTGCTCACCCCCGGCCAGCTCGAGGCCCTCGGCGCGGCGATGCAGGCCGTCACCGACGCCCTGCGCGGCGGCTCGAACGCCTGAGAGCCCGGCCCGGCGGCCATCCGTGGCTCGCGCCACAGCGGAACGGCACAGAGCACACGCCCGGGTTTGGGACACTGGTCCCATGGTCGCCACCACTGTCCATCTCCTGCGCCACGGTGAAGTGCACAACCCCACCGGTGTGCTCTACGGCCGGCTCGACGGATTCCGGCTCTCAGAGCGAGGACGGGCGATGGCAGAGATGGTCGCCGCGCACCTCGCCGGGGAGTCCGGGGGCGAGCGCCGGGACATCACCGTCGTCACGGCGTCGCCGCTGCAGCGCGCACAGGAGACCGCCGGGCCCATAGCCGCGGCCTTCGACCTGCCGATCGGCGTCGACGAGAACCTCCTCGAGGCGATCAACCAGTTCGAGGGCCTGACCTTCGGCGTCGGCGACGGCTCCCTGCGGCACCCCCGCCACTGGCCGCTGCTGCGCAACCCGTTCCGCCCGTCCTGGGGCGAGCCCTACCGGGTGCAGGTGGACCGGATGCTCGCCGCCGTGGACACCGCCCGCGAGGCCGCCCGCGGCCACGAGGCACTGCTGGTCAGCCACCAGCTGCCCATCTGGGTGACCCGCCGAGCACTCGAGAACCGCCGCCTGTGGCACGACCCGCGCCGACGCGAGTGCTCGGTGGCCTCGCTGACCAGCCTCCGGTTCGAGGACGACCGGCTGGTGGGCATCGACTACAGCGAGCCGGCCGGCGCCCTGCTGCCCGGCGTCGCGGGAGTGCCGGGAGCATGAGGGGCCTGCGGGGTCGTCCCGCGATCGTCGGAGCGCTCGTCGCCGGGCTGCTGCTCGTCGCCGGGTGCGGCTCCGACGACGCGCAGGGCCCCACAGACGTCGTCGACCAGGGCTACCAGTCCGGCGACGGCTCGACGCGCACCTGGGTCGAGGCCGAGCGGTCCGAGCCGGTCGAGATCATCGGCACGGACTTCGAGGGCTCCCAGCAGGACGTCACCGCCTGGCGCGGCGACGTCGTGGTGCTCAACACCTGGTACGCGGCCTGCCCGCCGTGCCGCGCCGAGGCGCCCGACCTGGCGGCCCTCGCGACCGACTACGCCGCGCAGGGCGTGCGGGTGCTCGGCATCAACGGCACGGACGACGCCGGGGCCGCCCAGGCCTTCCAGCGCACGTTCGAGGTGCCGTACCCGAGCATCGCCGACGGGGACCGCAGCGCGATCGCGGCGCTCCAGGGCGCCGTCCCCGTCCAGGCCGTGCCCACCACAGTCGTGCTCGACCGCGACGGCCGCGTCGCGGCGCGGGTCCTCGGCGCGGTCGAGGGCTCGACCCTGCGCGGCCTCGTCGACGACGTCCTCGCCGAGGGGCAGGGCGCGTAGCCGTGGCAGCAGGGGTGGTGGGGCTGTCAGCGGCGGTGCTGTCGGCAGACGTCGGCGACGCGTTCGCCACCACCGCCTTCTCCGGCTCGATGGCCCTCGCGGTGCCGGTCGCGCTCCTCGCCGGCTTCGTCGCGTTCGCCTCGCCGTGCGTGCTGCCGCTCGTGCCGGGGTACCTCGGCTACCTCGGCGGCATGTCGGGCGCCACGGTGGCCTCGCCCACGGCCCCCCGGGTCCTGGCGCCGCTGGGCCAGCCACGGACAGGCCGGCCTTCGACGGACCAGCCCGGCGCCGGGCAGCCGGGGACGGGCGCCGCGCCCGCCGATGCCGCGCCCGCCGTCGACCGGCGCAGGCTGCTGACCGGGGTCGCGCTGTTCATCGCCGGCTTCACCTTCGTCTTCGTCGCACTGGGCGTCCTCGCGGGCTCGGTGGGCGCCGCGCTGCACGACGGCCAGGGCGTCATCACCCGGGTCCTGGGCGTCGTGGTGGTCCTCATGGGCCTCGCGTTCATGGGCTTCGTGCCCTTCCTCCAGCAGGACCGCCGGGTGCGCGTCAGCCCGCAGGCGGGACTGTGGGGCGCCCCGCTGCTGGGGCTCGTCTTCGGGCTCGGCTGGACGCCGTGCATCGGGCCGACGCTGGTGGCCATCACCGCGCTGTCCCTGGACGGGGGCTCCGCCGGCCGCGGCGCGGTGTTGTCCGTCGCGTTCTGCGCGGGGCTCGGCCTGCCCTTCCTGCTGATCGCGCTGGGCGCCGCGCGCAGTCGCCGCGCGCTCGGCTTCCTGCGCCGCCACCGGCTCGCGGTCAGCCGCGTCGGCGGCGGGATGCTCGTCGTCCTCGGTGTCGCCCTGGCCACCGGCCTGTGGTCGTCGTGGTCGCTCTGGCTGCAAGGCCTCCTGACAGGCTCCGACGTCTTCGTCCCGGTGGTGTGATGAGCAGCGACCGCCCGCCCGCCTACACGCCCGACGGGCTCGAGGACGCGTTCTCCGGCGACGCGCTGCCCGGCGACGGGGCCGCGCCCGCCGCGCTGCCGCGCCTGGGGGTGGTCGGCTGGCTGCGCTGGGCGTGGCGCCAGCTCACCAGCATGCGCGTCGCGCTGCTCCTCCTCATGCTGCTGGCCGTCGCGGCTGTGCCCGGCTCGATGTTCCCCCAGCGGCCGCAGTCTCCGGCGGACGTCGCGCAGTACCTGCTGGACCACCCGGCCAGCGGCCCGTGGCTCGACCGGATCGGCTTCTTCGACGTCTACACGTCGGCGTGGTTCTCGGCGATCTACCTGCTGTTGTTCGTGTCGCTGGTGGGCTGCATCCTGCCTCGCGCCAAGGTCCACCTCCGGGCTCTGCGCGCGCGTCCGCCGCGCACCCCCCGCCGCTTCGACAGGTTCCCCGCCCGTGGCTCCGCCGAGTCCTCCGCGAGCCCCGAGGACGTGGTGCGCGCGGCTGAGCGGGTGCTCCGCGGTCGCGGGCCGCTGCCCACGTTCCGCACCGACGTGCGCGAGGAGAAGCCGGGCGTCTGGTCCGTGTCCGCCGAGCGCGGCTACCTGCGGGAGACCGGCAACCTCGTGTTCCACCTGGCGCTCGTCGGCCTGCTGGTGTCGGTGGCGACCGGCCAGATGCTGCACTTCCGCGGGCAGGTGCTCCTGGGGGAGGGGCGCACCTTCGTCAACGCGCAGACCGACTACGACACGTTCGAGTCCGGTATCGCCTTCCAGCCGGAGAGCCTGGACCCGTTCCGGCTCACCCTGGACCGCTTCACCTCGCGCTTCGACCCGGTGACGCTGCAGTCGCGCGACTTCCTGGCCGAGGTCACCCTCGACGAGCCCGGCGCCGAGCCCGAGGCCACGACCATCAAGGTGAACCACCCGCTCGCCGCGGGCGGCGCCAAGGTGTACCTGCAGGGCAACGGGTACGCCCCGCAGGTGGTGGTGCGCGACGCCGCGGGAGAGGTGGCCTTCGCCGGCGCCGTGCCGTTCCTGCCGCAGGACGAGGTCTACACCTCGCAGGGCGTCATCAAGGTGCCCGACGTGTCCGGCGGCCAGGCGCAGATCGGGCTCGTGGGCTCGCTCCTGCCCACCGCGCAGCAGCTCACCGAGACGATCTGGCGGTCCGTCGACCCCCAGCCCGCCGACCCGGTGCTGGTGCTCTCGGTGTGGTCGGGAGACCTGGGCCTGGACACCGGCATCCCGCAGAACGTCTACCAGCTCGACGACACGGGCATGGAGCAGGCCGTCGACGCCCAGGGCGACCCGGTGACCCTGCACCTGCGCCCGGGCGAGACCGTCGAGCTCCCTGACGGCCTCGGCACCCTGACCTTCGAGGGCGTCCCGCGCTTCGTCGCCCTCGACCTGCGCTACGACCCGGCGCTGCCGTTCCTGCTCGTCTTCGCGCTGCTCGGCATCGCTGGCCTGTGCACGTCGCTGTTCGTGCCGCGTCGCCGGGTCTGGGTCCGCGCCGCGGTGGACGACGCGGACCCGGTCCGTACAGTGGTCACGGCTGGCGCGCTCGCCCGCAGCGACGACGTGGGGCTGCAGGATGAGCTCGACCGCGTGCTCGGCGCGCTCCCCGGGCTGTCTCGCGCCGTTCTGTCCAGCACGTCCTCCCCAGACTCGTCCTCGCACGGGTCCGCCCCCCGCCCGCCCGCACCTGCAGAAGAGGCCCAGAGATGACAGTCGGCGACCTGAGCACGTTGTTCGTGTGGGGTTCCGCGACAGCGCTGACGATCGCGTTCCTCGCGTACACGCTCGCTCTCGGCCGTCAGGCCGAGCTCGCCTCTCGTGCCGCGGCCCCCGAGCCCGCTCTGGTCGGCGCCGGCGTCCCGTCGGTGGCCCTGGACGTGCCTGCCGAGGCTGACGACATGCCCACCAGCGACGGGTCCAAGGCCAGCGGCATCGCCCGCGCCACGACCCTCCTGGGCGGGCTGCTGCTCCTTGCGGGCATCGTCGCGCGAGGAGTCGCCGCAGGACGCTCGCCCACGGCCAACATGTACGAGTTCACGCTCGTGGGCGTCCTGACCGCGGTGGCGGTGCTCGTGTTCGTGGAGCGCAAGCGGTTCATCCCGTTCGTCGGGGTGATCGTGCTCGGCATCTCGGTGCTCGCCCTCGCCGTGGCGCTCCTGGTCTTCTTCGTCCGTGCGGACTCGGTGCAGCCCGCGCTGGACAGCTACTGGCTGGTGCTCCACGTCGGCGTGGCGATCCTGGCCACCGGCGTCTTCACTGTCGCGTTCGCGGCGGCCTTGCTGCAGGTGCTCAAGGACTCCCGCGAGACGGGCCGCAGCCACCTCGGGCAGCCCTGGCGCCGCGCGGACGGCCTGCGCCGGGCGTTGCACCGGTGGCGCGTCACCGGCCCCGCGTTCGCCTGGCTGCGCAGCGTGCCCTCGCCGCGCGCCCTGGAGGCGCAGTCGTTCCGGCTCAACGCCATCGGATTCGTGCTGTGGACCTTCGCCCTGGTGGGCGGCTCGATCTGGGCCGAGCACGCCTGGGGCCGGTACTGGGGCTGGGACCCCAAGGAGGTCGGCACCTTCGTCGCGTGGGTCGTCTACGCCGCGTACCTGCACGCTCGCACCACGCGCGGCTGGAGCGGGCGCCGCGCCGCGTACTTCGTGTTCTGGGGCTACGCCGCGGTGATCGCCAACTTCACCGTGGTCAACCTCATCCCCAACGGCCTGCACTCATACAACGGCTTTTGAGCCGCCCGGCTCGAGCCTGAACGACAGCAGCCGCCGTGGAGGTCCACGGCGGCTGCTGCCGTCTGCGGCTGTGCTGTCGGCCGGCCCGGCGAGGTCAGCTCTCGGGGCGCGGCTCGTCCGGGTGTTCGCGGGACTGCTCGCGGTCGGCCCGGCGGCGCTGCTGCTCAAGCCGCCACAGGAACTCGGGGTCGTCGTCCGGTGCGGGCGCGGCGGCGCCGGGCGACCGCGCGGGTCCCGCGGACCTGGACCGGGCCATCTGCCGCAGCACCAGCCAGGCGACCGAGCCGATCACCGGCAGCACCACGATGAAGGCCAGCCAGATGAGCTTGTGGACCCCGAACCGTTCGGCCTCATCGCTGCGCAGGACGTCGAAGATCGTGTAGACGATGAGTGCGACCGCTGCGAGGGCGAGGAGGTTGCGCATCGCCTCAGCCTAGTTCGCGCGGCGCGGGGCCAGGCGCCGGGGCCCGCCGCTGTCCGCCCATCGGGCATCCGCTCACCGCGCCGACCGCGCGACCCCGTCCATCGGCGCCGGACTGGCGGCATACCCTGGTGGCGTGCCAGTCGTGACGTACACCCTGTGGAGGCTCAGCCTCTTCGCCGTGACCCTCGTCGTGCTCGTGTGGGTCGGGATGGGATCGTGGCTCGCCATCGTGCTCGCCGCGGTCATCGCGTGGGCGCTGTCCTATGTCCTGCTGGGCCGCCAGCGCGACGCGGCGGCGCTGCACCTGGCGCAGCGCGCCAAGCCGGGCCGCTCCGCACCCGCTGACGCCGAGGTCGAGGACGCCGCGCTCGACGCCGCGGAGCGCGAGCGGGGCGCAGCCTGAGGGCTGCTCCAGCCCGCCTCGGGCCCTCCGCTGGTCACCACCCACCGGACGAGTCCTCGTGCATGGGCGGGCACGTCGACGTTCCCTCGGGGAGCATCTCGAAGTGCCACATCTCGTTGGCGTAGGCGCGGCACAGGCCGAAGTCGAGCCCGTGCTCGCCGAGCCACAGCGCCCCCTCGGTGGGACCCACGTCGACCGCCAGGCCCGTCACGTGGCTCGACGCCTCGGGAGGCAGCACCCACCGGGACGCCTCCTCCTGCGAGCCGTACCGCGTGATCGCCGCGTCGACGAGCGCCTGCTGCTCCTCGGCCGAGCGCTTCGCGGAGGTGATGGCCACCACGACGCCCTCCGCGGCGGCCGCCGCCTGGGCGCTCGAGACCCGTCGGGCCAGCTCCGCGTCGACGCCAGCGAGCGCGGGGTCTGTGCCCGCCTTGCCCTCGTCCATCGGAGCGGGGTCCGCTGAGCCGGTCGCCACGATGCGGTCCTGCTCGATCACGGCTCCTCCGGCGTCCTCGGCTGCGTCCGAGGCTGCCGCCCGCAGCAGGGCGACCGTCGCGCCGGCCGTCAGCGCGAGGGTGAGCACGGCGATCACGGCGATGGTGCGACGACGCGTCGACCGCGCCCGGCGGCCATGGACATAGAGGGTCATGGACCCAGGGTGGTCCGGGCTCCGGCCCCGCCGCGTCCACCCGTCGGCTCGATCGCCGTCCGCCCGGGGGTGGGCGCCGCGCCGAGCGCGTGGTCCCCAGGTGGCGAGTGGCGGTCGACGCTAGAGCGCGAGGCCCAGCCCGAGCAGGACGCCGAAGCCGAGCTCGTAGGCGCCTGTGCCCGCCAGCACGGGAACCAGGGCGAACCCCCGCGCGCCCACGAGCACCGTGAACGCGAGCAGGCCGGCGGGGAACACCAGCAGCAGCACGAGCAGCGACCACGGCGCGACGAAGGCGCACGCGACGGCGAGCGCGATGGGCAGCAGGACCATCGCGGCGTACACGCGTCGGGCCCGGTGGTCGCCCAGCCGCACCGCGAGGGTGCGCTTGCCCACAAGGGCGTCGGTGGGGATGTCCCGCAGGTTGTTGACCATGAGCAGCGCGCACGCGATGAGCCCGATCGACACGGCGCCCGCGGCGGCCGGCCAGGAGATCCGGCCAGCCTGCGTGTACGTGGTGCCCAGCACCGCGACCAGGCCGAAGAACACGAAGACGCCGACCTCGCCGAGCCCCCGGTAGCCGTAGGGCCGCCTGCCGCCGGTGTAGTACCAGCCAGCGGCGATGGACACCGCGCCGACGGCGATCAGCCACCACTGCCCGCAGAGCGCCACGAGCGCCAGCCCCAGCAGCGAGCCGACGCCGAACGCGGCGAACGCCGCGAGCTTGACCTGCCGCGGGCGCGCGAGCCCTGCGGCGGTCAGGCGCATGGGGCCGACGCGGTCGGTGTCGGTGCCGCGCACCCCGTCGGAGTAGTCGTTGGCGTAGTTGACGCCCACCTGCAGGGCGAGCGCGACCCCCAGCGCGAGCAGCCCGCGCAGCAGGTCCTCGGAGCCCAGCTGGGCGGCGGCGCCCGTGCCGACGATCACGGGGGCGGCCGCTGCGGGCAGCGTGCGGGGGCGGGCGCCCGCGATCCACTGGGACGAGGTGGCCATGATGCTCCTGTTCGGTCGCCGCTCGTGGACGGGCCAGGTGGGCGGGCAGATGCGCCGGGCGGGCCGGTGCGGGCGGGGATTCCAGACGGACGTTACCGGGCCTCGCCGGGAGCCTGCTCCCCGCCGTGCCCCCGGCCTGCCGGGCTGTCGCCGCCGAGAACGTGGTCGAGGTCGTCGTCGGCGTCGTGGCCCGCCTCGTCGAGGGCGGCGGCCACAGCCTCCGCCACGGCCCGGCGGTCGACCTTCCCGGGGCCGCGCACCGGCAGCGCCTCCACCACCAGCAGCAGCCGTGGAGCCGCGGTGGGTCCTACCGCGGCGGCGACGGCGGCGCGCGCCTCGCCCAGAGTGGGGCCGTCGGAGCCGGGGCGGGGCACGACGACCGCGGTGACGGCCTGGCCCCACTCGGCGTCGGGCGCGCCCACCACGCACGCCTCGGCGACGCCGTCGAGGGCCTGCAGCGCCCGCTCCACGGCCGCCGGGGCGACCTTCTCGCCGCCGGTGACGATGACGTCGTCCAGGCGGCCCAGGACGCGCAGCCGGGGGATGGGCCCGTCGCCGGCGACCAGCTCGCCGAGATCGCTGGTGCGCAGCCAGCGCACGTCCTCGCGGTCGGTGAACGCCTCGGCGTCCAGGTCGGGGCGGCCCAGGTACCCAGCGGCCAGCACCGGGCCGGCCAGCAGCACCCGGCCATCGGGGTCCACGTCGACGCGAACCCCGTCCAGCGGCACGCCGTCGTACACGCAGCCGCCGCAGGTCTCGCTCATCCCGTAGGTCAGCACCACGCGGACCCCCGCGGCGCGGGCCTCGTCCACCATCGCCGGGGAGGCGGCGGCGCCGCCGAGCAGCACCGCGTCGAAGACCCGCAGCGCCTCGACGCCGACGGGGGAGTCGAGCAGGCGGTGCAGCTGGGTCGGCACCAGGGACGTGTACCGGCGCCCCGGGCCTCCCGCGTCGAGCTCCGCCACGGCGCTCGCGAAGGACTCGGCGTGGAAGCCGCCCGCCGGCATGGTGACGGGCTCGGACCCCGCGAGCAGCGAGCGCACCAGCACCTGCAGTCCCGCCACGTGCTCGGTGGGCAGGGCGAGCAGCCAGCGGCCGTGGCCGCCGAGCCGGGCCGCCGTCGCCTCGCCGGACGCGCGGAGCGCCGCGGCGGTGAGCTGCACGCCGCGCGGGGCGCCGGTCGAGCCCGACGTGCGGATCACCACGGCGACGTCGTCCGGCGCCTCCGACGGGGGCGCGTCGGAGGGCTGCGTCGCCGCCACGGGCAGGACGGCCGGCCCGGAGCCGTCCAGGGCGGCGGACAGGGCCGCCATCAGGGCCGACACGTCGGCGGGGGAGGACGAGACACAGATCTGGCGGACGGCACGGCTCACACGGCCAGCCTAGGCGGGGGCTCTACAGTGTGGCGGTCGCCCGGCAGACCGGCCGGGCAGCGGAAGGAGTTCAGCCGTGTCTGTGACAGTCCGTCCCCGGAGGTCGCCGGCTGCCCGACGCGTCCGCGCAGCAGCCCTGCTCGCCCTGGGGGCCAGCCTCGCGTTGGGCGCGTGCGGATCGGGGGCCCCCAGCGACCCGGTCACCGCCGACGCCGCGATCGACGCCGCCAAGGGCGCAGCGCCCGAGCCCGTCGTCCCGGACCGCTGGCCGCTCACCGGTGTCGCGGCCGACGACGTCGTGAACCGCCCCGCCGTGGCGGTCAAGATCGAGAATCCCAAGGAGGTCCGCCCGCAGACGGGCCTGGACCAGGCCGACGTGGTCTGGGAGCAGGTCGTCGAGGGCGGCGTGACCCGGTTCGTCGCCGTGTACAACTCGCAGCTCCCCACCGAGGTCGGGCCCATCCGCTCGATCCGGCCGATGGACCCCGCCATCACCGCCCCGCTCAAGGGCCTGGTGGCGTTCTCCGGCGGGCAGGCCGGCTTCGTGACGTCCCTAGCCGACTCCGGGGTGCAGATCCTCAGCCACGACCGTGGTGACGGCGGCTTCTATCGCGCCAAGACGGCGAAGGCCCCGCACAACGTGTTCGGGACGTTGGCGACGTTCCTCGAGCAGGCCGACGCCGACCACCAGAACCTGCCCCCCGAGCAGTTCAGCTTCGCGCGGGCCGTCGCCCAGTCGAGCGCGGTCACCGCGGGCACGCCGGCCGCGTCCGTGGCGGTCCACATCTCGTCGTACTCGAACCCGGGCTGGGACTGGGACGCCGAGGCGGGGGCGTGGCTGCGCTCCGAGTCGGGCGTCCCCGCCACCGCCCCCTCGGGCGCGCGACTGTCCGCCGCGAACGTCGTGGTGGTGCGCGTCGACCTGGTGGACTCGGGCACGGTGGACCCGGCGGGCAGCCCCGTCCCGGAGACGAAGCTCGTGGGCACGGGTGAGGCGCTCGTCGCCTCGGGCGGCCAGACCCTCGCCGCGACCTGGTCCAAGCCGTCCACCGACGCGCCGCTCACGCTCACCGCGGCGGACGGATCGACCGTCACACTGGCTCCGGGCAACACCTGGGTCGAGCTCGTCCCGAACGGGTCGGGGACCGTCACCGTCAGCTGACCGCGGCGCCCGCCGCGACGAGGGGGTACTCATGCGCACGGCACGCACGGCACGCGCGGCACGCACGACGTCGGTGACGACGGGCGGTGACCGGCGGCCCCTCGCCGCGGGCGCGTCCCGTCGTTGGGGCCTGGGCGTCGCCGCGGTGCTCCTGCTGGCGGCCTGCGGCTCTCCCGCGGGGCCGCCGGAGGTGCGTGCCACGGAGTCCGTCGCCCCGGCGATCGACGCCGCGAAGGCGGCCGCCCCCGCTCCGGTGGTCCCGGCCACGTGGCCGCTCACCGGCGTGGCAGGCGAGCCCGCGGCCCGGCCGGCCCTCGCGGTCAAGGTGGAGAACACCGCCGTCGCGCGCCCGCAGGCCGGGCTCGACCAGGCGGACGTGGTCTGGGAGACCATCGTCGAGTTCGACGTGTCGAGGTTCGTCGCGGTCTTCCACTCGCAGACCCCGGACGAGGTCGGGCCGATCCGCTCGGTGCGCCCGATGGACCCGCTGATCGTGGCGCCGCTGCGCGGGCTGCTCGCGTACTCGGGGGGCCAGCCCGGCATCCTCGAGGAGGTCGTGGCCAGTGGCGTGCAGTCGCTGAGCCACGACCGGGGCGTCGCGGGCATGTACCGGGTGAGCGGCCGGTCCGCGCCGCACAACGTGTACGGCAGCCCGCAGACGTTCTGGGAGCAGGTCGACGGCGCGCACCAGGCGGCCCCTCAGGAGCAGTTCGACTTCGCCCGGAGCATGGAGCGCGCCTCGGCCGTCGTCGCGGGCGCCCCGGCCACGACGCTCGCGTTCCGGCTCTCGCCCGCTTCAAGCCCGAGCTGGACGTGGGACGGCTCGGCGTGGCTCCGGTCCGAGGGCGCGAAGCCCGCGAGCGCGGCGAACGGCGCCCGGCTCTCCGCGGTCAACGTCGTCGCGATCACGGCCGAGCACCCGGACACGCCGTACGGCGCCCAGGGCGGCGCCGCGGTGCCGACCTACTCGCTGGTGGGGTCGGGGGACGCGGTGGTGGCGACGGGCGGCAAGACCCTCGCGGCGAGGTGGCAGAAGGACGCCCCCGACGCCCCGCTGCGGCTGCTCGGCGCCGACGGCTCGTCCGTCACGCTGGCCCCCGGCAACACCTGGGTGGAGCTCGTGCCCGCCGGGAAGGGCTCGCTCACCATCAGCTGAGCGGGACCGCCCGGGCGTCAGCGGCCGCCTGGCCGCGCGCGTGCTCGTCCCTTGTCCTGCCCAGGGTGGAGGCCGGGCGCGGGCGACTGCGCCCCCGGGCGGACGGGAGCGCCCCCGGCGGGGTGGACGGCTGGGGCCCGCGGCTCGACCGGTGGGCCGATGTGGCGCGGCGGCCGCGCGACCAGGCTGGTCGCATGACAACTCTTGACTCGCACGAGGTGATCGAGCACGACGGCCACGGTGTCGCGGCGGTGCTCCTGTCCGGCGCCATCCTTCTCGCGTTGATCCTGGGCGGCGCCCTGGTCGTCAACCAGCTGCTGGACGTCGCGTCCTGGGTCTTCGCCGAGCGCTGACAGGTCAGTAGGCGTAGGGGAAGCCGGACCAGTCCGGGTCCCTGCGCTGCAGGAACGCGTCCCGGCCCTCGACGGCCTCGTCCGTCATGTACGCCAGGCGCGTGGCCTCCCCGGCGAAGACCTGCTGCCCGGCCAGTCCGTCGTCGGCCAGGTTGAAGGCGAACTTCAGCATTCGGATGGCCTGCGGGGACTTGGTCGCGATGATGCGCGCGTACTCGAGCGCCGCGTCCTCGAGCTGGTCGTGGTCGACGACGTCGTTGACCGCGCCCCACGCGAGGGCCTGCTCGGCGGAGTACTCGCGGGCGAGGAAGAAGATCTCCCGGGCGCGCTTCTGCCCCACCTGGCGGGCGAGAAGCGCTGAGCCGTAGCCCCCGTCGAACGAGCCGACATTGGCGTCGGTCTGCATGAATCGCGCGTGCTGGCGCGAGGCGATCGTCAGGTCGGCGACGACGTGCAGCGAGTGCCCGCCGCCCGCCGCCCAGCCGCCCACCACGGCCACGACGACCTTGGGCATGGTCCGGATGAGCCGCTGGACCTCGAGGATGTGGAGCCTGCCCGCGCGGGCGGGGTCGATCGCGTCGGCGTGCTCCTCGGCGGTGTCCGAGGTGTACCGGTAGCCGTCCCGCCCGCGGATGCGCTGGTCGCCGCCCGAGCAGAAGGCCCAGCCGCCGTCCTTGGGGCTGGGGCCGTTGCCGGTGAGCAGCACAGTGCCCACGTCGGAGCTCATGCGCGCGTGGTCGAGCACGCGGTAGAGCTCGTCCACGGTGTGCGGGCGGAACGCGTTGCGTACCTCGGGGCGGTCGAAGGCGACCCGCACCACGGGCAGGTCCCGCTCGGTGGGGCCGTCCGGCCCGGCGCCGCGCTCGACGCCTCGGTGGTACGTGAGGTCGGTGAGGTCCTCGAAGCCGGCGACTGCGCGCCAGCGCGTCGGGTCGAAGGTCTGGGACACCTGTGCGGGGAGGTCGCTCACGGGGCCAGCCTAGGTCAGCAGACGAGTGGTACGGTCGTACCAAACCAGAGCGGTACGTGCGTACCAGAATGGAGACCGGCCCATGGCCTGGATCGTCCTCGTCCTGTCCGGGCTCCTCGAGACCGGCTGGGCGCTGAGCCTCAAGGCGTCCGACGGGTTCTCGCGCCTGTGGCCCAGCGTCGCCTTCGTGGTGCTCGCCGTGCTGTCCTTCGCCGGCCTGAGCTGGTCGCTGCGCACGCTGCCGGTGGGCGTCGCGTACGGCGTCTGGGTGGGCATCGGGGCGGTGGGCACCGCCGTGCTCGGGATCGTGATCTTCGGCGAGACGGTCTCGGTGCTCAAGATCGTCTCCCTCGTGCTGATCGTCGCGGGCGTGGTCGGGCTCAACCTGTCCGGCGCGGAGCACGCGTGACCGCCGCCCACGACGAGAACGCGGCCGGGGCCGGCGCCCACCCCGGCGCCGCCGCCAAGGGCACGACGACCGCCAAGGGGGAGCGTCGCCGCGCCGAGCTGGCCGAGGCGGCGGCCGCGATCGTCCGCGAGGAGGGTCCCGGGGCGCTCACCCACCGAGCCGTCGCGGCGCGGGCCGGCGCCTCGCTGTCCGCCACCACGTACTACTTCACCGGCCTCGACGACCTGTTGACGGCCGCGGGTCAGGCGCTCGTGGCCGCCTGGGTCGAGCACGCCCGCGCGGTAGCCGCTCAGGCCGCCCAGGACCTGCGCGGCGCGGGTGCGCCCGCGGACCAGGCCGCCCGACTGCTCGCCAGCGCCGTGCTGCCCCCGGGGGACGACGACGCCGTGCGCGCCCACTACGAGCACCTCCTTGGCGCAGGTCGCGTGCCCGCCCTGGCTCGGGCGATCGCCGCAGGGCGCGCGGAGCTCGACGCGGTGGTCGCCCAGGTCGCGCGGCTGGCCGGGGCAGAGATCAGCCCGGCACTCGTGGTCGCCGTGGTGGACGGCGCGGTCGTCACCGCCCTCACCGAGCAGCGGCCGGTCCGGCCGGGCGCCGCCGCTCTGCTCGCCCAGGTGCTGCCCGGCGGCTCCTAGGCTGGAGGCGTGCACCGGCCTGATCCCACCGCCCCGCCCGCCGACCTCCACGTCTACGCGATCCCGCTGCGCACCCGGTTCCGCCGCATCACGGTGCGCGAGGGCATGCTGTGGCGCGGGCCGGCCGGCTGGGCCGAGCTCAGCCCGTTCTGGGACTACGACGCCGCCGAGTCGGCGAGCTGGCTGCGTGCCGCCCGCGAGGCGGCCGACGTCGGCTGGCCCGCCCCCGTCCGCACGTCGATCCCGGTCAACGTGACCGTCCCCGCGGTGGACGGCGAGACCGCCCACCGCATCGTCACCGCCTCCGGGGGGTGCCGCACCGCCAAGGTGAAGGTGGCCGAGCCAGGGCAGTCGGAGCGCGACGAGGTCGAGCGGCTCGAGGCCGTGCGCGACGCCCTCGGGCCCGGCGGCGCCATCCGGGTCGACGCGAACGGCGGCTGGGACGTCGACACCGCGATCGCCCGGCTCCGGGTGCTCGACCGCGCGGCGGGCGGGCTGGAGTACGCCGAGCAGCCCGTCGCCGACGTGCCCGGACTGGCGGCGGTGCGCCGTGCGACCCACGTCCCGGTCGCGGCCGACGAGTCGATCCGTCGCGCCGAGGACCCGTTCGCGGTGGTGCGCGCCGAGGCCGCGGACATCGTGGTGCTCAAGGTGCAGCCGCTCGGCGGCGTGCGCGCCTGCCTCGACCTCGCCGCCGAGGTGGGGCTCCCCGTGGTGGTGTCATCCGCGCTCGAGACCTCCGTGGGGCTCGCGGCGGGCATCGCGCTCGCGGCCGCGCTGCCCGATCTGCCATACGCCTGCGGCCTCGCCACCGCGCAGCTCCTCACCGCCGACGTCACCGGGCGCCCGCTGCTGCCCCGCGACGGCCAGATCGAGGTCAGCCGGCCCGAGGCCGACCCCGGCCTGCTCGCCGCCAGCGCCGCCGACGCGCCGACGCGTGACCGCTGGCTCGCGCGGCTCGACGCGATCGAGGCGATCGAGGCGGCGGCGGCCCGTGCCTGAGCGCGCAGCCTCCGCGGTTACGGTGGGACCGTGACGAGCACATCCGCCGCGGGCCCCCGCCCGGCAGGCGCCCACGACGGTCCTGCCACCACCGCGGCCCGTGTCCTGGTGCAGGCCCTCGCAGCGCTCGGCGTGCGGGACGCGGTGCTGGCGCCGGGCTCCCGCAGCGCGCCGCTCGCCTACGCCCTCGCCGACGCCGCCCGGCCCGACGGGCAGCGCCCGGCGGGCGCGCCCTCGATCCGGCTGCACGTGCGCACCGACGAGCGGTCCGCGGGATTCCTCGCGCTGGGCCTGGCCAAGGCCGCCGAGGCGATCGGCGAGCGACGGCCCGTGGTGGTCGTCACCACGTCGGGCACCGCTGTGGCGAACCTGCACCCCGCCGTCCTCGAGGCACATCACGCTGGCCTGCCCCTCGTGCTGCTCACGGCCGACCGCCCGCACGAGCTGCGCGGCACGGGCGCCAACCAGACCACCGCGCAGGTCGGCATCTTCGGCGCCGCCGTGCGGCTGACCGCCGACGTGCCCGCGCCGGTCGGCCGGTCCGGCGAGGACCGGGACCTGCGGAACCTGCTCTCGCGCGCGATGGCCGCTGCGTTGGGCGCCCGGAGCGCCGACCCAGGGCCTGTCCACCTCGACCTGGCGTTCCGCGAGCCCTTGGCGCCGGCGTCGTCCGGCTGGCCCGAGCCGAGCTCCGACGGGATCACCCGGGTCGAGGCACGCGCCGCGGAGCACGCGGCGCCAGCCACGAGCCCCGTCGACGGGCCCTTCGCGGCCCTGGCCGAGCCCTTCCTCGCGGGAGAGCCCGCGCTGGCCGCCCGACGCGCTGCCGATGCGCCGACGGTTGTCGTCGCCGGGGACGGGGCCGGCCCTGTCGCCCGCGAGGTCGCGGAGGCGAACGGGTGGCCGTTGCTCGCCGAGCCGTCCTCCGGGGCGCTGGGCAGCGCGAACGGGGTGCCAGCACACCGGCTGCTGCTGGCCCACCCCGCGCTCGGCGGCGCGGTGCGCCGGGCCGTGGTGCTGGGCCGCCCCACGCTGACCCGTCCCGTCCAGGCGCTGCTCGGCCGGGACGACGTCGAGGTCGTGGTCATCGCCCCCACCGGACGGGACTGGCCCGACGCGATGCGCGGCGCCTCCGAGGTGCTCACCGCCGTCCCCGCCCGCATGCGCGCGGGAGCCGACCCGGACGGCGGGCCTCCGGGGTGGCTGGCCGCGTGGCAGGCCGCGGGCAAGGCGGCGCTCGCCGCCATCGACGACGTGCTCGACGCGCCTGCACCGCCGTCCCGCAGCGGGACGCGGGTCAGCGGTCCCACCCTCGCCCGGGAGGTGGCCCGGGCCACCCACGGCGACGACGTGCTGGTGGTCGGATCGAGCAACCCCGTCCGCGACCTGGACCTGGTCGCGGCGTGGGACGGGCCGCGCATGGTGCTGGCCAACCGCGGCCTCGCGGGCATCGACGGGCTGGTCTCCACCGCGCTCGGCGTCGCCCTGGCACTGCCGCACCGCCGGGTCCGCGCGCTGTTCGGCGACCTCACCTTCCTGCACGACGTCGGCGGCCTGCTGCGCGGGCCCTTCGAGCCGCCGGTGGACCTGCAGATCGTGGTCGCGAACGACGACGGCGGGTCCATCTTCTCGACGCTCGAGCACGGCGCGCCCGAGCACGCCGACGCCTTCGAGCGGGTCTTCGGCACACCGCACGGCGCCGACCTGTCCGCGTTGTGCGCGGGCTACGGCGTCCGCCACACCCGGGTGTCCGACGTCGACGGCCTGGCGCCCGCCCTGGCCGCGCCCGGTCCCGGCGTGAGCGTGGTCGAGGTGCGGGTCGACCGCGCCGGACGTCGGGCCCTGATGGCCCGGCTCGGGGCGGCCGCGGACGAGGCGGTCAGCCGCACCCTGGCGTGAGCGACAGCATCCGCGCTGGTGAGGGCCGCGCGCCCCGCCGTGCGCCGATTCTTAGGGAACTCCCAGGAATCCTGAAGGATGCGCCCAGTGCTCGCATGTCTCATGGTGGGCAATAAGGAGGCCACCCATGAGCACCCCGGACGATCCCCGCTCGGCTCAGCCCAGCCAGCCCGAGCAGCCGCCCCCGCCGCGGCGGCCGGCCGTTCCCGAGCAGCATTCCGAGCCCGAGCACCCCCAGTCGCAGCGCCCCGCCCCGCCCGAGCAGCGCGAGGCGCACGATGCCCATGCGGCGGAGACGCAGGTGCTCCGTCCGACGACGCCCCAGAGCGCCGGCGCCCCGACCTCGCAGTGGCCGCCGCCTCAGGGCCAGCAGGGCCAGCAGGGCCAGCAGGGCCAGCCAGGCCAGCAGGGCCCGGGGGAGCACCCCACAAACCCGTTCCGCCCGCCGCATCCCGCGGCCCCGGCCTCGTACGGGGGCTACGGCTCGGGCGACCCGCGCGGCGCCGGTCCCGGCGGCCAGGACCGCCCTGGCGGCCAGGACCGCCCTGGCGGCCAAGGCGGCTACGGGGGGCCCGGCGAGCCGCCCCATGACGGTGGCCCGTACCCCACGGGCGGCGCCGGAGACGGCCAGCCCGAGCGGCGGCGCTCCCTCTGGGGGCCGCTCGTCGGCGTGGCTATCGCCGCGGCGCTGCTGGCGAGCATCGTGACGGCAGGGCTGATGTCGCTCGTGCTGCGTGACGACGACGACTCGTCCCTCGCGACGATCGGGCAGGACACCGACTCGCCGTCCGCGCCGGTCGAGGGATCGTCGGTCGAGAACCCGGACTGGGAGCGGGTCGCGGCGTCGGTGCAGGCCTCGGTGGTCGCGATCGCGGTGCAGACGGCCGACGGCGCCGGCCAGGGGTCGGGCGTCATCATCGACGACTCCGGCAACATCCTCACCAACGACCACGTGGTCGGGGATGCCACCGAGGGTGGCATCGAGGTGACGCTCACCGACGGCCGACTGTTCGCGGCGGAGATCGTGGGCACGGACACCGCGACGGACCTCGCGGTCATCCAGCTCCAAGACGCCCCGGACGACCTGCAGCCGGCCTCGCTGGGCGACTCCGCGGACGTGCGGGTCGGCGAGCCCGTCATGGCGGTCGGCAACCCGCTGGGCTTGTCGAACACGGTGACCACCGGCATCGTCTCCGCGGTCGACCGGCCGGTCTCGACGTCGCAGGCCGGTGGCCAGGCGGTGACGAACGCGATCCAGATCGACGCCGCGATCAACCCGGGCAACTCCGGGGGGCCGCTGTTCGACGGGGAGGGCCTGGTCATCGGCATCACGTCCTCGATCGCGACGCTGTCGAGCCAGTCCGGGTCGATCGGCCTGGGCTTCGCGATCCCGTCCAACCTGGCCGAGCAGATCGCCACCCAGCTGATCGACGACGGGACGGCGGAGCACGCGTTCCTCGGCGTCTCGTTGTCCGACGGCACGGCCACCGCCGACGGGGTGACCCGCCGCGGCGCCGTGGTCCAGCAGGTGACCGAGGGGTCGCCCGCGGCCGAGGCCGGGATCCGGCAGGGCGACGTGATCGTCGCGATCGACGACCGGCCCGTCGCCGGGGCGGAGTCGCTCACCGCGTACGTGCGGGAGCTGACCTCGGGCTCGGAGGTCACGCTCACCGTGGTGCGGGACGGCCAGACCGAGGAGTTCGACGTCACGCTCGCCACGCGCGAGGAGGACTCGACGACCCTCCCGGAGCCGACGCCCGGCAGCACGCAGGAGCCGGGACAGCCCCGCAACGGCTCGAACGTCACCCCCGAGCAGCTGTGGGAGTGGTTCCAGCAGCAGGGCCAGGGCTGATCCTCGACCGGAGGACGAGAACGGCCGCCGCTCGGAGGAGCGGCGGCCGTTCCGCGTCTGTGACAGCGGGGGAGAGGCGTCAGGCTGTGCCGAGCGCGTCCCGCATCGGGACGAGCTTCGCCTCCGACTCGGCGAGCTCGGCGGCGGGCTCGGACGCGGCGACGATGCCGCACCCCGCGAACAGCCGAACCCGGCGCGGGTCCTGCGGGTCGACGTGGGCCGAGCGCAGCGCGATGCCCCACTCGCCGTCGCCGTCCGCCCCGAGCCAGCCAACGGGACCGGCGTACCGGCCGCGCTCCATGCCCTCGATGCGGCTGATCAGCCGGGCTGCCGCGGCTGTGGGCGTGCCGCACACCGCGGCCGTCGGGTGCAGGGCCGCGGCCAGCGCGAGGCTCGACGGGTTCGCGGCGAGCACCCCGGTCACGTCGGACGCGAGGTGCAGCACGTTGGGAAGGTGCAGCACGAACGGCACGTCGGGCACGTTCGTGGAGGTGCAGAAGGGCGCCAGCGCGTCCGCGACCGAGGACACCGCGTACTCGTGCTCCTCGAGGTCCTTGGACGAGTGCGCCAGCGTGGCGGCCCGGGCCAGGTCGGCGTCATCGTCGCCCGTCCGGCGGATCGTGCCGGCGAGCACCCGTGAGGTGACCAGGCCCTTCTCGGAGCGGACCAGCAGCTCGGGCGTCGCGCCGATCAGCCCGTCGACGCTGAACGTCCAGCACGACGGGTAGCGGGCGGCGAGGCGCCGCAACGGCCACCGCACGTCGAGCGGCTCGGTCGTGGTGGCGTAGACGTCCCGGGCCAGCACGACCTTCTCGACCTCGCCGGCCCGGATGGCGGCGACGCCGCGCTCGACCACGGACAGCCAGTCCTCGGAGGGCACCGCGCCCTCGGCGTAGGACACCGCGCCCGGGCTCACGGGCTCGGGCTGGCGGGCGGCGACGTCGGCCAGGTCGGGGGTCGCCCGCAGGGTCGCGCCGGTGTCGATCGTGGTCAGCCAGCTGCGCGCGCCGCGCCGGCCCACGACCACCCGCGGCACCACCAGCACGCCGCCCGCGGGAGAGTCCTCCTCGAAGGCGAACGAGGCGAACGCGACGGGCCCGGTGCCGGGCAGGTCCACCTCGTCGCGCACGATCGCGTGCGCGAGCAGTTCCTGCCATGCCTGCTCCGCGTCGGCGAACCGGTCGCGCCCGGACACCTCGACGCGCAGCGCCTCGCCCCATCCGACGATCCCGTCGCCGCGCCGCACCCACGCCAGCGGGGCGTCCGGGGGGAGCAGCCCGAGCAGGTCGTCGGGGTCGGGGCCGGTGGAGCCGGGCCGCGCGAGGTGGTCGAGCGCGACCGTCCGGACCACGAGGGGGTGCGGGACGGCGTCGGGCATGGTGCTGGTCATCGCGATCAGGGTACGTCCCAAGGGCTCGGACCTGAGACGATGGGCGCATGTCACGCGCCAGCCTCGAGAAGGACCCTCGTGAGGTCGCCGCCATGTTCGACGGCGTCGCCCGCCGCTACGACCTGACGAACGACGTCATCTCCCTCGGCCAGGACCGCTACTGGCGTCGCGCGACCCTCGCCGCCGTCGGTGCCCAGCCGGGCGAGCGCGTGCTCGACCTCGCCGCGGGGACGGGCACGTCGAGCGAGCCGCTCGCGGACGCCGGTGTGCGCGTGGTGCCGTGCGACCTGTCGATGGGGATGCTCGGCGTGGGCAAGCGCCGCCGCCCCGACCTCGGGTTCGTGGCGGGCGACGCGGTGCACCTGCCGTTCGCCGACGAGTCCTTCGACGCGGTGACGATGTCGTTCGGGCTGCGCAACGTCGCCCAGACGCAGCAGGCCCTCGAGGAGATGCTGCGGGTCACGCGCCCGGGCGGCCGCCTGGTGGTGTGCGAGTTCTCGCGCCCGACGTGGGCGCCGTTCCGCACCGTCTACACGAACTACCTCATGCGCGCGCTGCCGCCAGTGGCCCGTGCGGTGTCGAAGGAGCCGGACGCCTACGTGTACCTGGCCGAGTCGATCCGCGAGTGGCCCGACCAGATCGGGCTCGGCCGTCTGCTGAAGGACTCCGGATGGCGTGACGTCGCCTTCCGCAACCTCTCCGGCGGCATCGTGGCGCTGCACCGCGGGGTCCGCCCGGCCAATTGACCCGGCGATCACCGGGTATTGCCCGCAGGTGAGGTAAGCCTTCGCAGACACGGTCTGTGGCCCTGGCTACACTCGGCCAGGTTGGGATGTGAACGTCTTCACAAGTGGGGCGGGTCAGTGGTTGACGCAAGGAGCGATGACGCCGACGTCATCGTCGTCGGTGCAGGTCCCGCTGGGTCCAGCGCCGCCTATCACTGCGCCTCCGCAGGCCTCGAGGTGCTCCTGCTCGAGAAGGCGGAGTTCCCCCGCGACAAGGTCTGCGGCGACGGGCTGACCCCGCGCGCGGTCAAGGAGCTCGCCGCCATGGGCGTCTCCCTGCGCGAGGAGGACGGCTGGATCCGCAACCGCGGCCTGCGCGTGGTCGGAGGCGGACACCGCCTCGAGCTGCCGTGGCCCGAGCTGTCCAGCTACCCGTCCTACGGCCTGGCGCGCTCCCGCATGAGCCTGGACCACATGCTCGCCTCCCACGCGCGTGCCGCGGGCGCCAAGCTCCTCGAGCGCACCAACGTCACCGGCCCCCTGCTGGACGAGCGCACCGGCCGCGTGGTCGGCGTGACGGCCCGCCCGGTGGGCAGCGACGGCAAGCGCGCCGGGGACGACGTCACCTACCGGGCCCCCGTGGTCATCGCCGCGGACGGCGTCTCCGCGCGGCTCGCCACCGGCCTCGGCCTGGAGAAGCGGATGGACCGGCCCATGGGGGTCGCCGTCCGGACCTACTTCCGCACCCCGCGCCACGACGACCCGTGGATGGAGAGCCAGCTCGAGCTGTGGGACGGCGCCCCGGGCTCCTCGAACCTCATGCCCGGCTACGGCTGGATCTTCTCCCTCGGCGACGGCACCGCCAACGTCGGGCTCGGCTCGGTGTCCTCGACCGCCGCAGCGACGAAGGTCGACTACAAGGACCTGTTCCGCAAGTGGATGGCGAATGCCCCCGCGGAATGGGAGTTCACGCCCGAGAACCAGATCGGCGAGGTGCGCGGCGCCGCGCTGCCCATGGGCTTCAACCGGGGCCCGCTGTACGGTCGCGGGCTCATGCTCGCCGGCGACTCCGCGGGGATGATCAGCCCGTTCAACGGCGAGGGCATCGCCTACGGGCTCCAGGCCGGCAGGTTCGCCGCCGACTCGGTGGTCCAGGCCGCCGCCCGGGGCTCCGCCGCCGGGCGGGAGCGCGCACTGGCCGCGTACCAGACCCGCATGAAGGACGACCTGGGCGGGTACTACACGCTGGGCCGGGTCTTCGTGAAGCTCATCGAGCACCCGCAGGTCATGCACGTGTGCACCCGGTATGGCCTGCCGCGCCCGCTGCTCATGAAGTTCGTGCTGAAGCTCTTGTCCGACTGCTACGAGCCGCGGGGCGGCGACATGGTCGATCGGACCATCTCGGCCCTCGCCCGACTGGCGCCGGCGGCATGATGCGCTCACCCTCGATGTCGCGGGTCGCGCTGGGACTTAGGTCCCGGCGAGGTCTCCCTGCCTCGGGAGACGCTCAACCGCCACCCCAGCCTTCGCTGACCTTCGTCCTGCGCGGAAGCGTCCCCACCACGACCGGGAGAGTCGAGCAATGACCAACCCGTACGTCCCGCTCCTCTTCCTGATGGGGGTCGCCGCGGTCCTCGCCCTCGGAGGCGTGGGCGCCAGCGCGATCCTGGGGCCGAAGCGCTACAACCGCGCGAAACTGGACGCATACGAGTGCGGCATCGAGCCGACACCGCATGCCGTCGGTGGCGGCCGGTTCCCGATCAAGTACTACCTCGTCGCGATGACCTTCATCATCTTCGACATCGAGGTGGTCTTCCTGTACCCGTGGGCCGTGAACTTCACGGAGCTCGCCACGTTCGGGCTCGTCGCGATGCTGGGCTTCCTGGCCCTCATCACGGTGCCCTTCGTGTACGAGTGGCGCCGCGGCGGTTTCGAGTGGGACTAGGGGTGATCTGACATGGGTATCGAAGAAGCCCCCTCGGGGTTCCTGCTGACGACGGTCGAGAACCTCGTCGGGTATTTCCGCAAGGGCTCGCTGTGGCCGGTCACCTTCGGTCTCGCGTGCTGCGCCATCGAGATGATGGCGACGGGCACGAGCCGCTACGACATCTCCCGGTTCGGCATGGAGGTCTTCCGCGCCTCGCCGCGCCAGGCCGACCTGATGATCGTCGCGGGCCGCGTGAGCCAGAAGATGGCCCCCGTGGTGCGGCAGGTCTACGACCAGATGCCCGAGCCCAAGTGGGTCCTGTCGATGGGCGTGTGCGCCTCGTCGGGCGGGATGTTCAACAACTACGCGATCGTGCAGGGCGTGGACCACGTCGTGCCCGTCGACATCTACCTGCCCGGCTGCCCGCCGCGCCCCGAGATGCTCATCAACGCGATCCTCGCGCTGCACGAGCAGATCCAGGCGGAGCCGCTCGGCGTGAACCGCAAGGAGGCGGCCCGTGCCGCCGAGGCCGCGGCCCTCGCGGCCACGCCGACGTCCCACATGAAGGGCCTGCTGGCATGAGTGAGAAGTCCGGGGCGCCCGAGGGGAAGTCCCCCGAGCCCTCCGCCGAGAAGGTCGACGCCGCCGCGGCCGCCAAGCCCGGCGACACGGCGACGTCCGCGTCGCTGGCCGCGCAGAGCACGAGCGAGGCGGCCCTCGAGGGCGGCTCGCAGAACATCGGGCCGATCGGCTCGCCCGAGCCCGAGGTCATCGAGGTGCGCCACGGCATGTTCGGCGGCGGCCCGGGATCGGGCGACACCTCCGGCTTCGGCGGCCTGGTCACCACGGTCGCCCTGCCGGGCGCGAGCGAGCGTCCCTACGGCGGCTGGTTCGACGAGGCCGTCGACATCCTCATCGAGCTGCTCGACGCCTCGGGCACCGGCTTCGCCGCGGCGATCGAGTCCGTGGTCGTGGACCGCGGCGAGCTCACGCTGCACGTGGCCCGCGAGCACATCGTCGAGGTGTGCCAGCTGCTGCGCGACGACCAGGACCTGCGCTTCGAGCTCAGCCTGGGCGTGTCCGGCGTGCACTACCCGCACGAGACGGGCCGCGAGCTGCATGCGGTCTACCACCTGGTGTCGGTGACGCACAGCCACCGCCTGCGCCTCGAGGTCGCCGTCCCCGACGGCGACCCGCACGTGCCCTCGACCACCGGGGTCTACCCGGCGAACGACTGGCACGAGCGCGAGACCTGGGACTTCTTCGGGATCGTCTTCGACGGTCACCCGGCGCTCGCGCGCATCGAGATGCCCGACGACTGGCCGGGGCACCCCCAGCGCAAGGACTACCCCCTCGGGGGCATCCCGGTCGAGTACAAGGGCGCCACCGTGCCGCCCGCGGACCAGCGGAGGTCGTACAGCTGATGTCCACCCACAGCACCCACCAGGGTCCCCCCACCGCGACGGGCCACATCGTCGACGACGAGGCGACGGGCATCCCGTCCTTCGAGGCGTCCGGCGGCGACTGGTCCGACATCGCCGAGGAGGCCGCGCGCCTCGGCGACGAGCGCATCGTGGTCAACATGGGCCCCCAGCACCCGTCGACCCACGGCGTGCTCCGGCTCATGCTCGAGATCGACGGCGAGACGGTCACCGAGGCCCGCGCGGGCATCGGCTACCTGCACACCGGCATCGAGAAGAACATGGAGTACCGGTCCTGGACGCAGGGCGTCACGTTCTGCACCCGCATGGACTACGTGGCGAACATCTTCCAGGAGGCCGGCTACTGCCTGGCCGTGGAGAAGCTCCTCGGGATCACCGACGACATCCCGGAGCGGGCCACCGTCATCCGCGTGATGATGATGGAGCTCAACCGCATCGCCTCGCACCTGGTGTGCCTCGCGACGGGCGGCAACGAGCTGGGCGCCACGACGATCATGATCGTCGGGTTCAACGCGCGTGAGCAGGTGCTGCGCGTCTTCGAGCTGATCACCGGCCTGCGCATGAACAACGCGTACATCCGCCCCGGCGGTGTCGTGCAGGACATCCCCCCGGGCGCCCTGGACGCGGTGCGGGACGCGATCACCGTGATGAAGAAGGACTTCGGGCAGCTCGAGGACCTGATGCTCGCCAACCCGATCCTGCAGGCGCGCCTCAAGGGCGTCGGCTACCTGGGGCTGCCGGCGTGCATGGCCCTCGGCATCACGGGCCCGGTCCTGCGGTCCACGGGCCTGCCCTACGACGTGCGCAAGGCCGAGCCGTACTGCGGCTACGAGACCTACGACTTCGACATCCCGACGTCCACGGACGCCGACGCCTGGTCGCGTGTCGTGCTGCGGCTCGAGGAGTGCTACCAGTCGATCCGCATCATCGAGCAGGCGGTCGAGCGCCTCCAGGCGATGGGCCCCGGCCCCGTCATGGTCGAGGACAAGAAGATCGCCTGGCCCGCGCAGCTCGCCATCGGGTCGGACGGCATGGGCAACTCGCTCGACCACATCCGGGAGATCATGGGCACCTCGATGGAGGCCCTGATCCACCACTTCAAACTGGTGACGGAGGGCTTCCGGGTCCCCGCCGGCCAGGCCTTCGTCTCGGTCGAGCACCCGCGCGGCGAGCTGGGCGTCCACCTCGTCTCCGACGGCGGCACCAAGCCGTACCGGGCGCACTTCCGCGACCCGTCGTTCAACAACCTGCAGGCCGTCTCCATGATGTGCGAGGGCGGCCAGGTGGCCGACGTCGTCGTCGCGGTGGCCTCGCTGGACCCCGTCCTGGGAGGGGTGGACCGCTGATGTCCGTCGAGAACAGCGAGCGGCCCGCCGGCACGGCGCGCCCCGCAGCCCGGTACGACGACGCGACGCACGCGCGGCTCTCCGCCGACGCGGCGCTCGTCATCGCCCGCTACCCGCAGGCCCGCTCGGCCCTGCTCCCGCTGCTGCACCTGGTGCAGAGCGAGGACGGCTTCGTCAGCCCCGCCGGCATCGCGTTCTGCGCCGAGACGCTGGACCTGACGGCCGCCGAGGTGTCCGCGGTGGCCACGTTCTACTCGCAGTACAAGCGCCGGCCCAACGGCGAGTACACCGTGGGCGTCTGCACCAACACGCTGTGCGCGATCATGGGCGGCGACGCCATCTGGGAGGAGCTCAGCGAGCACCTGGACCTCGGCAACGACGAGACCACCGCCGACGGCAAGGTCACCCTCGAGCGCATCGAGTGCAACGCGGCGTGCGACTACGCGCCCGTGGTGATGGTCAACTGGGAGTTCCTCGACAACCAGACCCCCGAGTCCGCGGTGCAGACGGTGGACAAGCTGCGCGCGGGCGAGCCCGTCGCGTCGACCCGCGGGCCGGGGAAGATCTGCTCGTTCAAGCAGGTCTCGCGGGTGCTCGCCGGCTTCCCGGACGGCCTCGCCGACGAGGGCCCGAGCGCTGGCCCGGAGACCGAGCGTGGCACGGTGCTCGCCGCGGCCGAGGGCTGGGCGGCCCCGCCGCTCCCCGGCGAGGGCGGCGCGGAGCCCGACACCACGACGCCCACCGCCTCGGCGTCGGGCGGCTCCGCGCCCGAGGTCGGCGCCCAGCAGTCGAGCGCCCAGCGCACGCCCACCGGGGCGAACGACTCCTCCGCTGCGGCCCAGCAGAAGAAGCAGACCTCCGACCAGGCCAAGGAGTCGTGATGAGCGACGTGACGACCCTGACCCCCGTCCTGACCAAGGACTGGGGCGTCGAGCAGTCCTGGACGATGCGGGCCTACCTGGACGGCGGCGGCTACGCCGGGCTCCGGGCGGCGCTCGCGCAGGCCCCGGGCGACGTGATCACCGCGGTGAAGGACTCCGGCCTGCGCGGCCGTGGCGGCGCCGGGTTCCCCACGGGCATGAAGTGGGGCTTCCTGCCCGCGCCCGACGGCGGCCCCCGCTACCTGGTCATCAACGCGGACGAGTCCGAGCCGGGCACCTGCAAGGACATCCCGCTGATGATGGCCAGCCCGCAGCTGCTCATCGAGGGCGCGATCATCACGTCCTACGCCATCGGCTGCTCGCACGCCTTCATCTACCTGCGCGGCGAGGTGGTGCACGTCTACCGCCGGCTGATGCGCGCGGTCGAGGAGGCCTACGCGGCCGGCTACCTCGGCAAGAACATCATGGGGTCCGGCTTCGACCTGGACATCACCGTCCACGCCGGCGCCGGCGCCTACATCTGCGGCGAGGAGACGGCGCTGCTCGACTCCCTCGAGGGCCGTCGTGGCCAGCCGCGGCTCAAGCCGCCGTTCCCCGCCGTCGCCGGCCTGTACGCGCGGCCCACGGTCGTCAACAACGTCGAGACCATCGCCTCGGTGCCCGCCATCCTCAAGGGCGGCCCGCAGTGGTTCCGGGAGATGGGCACCGAGCGCTCCCCGGGCTTCGGCATCTTCTCGCTCTCCGGCCACGTGCAGCGGCCCGGGCAGTACGAGGCCCCGCTGGGCATCACGCTGCGCCGCCTGCTCGAGATGGCGGGCGGCATCCGCGAGGGCCACGAGCTGAAGTTCTGGACGCCCGGCGGGTCGTCGACGCCGATCTTCACGGCCGAGCACCTCGACATCCCGCTCGACTACGAGTCCGTCGCAGCCGCCGGGTCGATGCTGGGCACGCGCGCGCTGCAGATCTTCGACGAGACCACCTCGGTGGTCCGGGCCGTGACGCGGTGGACCGAGTTCTACAAGCACGAGTCCTGCGGCAAGTGCACGCCGTGCCGTGAGGGCACGTTCTGGCTCGCCCAGGTGCTGCGCCGCATCGAGGCGGGCAAGGGCACCAGCGAGGACATCGACCTGCTCCTGGACCTGTGCGACAACATCCTGGGCCGCGCGTTCTGCGCGCTCGGCGACGGGGCCACCAGCCCCATCACCTCGGCGATCAAGTACTTCCGGGAGGAGTTCGAGGCGGGCACGCACACGCCGGCCGACGAGCTCTTCCCGCCCGAGCGCAGCTCGAAGTTCACCTACACCCCGCGCCGTCCGGCCGGGCAGCTGGCGGGGGTCCACGCATGACCATCACGACACCGAAGCCCGGCTCGGACGCCGCGGCCCAGGGCGCGGGCGGCGCCACGCCGGCGCCCGCCGACGCGGTGACCTTCACGATCGACGGCCTCGAGGTGGCGGTGCCCAAGGGCACCCTCGTCATCCGGGCCGCCGAGCAGGTCGGCATCCAGATCCCGCGGTTCTGCGACCACCCGCTGCTGGCGCCCGCAGGGGCCTGCCGGCAGTGCCTCGTCGAGGTCTGGGCGCCCGGCCGCGACGGCAAGCTCGCGAAGATGCCGAAGCCGCAGGCCTCCTGCACGCTCGAGGCCACCCCCGGCATGCAGGTCAAGACGCAGCACACCTCGCCCGAGGCCGACAAGGCCCAGCACGGCGTGATGGAGCTGCTGCTCATCAACCACCCGCTCGACTGCCCGGTGTGCGACAAGGGCGGCGAGTGCCCCCTGCAGAACCAGGCCATGACCAACGGGCGCGCGACGACGCGGTTCGTGGACATCAAGCGGACGTTCCCCAAGCCGATCGCGATCTCCACGCAGATCCTGCTCGACCGGGAGCGCTGCGTGCTGTGCCAGCGCTGCACCCGGTTCTCCAAGGAGATCGCGGGCGACGCGTTCATCGACCTGCAGAAGCGCGGCGCGAACCAGCAGATCGGCCGGTTCGCCCCCGAGGTCCTCGGCTTCGAGGCCCCGGCCGGAGCCCCGCGCGGCGACGTGCCCGTGGGCCCCGCCGAGGAGGACGAGTCCGGTGAGCCGTTCGCGTCGTACTTCTCCGGCAACACCGTGCAGATCTGCCCGGTGGGCGCGCTGACCAGCGCCTCGTACCGGTTCCGGGCCCGCCCGTTCGACCTGGTGTCCACGGCCGGCGTCTCCGAGCACGACTCGTGCGGCTCCGCGATCCGCGTCGACCACCGTCGCGGCGTCGTGCTGCGCCGCCTGGCGGGCGAGGACGCGGCGGTCAACGAGGAGTGGATCACCGACAAGGACCGCTTCGCGTTCACCTGGCAGTCCGCCCCGGACCGCATCACCACCCCGATGGTCCGCGACGAGGCCACCGGCGAGCTCCGGCCCGCGAGCTGGGTCGAGGCGCTGGACGTCGCGGCCGAGGGGCTCCGCTCCGCGCTCGCCGCCGGCGACGGCTCGGCCGCGGGCGTGGGCGTGCTGCCCGGCGGCCGCATCACGCTCGAGGACGCCTACGCGTACGGCAAGTTCGCCCGTGTCGCCCTCGGCTCCAACGACGTCGACCTGCGCAGCCGGCCGCTGTCCGCCGAGGAGGACGCCTTCCTGGGCCACCACGTCGCGGGCCGCGCGATGCAGGTCACGTTCGCCGACCTGGAGAAGGCGCCCGTCGTCCTGCTCGCCGCCCTCGAGGCGGAGGAGGAGGCCGGGATCACCTTCCTGCGCCTGCGCAAGGGCGTCGTCGGCGGCACGACCCGCGTGGTCGCCGTCGCGCCGTTCGCCAGCCGTGGCCTCGAGCGCCTCGACGGGACGCTCGTCACGGCCGCCCCCGGCACCGAGGCCGAGGTGCTCGACGCGGTCGAGCCCTCCTCCGACGTGCCGACCCTGAGCGCCCTGGCCTCCGACCTGGCCCTGCCCGGCGCCGTGATCCTGGTGGGGGAGCGGCTCGCCGCGGTCCCCGGCGGGCTCACCGCCGCGCTGCGCCTCGCCGAGCGCACCGGCGCACGCCTCGCCTGGATCCCCCGCCGCGCGGGGGAGCGGGGCGGGGTCGAGGCCGGCGCGCTGCCGAGCCTGCTGCCCGGCGGCCGGCCGGTCGCGGACGCCGCCGCCCGGGTCGACGTCGCCGCCGCCTGGGACGTCGCCGAGCTTCCCGCCACCCCTGGCCGCACCGCCACCCAGATCCTCGAGGCCGCCCGCACGGGCGCGCTCGGGGCGCTCGTGGTCGGCGGCGTGGACCTGCGCGACCTGCCGGACCCGGCGGCCGCCCGCGAGGCGCTGAGCGCCACGCCGTTCGTCGTCTCCCTCGAGGTGCGCGCCTCGGAGGTCACCGCCGTGGCCGACGTGGTGCTGCCCGTGGCGCCGCCGGTCGAGAAGGGCGGCACGTTCGTCACCTGGGAGGGGCGCCCGCGTCCCTTCCCGCAGGCGCTGACCTCGACCGCGGTGAGCGACCACCGGGTGCTCGACCGCCTGGCCGACGCCCTGGGCGTCACCCTGGGCGTCGGCACGCTGGCCCAGGTGCACGCCGAGCTCGACCAGCTCGGCGCCTGGGACGGCGCCCGGGTCGACGCCCCCGCCACCGCCCCGGCCGAGCCGCCCGCGGTGGCGCCCGGCCACGCGGTCCTCGCCACCTGGCACATGCTGCTCGACTCGGGCCGCCTGCAGGACGGCGAGGCGTTCCTCGCCGGCACCGCCAAGCGGCCCGTGGCCCGGATCTCCGCGGCGACCGCCGCAGGGGCAGGCGTCGTCGATGGAGGGCTCCTGGCCGTCAGCACCGACGCCGGCACGATCGAGCTGCCCGTGGTCGTCACCGACATGCCGGACCACGTGGTCTGGCTGCCCACCAACTCGCCCGGGTCCGCCGTGCGCGAGTCCCTGCACGCCGGACCGGGCGCCCTGGTGCGCCTGGCTCCCGGGACCGAGAACGACGTCACGGACGCGGAGGTGCGGGCATGAGCCTGCTCAGTGCAGTGGGGGCGGCGCTCCCCGCGGCGACCGGCGACCCGACGGTGGCTGACTTCAGTAACGACAACGGGTGGATCTGGCTCCTCAAGGCCGTCGCCATCATCGTGTTCCTGCTGGTCAGCGTCCTCATCGCCATCTGGTTCGAGCGCAAGGTCGTGGCCCGCATGCAGGTGCGGCCCGGCCCCAACGTGCACGGGCCCGTGGGCCTGCTGCAGCCGGTCGCGGACGCGATGAAGCTCCTGTTCAAGGAGGACATCACCGTCAAGGCGGCCGACAAGCTCGTCTACATCGTCGCGCCGATGATCGCGGTGTTCTGCTCGCTGCTGACCTTCGCGGTCATCCCGTTCGGCCCCAGCGTGAGCATGTTCGGCATCATGACGCCGCTGCAGCTGACCGACTTCCCGGTCGCGGTGCTCTACATCCTGGCCTGCGCGTCGGTGGGCGTGTACGGCATCGTGCTCGGCGGCTGGTCCTCCGGCTCGACGTACCCGCTGCTCGGCTCGGTGCGGTCCACCGCCCAGGTGATCTCCTACGAGCTCGCGATGGGCCTGTCGCTGGTCAGCGTGTTCATCATCGCCGGCTCGATGTCCACGTCGCAGATCGTGGACTCGCAGACGCAGGTGTGGTGGTTCCTGCCGCTCCTGCCGGCCTTCGTCATCTACATCATCGCGATGGTGGGCGAGACGAACCGGCTCCCGTTCGACCTCCCCGAGGCCGAGGGCGAGCTCGTCTCCGGCTACATGACCGAGTACTCGTCGATGAAGTTCGCGTGGTTCTTCCTCGCGGAGTACATCAACATGCTCAACGTCTCCGCGGTGGCGACGACCCTGTTCCTCGGCGGGTGGCGCGCCCCGTGGCCCATCTCCTGGATCAACGACGGCATGTTCAACACCGGCTGGTGGCCGGTGCTGTGGTTCGTCGCCAAGATCTGGATGCTCATGTTCGTGTTCGTGTGGATCCGCGGCTCGGTGCTGCGCTTCCGCTACGACCAGTTCATGAAGATCGGCTGGAAGGTGCTCATCCCCGTCGCGCTCGGCTGGGTGGTGTGCGTGTCCGTGGTCCAGGGCGTGCGCCAGTTCACCGACCTGGAGCTGAACACGGTGCTGTTCGTGCTGGCGGGCGTCGTGATCGTCGCCGTCGGCATCTCGTTCCTCATCCCCGAGAAGCCCACGCCGGAGCCTGACGGGCCGCCGCGCGGCACCGTCGAGGACCCCGTGGTCATCGACGCCTTCGCCGGCGGCTACCCCGTCCCGCCGCTGCCCGGCCAGGCTCTGCCCCCGTCCCCGCGCCGCTCACGCAGCGCGGGCGACCAGACCGAGACCCCCCAGGTCACCCAGGAGGCGCATCGTGGCTGACCAGCCCAAGGACGTCACGCCGAGCGAGCGCGGCGGCGAGGTCGCGGCCCCCGGCGCCTACGAGTCCCTGATCCCGACCCGCTCGGGCATCCGGGAGGTGCTGGCCCCGGTCGGCGGCTTCGGCGTCACGTTCTCGAACATGTTCCGCCCGGTGATCACCGAGCAGTACCCGTACGAGAAGGTCCCGCCGCAGCCCCGCTACCACGGGCGGCACCAGCTCAACCGGTACCCGGACGGGCTCGAGAAGTGCATCGGCTGCGAGCTGTGCGCGTGGGCGTGCCCCGCGGACGCGATCTACGTCGAGGGCGCGGACAACTCGCCCGGCGTGCAGATGTCGCCGGGGGAGCGGTACGGCCGCGTCTACCAGATCAACTACCTGCGCTGCATCTTCTGCGGGCTGTGCATCGAGGCGTGCCCCACGCGCGCCCTGACGATGACCAACGAGTTCGAGCTGGCGGGCCCCACCCGTGAGGGCCTGATCTTCGAGAAGAAGGACCTGCTGGCCCCGATGCTCGACGGGATGCTCGCGGCGCCGCACCCGATGGCCCCTGGCGCCACCGACACCGAGTACTACCGCGGCGAGATCACCGGCCCCGCCCCCGCGCAGGTCGAGTGGGTCGCCGAGCACCGCCCCGACGACCCGACCCTGCCCGGCGCCGAGCGCGCCGCGGAGCGCCTGGCCCACGCCCACAACCCGGAGAACCGATGAGCCCCCTCGCCTCGGTGCTGCCGACGGTCCTCACCGACAGCGGCGTCACGACCACGGGTGAAGCCGTGCTGTTCTGGGTGCTCGCACCCGTCATGGTCATCGCCGCGCTGGGCCTGCTGTTCGCCCGCAAGGCCGTGCACGCCGCGATGGCGGTGGTGCTCGTGATGATCTCGCTCGCGTTCATGTACGTCGCGCAGGACGCGCCCTTCCTCGGGGTGGTCCAGGTGGTCGTCTACACCGGCGCGATCATGATGCTGTTCGTGTTCGTGCTGATGCTCGTGGGCGTCGACGCCTCGGACTCCCTGGTCGAGACGCTACGCGGTCAGCGCTGGATCGGGATCCTGGCCGGCATCGGCCTGGCGAGCGTGCTCGTGGGCGTCGTCGGCCGCGCCAGCTACGGCCCTCCCGTCGGGCTCGAGCAGGCGAACGCCGACTCCAACCCGGTGGGCGTCGCACGGATCATCTTCGGCCAGTACGTGTTCTCGTTCGAGGTCGTCGGCGCGCTGCTGGTCACGGCCGCGCTCGGCGCGCTCGTCCTGACGCACCGCCAGCGGCTCATCCCGCGCATCGGGCAGCGGGAGCGCTCGGAGGCCCGCGTGATCGGCGGCGGCTCGCTCACCCCGCACCCGGCGCCGGGCGTCTACGCGCGGCACAACGCGATGGACGTGCCCGCGCTCGACCCGCAGGGCCGGCCCATCCCGTCCTCCGTGTCGCGCGTGCTGCGCATCCGCGGGCAGGAGGCCGGCACCGCCGGCTACCGCGCGGAGATCCAGCCGTTCAGCGGCGGCGCCGAGGTCGGCCCGCCTGTGCAGGAGGCAGGTGACGTCGGGGAGACGTCCGGCCCCACCACACCGATCACCACACCGCGGGGCACGGAGGAGACGCCATGACCCTCACCCACTACCTGGTGCTGTCAGCGCTGCTGTTCAGCATCGGGGCCGCCACCCTGCTGGTGCGCCGGAACGCGATCATCGCGTTCATGGGCATCGAGCTGATGCTCAACGCGACCAACCTCGCGCTCGTGACGTTCGCCCGCATCCACGGGAACCTGAGCGGCCAGGTGATGGCGTTCTTCGTGATGGTCGTCGCGGCCGCCGAGGTCGTCATCGGGCTCGCGATCATCGTGGCCATCTTCCGTACCCGTCGCTCGGCCTCGGTCGACGACGCCAACCTGCTGAAGAGCTGAGGGCCGGCACGTGCACACCCTGACCCCCCTCGCCCTGCTCACCGAGACCCCCGCCGCCGCGGCGCAGGCCATCGACGGCGGAGTGTTCGCGCTCGCGCCGCTGATGGTGGTGCTCCCGCTGCTCGGCGCGGCCGTCCTGCTGCTGGCCGGGCGCCGATCCGACCGCTGGGGCCCCTGGTTCGCCGTGGCGATGTCCGCGGGCGCCTTCGTGGTCGGCCTGCTGACCATCATCGGCCTGCTCGGCCGCCCGGCCGACGAGCGGGTCCTCGACCTGCACATGTTCGACTGGATATCCGTCGGCTCGTTCGACCTCAGCGCGGGCCTGCGGCTGGACCCCCTGTCGCTCACCTTCGTGATGCTGGTGACGTTCGTCGGCTCGCTGATCCACGTCTACTCGATCGCCTACATGGAGCACGACCCGGACAAGCGCCGGTTCTTCGCCTACCTCAACCTCTTCGTCGCAGCGATGCTGCTGCTGGTCCTGGCCGACAGCTACCTCCTGCTGTTCGTCGGATGGGAGGGCGTGGGCCTGGCCTCGTACCTGCTGATCGGGTTCTGGAACCACAAGCTGCCCTACGCGGTGGCCGCCAAGAAGGCGTTCATCGCCAACCGGATCGGCGACATCGGCCTCCTGGTCGCGCTCATGCTGATGTTCTCCACGTTCGGCGGCGTCAGCTTCTCCGCCGTCGAGGCGGGCGTCCCCGCGGCGTCCACCGGCACGCTGACCGCGATGGGCCTCGTGCTGCTGGTCGCCGCGTGCGGCAAGTCGGCGCAGTTCCCGCTGCAGTCCTGGCTCGGTGACGCGATGGCGGGCCCCACGCCCGTCTCCGCGCTGATCCACGCCGCGACCATGGTCACGGCCGGCGTCTACCTGGTGGTCCGCTCCGGCGTCATCTACGACGGCGCCCCGGACGCGCGCCTGGTCGTGGTGATCATCGGCGCCATCACGCTGCTCTTCGGGGCGATCGTCGGCTGCGCCAAGGACGACATGAAGAAGGCCCTCGCGGCCTCGACCATGTCGCAGATCGGCTACATGATCCTCGCGGCCGGGCTCGGCCCGATCGGCTACGCGCTGGCGATCTTCCACCTGGTCACGCACGGCTTCTTCAAGGCCGGCATGTTCCTGGGCGCCGGGTCCGTCATGCACGGCATGGACGACCAGGTCGACATGCGCCGCTTCGGCGGGCTGGCCCGGTACATGCGGATCACCTGGGTGACGTTCGGCCTCGGCTGGCTCGCCATCCTCGGCATCCCGCCGTTCTCCGGCTACTTCAGCAAGGACCGGATCATCGAGGCGGCCTTCGTCCCGGTGGACGGCGCCCAGTGGCGTGCCTGGGTGTTCGGCACGGTCACGCTGATCGGCGCGGGCATCACCGCGTTCTACATGTCCCGGATGTTCTTCATGACGTTCGAGGGCAAGCGCCGGTGGGCCCCGAAGGCCGACGGCGAGCAGCAGCACCCGCACGAGTCGCCGCGCCTGATGACGGTGCCGATGATCGTGCTCGCGATCGGCTCGGTGGCGCTCGGCGGCCTCCTGGTGGCCGGCGGCTTCCAGACGTGGCTCGAGCCGGTCACCGGCCACGCCGCGCACGAGGCCCCCGTGCTGCCGGTGTGGCTGATCATCACCCTCACCATGCTGTTCGTGGTGGTCGGACTGGTGCTCGCCTGGCGCCAGTACGCCGCCTCCCCTGTGCCCGTCACCCCACCACCTGGTTCGGTGCTCACCCGCGCGGCCCGCGCGGACCTGTACCAGGACGCGGTCAACGACGCGCTGCTGGTCGAGCCCGGCCAGCACCTGACCCGATCGCTCGTCTACCTCGACCGCCAGGTCGTGGACGGCGGGTTCTCGGGCCTGGCCCGGCTCGTGGTCCGCAGCGGAGACGCGGTCCGCAAGCTCCAGACGGGCTTCGTGCGGCAGTACGCCGCGTCGATGCTCATCGGGCTGGTTGTCCTCGTCGTCGCCGTCATGGCCCCCCGGATCTGAGAGAGAGCAGCGTCGATGTCCTCCGGATTCCCCTGGCTCACAGCCCTCATCGTCCTGCCGCTCCTCGGAGCCGCGGCGGTCTGGGCCCTCCCTGCCACGCGTCGTCGGCTCGTCCGGCCTGTCGCGCTCGGCTTCTCCCTCGCTGAGGTCGCCCTCGCCGTCGGCGCGGTCCTGTCCTTCGACACGGCCCAGGCCGGCGTGCACCAGCTCGTCGAGACCCACTCGTGGATCCCCGCCCTGGGGGTCAGCTACGCGGTGGGCGTCGACGGCGTCGGGCTGCTCCTGATCCTGCTCTCCGTCGTCCTCGTGCCGCTGGTGCTGCTCGCGGCCTGGAACGAGCAGGGCAGCACCAAGGAGGTCGTCAGCGGCCAGCTGCGCCACTACATGGCCCTGATCCTGCTCACGCAGGTGTTCATGGTCGCGGTGTTCGCGGCGCGCGACGTCTTCCTGTTCTACGTGCTCTTCGAGGCCATGCTGATCCCGGTCTACTTCCTGATCGGGCAGTTCGGCGGGGTGCGCCGGCGCTACGCGGCCGTGAAGTTCCTGCTGTTCTCGCTGGCCGGCGGCCTGGTGATGCTCGTGGGCGTCATCGCGCTCTACCTCGAGGGCCCGGGAGGCCCGCAGGGCTTCCTCACCGAGAACCTGGCCGGCCTCGACCTGCCGGTGGGCGTCGAGCGCTGGCTGTTCGTGGCGTTCTTCCTCGCGTTCGCGATCAAGGCGCCCATGTTCCCCGTGCACACGTGGCTGCCCGACGCCGCCGAGCAGGCCCCCGCGGGCACCTCGGTGCTGTTGGTCGGCGTGCTGGACAAGGTCGGCACCTTCGGGATGCTGACCCTGTGCCTGCCGCTGTTCCCGAACGCGTCGACGTGGGCCGCGCCGGTGATCATCGTGCTGGCCGTCATCTCGATCCTGTACGGCGCGCTGCTCGCCATCGCGCAGCAGGACCTGATGCGGCTCATCGCCTACACCTCGGTCTCGCACTTCGGCTTCATCGTGCTGGGGATCTTCGCCTTCACGTCGCTGAGCGTCGCCGGCTCGTCGTTCTACATGGTCAACCACGGGCTCTCCACCGGCGCGCTGTTCCTGATCGCCGGGTACCTGATCTCGCGGCGCGGCTCGCGCAAGATCGCCGACTTCGGCGGTCTGCAGAAGGTCGTGCCAGTGCTCGCCGGCTCGTTCCTGGTGGCGGGCCTCTCGGCCCTGTCGCTGCCGGGCCTGTCGACCTTCGTCAGCGAGTTCATGGTGCTGATCGGCACCTTCGCCCGGGACCGCCCGGCCGCGGTGGTCTCCGCGTTCGCCGTGGTGCTCGCCGCGCTGTACATCCTGCTGACCTACCAGCGGATCTTCACCGGCCCGGTGCGGGACGGCTTGGAGACCATGCCGGACCTGAACGCCCATGAACGGTGGGCGGTGGGACCGCTGATCGCGCTCATGCTCGTGGTCGGCTTCTACCCGGCGCCCGCGCTCGAGTTCGTCAACGAGCCGGCGCAGATCACGCTGGACCAGGTGGGAATGCAGGACGTGCCGTCGACCGTGCTGGTCGACGACAGCGCGGCGACCGAGGGGAGTGACAAGTGAACGCGGCCTTCACGGCACCGGAGATCGCCTGGGCCCAGCTCACGCCGATCATCCTCGTGCTCGGCGCTGGTGTGATCGGCGTGCTCGTCGAGGCGTTCGCGCCCCGGCAGCACCGCCGCGTCATCCAGCTCGCCATCGCCCTGCTGGCGACCGCGGGGGCGCTCGTCGCCGCGGCGCTGCTCTGGGCCGACGTCCGTGACACCGGCGGCACCGTGGTGCTGGGCGGGTCCGTGATCGTCGACGGCCCCACCGTGGTGATGCAGGGCACCATCGCCATCCTCGCGCTGCTGTCGATCCTCGTGGTGGCCGACCGGACCCGTGGGGGCGAGGACGCGTTCGCGCCCCAGGCCTCCGCGATCCCCGGGTCGGACTACGAGGAGGTGGCCCTGCGCAAGGGGCTGCAACAGACCGAGGTCTACCCCCTCCTGATGTTCGCCACCGGCGGCATGCTGATCTTCCCCGCCACGGGCGACCTGCTCACGCTGTTCGTCGCGCTCGAGGTGCTCTCCCTGCCGCTGTACCTGCTCACCGGGCTGGCGCGCCGCCGTCGCCTGCTGAGCCAGGAGGCGTCGATGAAGTACTTCCTGCTGGGGTCCTTCGCCTCGGCGCTGCTGCTGTTCGGCATCGCGCTGCTGTACGGGTTCTCCGGCTCGCTGCGCTACGCCGAGATCGCTGCCGCGACGCAGACGGTCACGGGCCTCGACGGGCTGCTCATCGTGGGCTCCGTGCTGGTGCTGGTGGGCCTGCTCTTCAAGGTCGGCGCCGTCCCGTTCCAGCAGTGGACGCCCGACGTCTACCAGGGCGCCCCGACCCCGATCACCGGGTTCATGGCGGCCGGCACCAAGATCGCGGCCTTCGGCGCCCTGCTGCGCGTGTTCTACGTGGTGATGCCCGGGCTCGAGTGGGACCTCGAGGTCGGCATGTGGGCCGTCGCCATCCTCACGATGGTGGTCGGCACGATCGCCGCGCTCGTCCAGACGGACATGAAGCGGATGCTCGCCTACTCGTCGATCGCGCACGCCGGCTTCGTGCTGACGGGCGTCATCGCGCTGAACGCCGAGGGCATCGCGGGCGTCATGTTCTACCTGATCGCGTACGGCGCGGCCACGGTCGGCGCCTTCGGCATCGTCTCGCTGGTCCGTGAGCGGAGCGTCGCCCCCGTGGCGGTCGCGGTCGCCGCGGGCGACGGCGACGGGTCCGAGGCGACGGTCGACGGCGCGGCGGACAGCGGTGTCGTCATCGGCGAGGCCACGCACCTGTCCCAGTGGGCCGGCCTCGGCCGCACGCACCCGTGGACGGCGCTCACCTTCACGCTGTTCCTGCTGTCCTTCGCGGGCATCCCGCTGACCGCGGGCTTCATGGGGAAGTTCACGGTCTTCTCGGCGGCGGTGGCCGGTGGCGCCTGGCCGCTGGCGCTGATCGGCGTGCTCGCCTCGGCGGCGGCGGTGTTCTTCTACGTGCGGATCATCGTGCTGATGTTCTTCACGGCCCCCGCGGGCTCCGAGGAGGCGGCCGACGGGACGCCCGCCACGTCCACCACCACGGTCGTGTCCGCCCAGGGCCTCACGGCGGTGGCGGTCGCAGCGTGCGCCGTGATCACCATCGCGCTCGGTGTGGCGCCGTCCCCGGTTCTCGATCTGGTCGCCGAGGCGGCTAAGTTCATCCCGTGAGCTCTGCAACCTCCCTCCCGCTGACCGACCCGGCTCTCGCGGAGCTGTTGACGGGGCGGCTCTCCCTCGTCGAGGAACGGCTGCGCGACGCCGTCGCGCACGCCGACACCTTGGCGGACGACGCCTCCCGCCACCTGGTCAACGCCGGCGGCAAGCGGCTGCGGCCGTTGCTGACGCTGCTCGCGGCGGAGCTCGGGGATGGCGGCCGGCGCGAGGTGCTGGACGCGGCGGTCGTCGTGGAGCTCACGCACCTGGCGTCGCTCTACCACGACGACGTCATGGACTCCGCGCCCGTGCGGCGCGGAGCCCCGGCGGCGCACGAGGTCTGGGGCAACCAGGTCGCGATCCTCACCGGAGACCTGCTGTTCGCGCGGGCGTCGGTCATGGTTGCGGGGCTGGGCCCGGAGGCCGTGCGCATCCAGGCCACCACGTTCGAGCGACTGTGCCTGGGCCAGCTGCACGAGACCGTGGGCCCTGCCGCGGGGGAGGACCCGGTCGAGTTCTACCTGCAGGTCCTGGCCGACAAGACCGCCTCGCTCGTGGCGACGTCGGCCCGCTTCGGCGCGATGTTCGCCGGCTGCCGGCCCGACGCCGTGCAGATCGTGACGAGCTTCGGGGAGAAGGTCGGCGTGGCGTTCCAGCTGGCCGACGACGTCATCGACCTCACGTCCGACGCCAGCGTCACCGGCAAGACGCCCGGCACCGACCTGCGCGAGCACGTCCCCACGATGCCGGTGCTGCTGCTGCGCCGCCGGGCGTCCTCGCCTGAGGGCACCGAGGCCGAGCGCGAGCTCGTCGCGATGCTCGACGGCGACCTCTCCTCGGACGAGGACCTCGCCAGGGCCGTGGCGGCCCTGCGCACCCATCCGGTGGTCGAGGACACGCGTGCCCAGGCGATCGCCCTGGTGCAGGCCGCTGTGGCCGAGCTGGACCCGCTGCCCGCCGGGCCGGTCAAGGACGCGCTCGTGTCCTTCGCCGAGTCGCTCGTGGATCGCGCCTCCTGAGGCCCACGCCTCGCACACCCCGACGGGAGGGACGATGACCGCACGAGCGACGCCCGAGTCGGTGGCCTGCTTCACGTGCGACGTCCCGCTCGCGCCCGACGCGCTGTTTTGCGGGGCCTGCGGGGCGCCTGCTCCCCGGCTCCCACCCGGGCACGCCGTCGCGTCGTCGCCGGACGTCCCCTCGCCCGCCCTGCCTGTGCCCGCCCTGCCTACGCCCGTCGCGACGCGGCGCAGCGTCGCCGCGGCGTCGGGCACGGGCGCGGCGGCGTCCGGCGCAGGGCAGCGGTCGGCGGGGCCGGGCGTCCTCACGGTCTCCCCGCGCGAGGTGGCTCCGGTGGGCGCCCGGATCGGAGCGCTCGCCATCGACCAGGTGCTCGTGTGCGCGATCGGCGCCGTCGCGTTCGCCGCCGCCGGGCTGATCGGCGCGGGTGACGGCGCCGTGCCCGCGCCGATCGCCGCCGGTACGGCCATGGCCGTGGCCGTCATGGCCCAGTGGGCCGCCGAGGCCCGCACCGGGCTCACCGTCGGGAACCTGCTGGTCGGCATTCGCACGGTCGCCTCGTCGACTGGGCTGCCCGCGGGCCTCGGGCGCGTCATACTGCGCGCCGTGGTGCAAGGGCTGGGCTCGGTGGTCCCGCTTGTGGGCGTCTACGTGGTGGCCGGCTCGGGGGCGTGGGACGCCTCGCCGACTCAGCGTGGCTGGCACGACAAGGCCGCCGGCACCATGGTGCTGAGGCGCGATCCCGTGGGACGTGAGCGGACGCTGACAGCGCCCACCCCGAGCGCGGCGCGTCCGGCCGCGTCGGGGCAGGAGCCGACGCCCGCTCCCGACGCCCTGCCGCCCACGCCCGTCTCCCCACCGGCTCCGGCGCCCGCATCCGCGGCCGCCCGCGAAGACGCTTCGGGTCCCCGGCCGCCGTCGGGTTCCTCGCCGGTCACCCTGGCCACCCAGATCTGGCTGGTGTTCGACACCGGCGAGAGCATCGCGGTGTCGGGCGACGGCGCGGTGGGACGTCACCCGCACGGCGCCGACGGTGGCTCCCTCGCCCACGCCATGGCGATCGACGACCCGTCGAGGTCGATCTCCAAGCTGCACCTCGTGTTCGGTCCCGAGCCCGGCGGGCTGTGGGTCGTCGACCGTGGATCGACCAACGGCACGGTCATCGTCTCCCCAGACGGCGTCATGCGGGCGCTGCCCGCCGGGGTGCGGGCCCACGTGGCGCCCGGGTGGGTCGTGCGCTTCGGTGAGCGGGCGTTCCGGGTGGAGGCGCGATGAGCGCCGACGGGCCGGTCTGGGGCGCCTCGACCGACGTCGGGACGCGCCGGGCGTCCAACGAGGACAGCTACGTGGCGGCCGAGCCCGTCTTCGCCGTCGCCGACGGGATGGGCGGGCACGAGGCGGGGGAGGTCGCGAGCGCGGCCGCCACCCGCGCGCTCGCACGCCTCGCAGGGAAGCCGGAGGTCACCGCGCGGGACGTGCAGGAGAGGCTCGAGGCGGCGCGCGCCCGGCTGCAGGCACTGCCGCCGACGCTGGGGCGCAGCCCGGGCACGACCGTGGCCGGGGTCGTCCTCACCGAGCACGAGGGGGCGCCGCACTGGCTGGTGCTCAACCTGGGCGACTCGCGCACGTACCGGTTGCAGGGCCACGTGATCGAGCAGTTGAGCGTCGACCACTCGGAGGTGCAGGAGCTCGTCGACCAGGGCCACATCTCCCCGGAGGAGGCGCTGCGCCACTCACGCCGCCACGTCCTGACCAGGTCCCTCGGCGCGACGTCGTCCTTGGCCGTCGACTACCTGCTGGTGCCGGTCGAGCAGGGCGATCGGATGCTCGTGTGCTCGGACGGGCTCACCGGAGAGCTCGACGACACGGTGATCGCCGGGCTGCTGCGCTCGTACCCGCACCCGCAGGACGCGGCGGACGCGCTGGTCGCGGCCGCCGTCGCCGCCGGGGGCAGGGACAACGTCACCGCCGTCGTGGTCGACGCCCCGCGTGACCTGAGCGCCTGACCTGACTGCCTGACCTGACTGCCTGGGCCTGGGCGCCCGACCCGCCCCGCGCTCAGTGCGTGGGGGCGCTGAACGCGAGCTGGACCACCTGGCGGCCGCCGTCGCGCGTGACGAGCTGCCCGCGACCGGGGACACCCGGCGTCGGGCGGGCGGCGCCCACGAGCGCGCCCTCGTCGGGGCTCCCCGCGAGCACGAGCCCTGGCGCGGCGAGGTCCCGCAGCGCCTGCAGCACGGGCTCGTACATCGCCCGCCCGGCGCCGCCGGTGCGCCGGGTCAGCACCAGGTGCAGGCCGACGTCGCCGGCCTGGGCGAGCAGCGGGACGAGCGGCGCGAGCGGGTTGCCGGCGCTGGTGGCGACCAGGTCGTAGTCGTCGACCAGCACGAACACCTCGGCGCCCGTCCACCACGAGCGCGCGCGCAGCTGCTCGGGGGTGACGTCGGGCCCGGGCAGCCGCCCGCGCAGGTACGCGGCGAGCGCGGCGATCTCCTCGGTGGCCTGCTCCTGGGTCGTCAGGTAGCCCGCGAGGTACTCGCCGGGGATCTCGCCGAGCAATGAGCGGCGCAGGTCGACGGCGAAGATCTGCGCGCCGTCGGGGGTCCACACGCGGCGGACCTCCTCGGCGACGGCTCGCAGCAGGGCGGACTTGCCCGATCCGCCGTCGCCGAACGCGTACAGGTGGCTCTCCTCGGCGAGGTCGATGCCGACGGGGGCGAGGCGGGCCTCGTCGATCCCGAGCAGCAGCCGGCTGGTGTCGTGCTGGGCGAGCGTCCGCACCTGGTCGAGCGTGACCTGCTCGGGGAGCAGGCGGAGCTTGGGGCCGGGGGCGCCGTGCCACGCGGCGGCCACCGCGTCGACCAGGTGGTCGACGCCCGCGCCGAGGGTCGCCGGATCGGGCGAGCCGTCGATGCGGGGGAGGGCGGCGAGCACGTGGTGCCGGGACATCGCCAGGCCCCGCCCGGGCCGGTCCTTCGGGACGTCGACCGCGATCTTGCGGTCGATCTCCGAGTCGGCAGGGTCGCCCAGCCGCAGCTCGATCTTGGTGCCGAGGAGGTCCTTGACCTGGGCTCGGAAGTCCATCCACCGGGCTCCCGAGGCGAGCAGGTGCAGGCCGTACGTCAGGCCGCGCCCGACGAGGGCCTGCAGCTCGGGCTCGAGCTCGTCGAACTCGGCGCGGACCGTCCCCCAACCATCGACCACCAGGAACAGGTCGCCGTACCCGTCGTCGGCGCGGCCCTCGAGGCGGCGGGCGCGATACGTCTCGATCGAGTCGATGCCGTGCGCCCGGAAGTACTGTTCGCGGGCGTCCACCAGGCTGCGCAGCTCCGCCACGACACGTCGGACCACGTCGGGCTCGGAGCGTCCGGCGACACCGGCGACGTGGGGGAGCCGGGCGAGCGGGCTGAACGTGCCGCCGCCGAAGTCGAGGACGTAGACCTGGGCCTCCTGCGGGGTGCGGGTCAGCGCCAGGCCGGTCACCACCGAGCGCAGCAGGGTGCTCTTGCCCGTGCGCGGCCCGCCCACGACGGCCAGGTGCCCACCGGCGCCCCCCAGCGAGACGGTGAGGTTCTCCCGGCGCTGCTCGAGGGGCCGGTCGACGATCCCGAGCGGGACGGTCAGGTCGCCCGCGGCCCGCCACGTGGGGGAGACGAGCCCGAGCCGCGGGTCGGCGACGAGGTCGGGCATGAGCTGGTCGAAGGTGCTCGGCACGACGAGCGGCGGCAGCCACACCTGGTGTGCCGCTGGGCCCTTGCCGCGCATGCGCTCGACCGCGATGTCGAAGGTGGCGCGCTCGTCGGACTCCTCGACGGGGGCCTCCGCGGGGGCCGCGCTGACCGGGGACACGAGGCTCAGCACAGGCGCCGCGGTGAACGGCTCGAGGCGGGCCGGGCCCGCGGGCCCGGACGCGTGCGCCGCGCGCCGGCGGGCCGGGGGCGGCCCCGAGACGTAGGCCGCGCGGAACTGGACCATGGTGGTGGTGTCCGGCTTGAGGAACCCCATGCCGGGCACTGACGGCAGCGTGTACGCGTCGGGCACGCCGAGCACGGTGCGCGACTCGGCCGCCGAGAACGTGCGCAGCCCGATCCGGTAGGAGAGGTGCGACTCGAGCCCGCGCAGCCGCCCCTCCTCGAGACGCTGCGACGACAGCAGCAGGTGCATCTGCAGCGAGCGCCCCAGCCGTCCGATCGTCACGAACAGGTCGACGAACTCGGGCTTGGCGGAGAGCAGCTCGGAGAACTCGTCGCACACGATGAGCAGCGCGGGCAGCGGGTCCAGGTCGGTGCGCCCGTTCGCCCGGGCCTTCTCGTACTCGGTGACGTTGCTGAAGTTCCCCGCGGCGCGCAGCAGCTCCTGACGGCGGACCATCTCGCCCTGCAGGGCGTCCTGCATGCGGTCGACGAGCGTGAGCTCCTCGCCGAGGTTCGTGATGATCGCGGACACGTGCGGCATGTCTGCCATGCCGGCGAACGTGGCGCCGCCCTTGAAGTCGACGAGGACGAAGTTGAGGTCCTCCGACGAGTGGGTCAGCGCGAGCGCCAGCACCAGGGTGCGCAGGACCTCGGACTTGCCCGAGCCGGTCGCCCCGATGATGAGGCCGTGGGGGCCCATGCCCTGCTGCGCGGACTCCTTGATGTCGAGCGCGATGGGCTGTCCCTGCATGGTGAGCCCGATCGGCACCCGGAGCCGGTCCCGGGGCAGCCGGGGCCGCCACGTGAGGCCCAGGTCCAGGTCGCGGATGTCGCCGATGCCGAGCAGGTCCGTCAGCTCGGAGGACGTGGTGGCGCCGTCGGCGCGCGCGGGGCCCTGCTCGATGTGGAGCGGCATGAGGCGACGCGCGGCGGCCTCGGCGTCGGCGGCCGCGAGCTGGTCGGCGACCACGCGGTAGGGCTCGTGTCCGACGCGCAGGACCTCCATGGGCGCCCGTCCGGCGTTCGGCCCCGACGCGGGGGCGACCCCCAAGCCCAAGCGCAGGGTGCTCGGGGTGTCGAGGTCGGCCCAGGTCTCGGGCAGCTCGAGCACCGTGACGCCGAGCACGCCGTCGGGGGTGAGGATCGCGTTGCCGCCGGGCACGTGGCCGCCGTCGACCACCACGAGCACGTGGGGCGAGGAGGGCTCGGCGCCCGGCCCGAAGCGCGGCCGCTCCCGCAGGTCCTCGGGGAGCAGCCCCTCGATGTCGGTCAGCGCCGTGCCGATCATCCGTGCGGGCCCCACCGCGTCCCGCACGCGCGCCGAGTGGGTGTGCGGGAGCCATTTGGCCCAGTCCCACGCCGCGGCGTTGCGCTCGCTGGTGAGGACCGCGATCTGCAGGTGCTCGGGGGAGTGGAAGACCGCGGCCTGGCTCACGAGGGCGCGGGCCAGCGCGCGCGCCTCGTCCTCGCCACCGGTGACCTCGACGCGAGCGACCGAGCGCAGGTCGACGCCCACCGGCACGTCCCGCTGCACCCGGTGCGTCACCAGGAACCGGTGGGCGGCCGAGGCCGCGACGGGGTCGAGCTGGGCGAGCGGGGCGGTCTCGGGGGCCTCGAGCTCGAGGCACAGCGGCTGGGCGCCCTGGCCCACGCGGACCATCAGGAAGTCGTCGTGGTCGGGCCCGCGCTCCCACACCCGGCTGCCCTCCTCGGCGACCACGGCGAGCGCGCTCGGGTCCGGCATGACCCACTCCGCGGCCCGGCGCTGCTGGCGCGCCGCCTGGCGCACGGTGCCGCGCAGGTCGGCCAGGTAGGCCAGGTACTCGCGCCGGGCCCCGACCACCTGCGCCTGGTGCTGCGAGCGCTGGCGCCAGCCGTTGACGCCCACGAACCCGAGTGACGCGACGAGGAACATGCCGGCCGCGATCATCCCGCGAGGGCCGGGGGAGGAGACGGCGACGAAGACGATCGAGCCGACGCTGCCCAGCATGGGGAGCATGGTGGCCAGGAGCCCGCTCACCCCGTCGGAGGCTTGGATCTCGGGCGGGGCCTGGAGGGTGACGCGGCCGGAGGGGACGCTGGGCGGTGCGACGCGGTGCGCCCGGTGCGGTGCGATCGACATTCCGAGCTGCTCCTCCGTCGTGCCGGGCTCGGCCTCGTGGGACGGGCCTGCTGGGCGAGGAGCCCGCGCGCCGTCCCTGAGCCGCCGCACACCATATCGGGCGGCGGGTGTGTGATCCGGGACAGACCGCCGAAGGGACGCAGGCTTCACCCACCTGCGTGACCTGGAGGGTTGCGCGGCCCCTGGACGCCTGCCGCCCCAGTAGCATGTCGCCGGTCCTGCCCGGGTCGACCGGCCCCCATCGGAGGAGGTTGGCGTGAGCGCACCTGCCGCGCCGCTCGTCCGTCTCGCGCTCCATGTCGGCGGCGACCGGCTCGACGTAGCCCTCACCCCCGAGGTGAGCCTCGCGGCGGCGCTCTGGGCCGCGGGGGTCGACGTTCGGCAGCCCGGCGTGGTCGTGCTCGACTCCTCGGGCCGCCCGCTCCCGCTCGACGAGGGCATCGGGCCCCACGTGCCCGACGGCGCCGTGGTGCACGTCGTCCGCCCCGCCGACCCCCAGCCGAGAGGGCGGAGGGCCTCCGGGGTGGTGTCGCGTCGCCCGCCCGCGCAGGCCGGGCTCGTGGTGCTCGGCGGCGTCGGAGGGCTCGTCGCCGCTGGCGCCGCGCTGCTGGCCATGCCGGCCGCGCTGACCGGCTCGGGAGGGCAGCAGGCGCTCGCCGCCGTCCTGGGCCTGACCGCCGTCGCGCTCGTCGCGGCCCGATCGAGCGACCGCGGGGTGGCCGACGCGGCGACGCTCGCCGCGCCCGCCCTGGGGTTCGCGGCCGGGGCCCTGGCCGTCGACCCCTCCCTCGCCGGCGGGCGCCAGCTCGGCGTGGCCGTCGGCCTGGTGGTGGCCGCGGCCGTCGCCGCGGCGCGCCACACGGTGAGCCGCACGGCGCGCTCCGCCGCGGCCGAGTTGTCCGGCGTCGTGCTCGTGGCCCTCGGCGTCGCGGCTGCCGTGGCTGCTGCCGCGCTGCTCGCCGGCCTTCCCGGCGCGCTCGCGGCGGCCGTCCTCGTGGGGGCCTCGCCGATCGGCCTGCGCGCCTTGCCCAGCCTGACGATCACGGTGCCCGACGAGCAGCTGGTCGACCTCACCTTGACCGCGCGAACAGCCCTGTCGGTGCGCGGACCGCGTCGTCCGGCGCCCCCACGGGCCACCTGGCAGCAGGTCGAGCGGACCGTCGGGCGCGCCGAGCGGCGCAAGGACTCGGGGACGGTGCTCGTCGCGCTGGTGAGCCCCCTGCTGCTGCCGGTGGTGCTCGTGGCGCCGGCGCCCAGCGCCGCCGCGCGGTGGGGGAGCCTGGTGCTCGCGGCCTGCGTCGCGCTCGCCCTCGCGCTGCTGCCCCGCACCGCACGCGGGACCACGGCCCGTGTCATGCCGCGCCTCGCCGCAGCCGCGGTGCTGCTCGAGACCGTCCTCCTCACCGACCTCGGGGGCGCCCCTGCCGTGGCCGCGGCGGCCGTCCTCGTGGTGGTGGGCCTCGTGGTCGCCGCCACGAGCCTGCCAATGGGCCGCGGATGGCGCTCGGTCGCCGCGTCGCGGTTCGCTGACGGCATCGAGTCGCTCGCGGTGGTGCTCGCACTGCCCGCAGCCCTGGTCGCTGTCGACGCGATCGCCCTGGTCCGCGCGGCGGCGTCCGGATGACGATGACGCCCCTCGGCCCGATCGCGCCGCCATGGCCGCGGACCCCTGGCCTTTCACCGTCCTGCGACCTCCGGGAGAGCCGATGACCAGCACCGCCCAGGGGGCAGTCTGCGCGGGCTGCCGGCGCCCGCTGCACGCCGGCGCCCGGTTCTGCACGGGTTGCGGCAGCGCGGTCGTCGTGGCCGTGGCCGACATGGTCGTCATCGACGACGCCCAGCCCGCCGCGCCGCGCCGCGCCCAGGGCTCGGCTGCTGGGCTCGAGGCCGGGCCTGCTCCGACCGGCGCCCGGGCCGTGAGCCTCGGTCCTGAGTTCGACGGCGTCAGGCCCGCCCGGGTGGGCCAGCGGCTCCTCGCCTACGCCGTCGACGCGCTGGTGGTCACCGCGGTGTGCGCCCTGGTCCTCGTCCTGACCCGCAGCATCGTGCTGACGGCGCTGGCCGGAGTCGAGCTCGTGATCGGGATCGTGGTGTGGGAAGGGCGCACGGGGGCGTCGTTCGGCAACCTCCTGGTCGGGCTTCGCACCGCCCGCGTCGAGTCGCCGCACGCCGCAGGCTCGGGCCGGTCGACCCGTCGGGCCCTCGTGCTCGGCGCCGGGCACCTCGGCCTGGGCGTCGGGCAATGGCTCGTCGTGGCCTCCGGCGCCTTCGACCCCACCGGGCGCGTGCGCGGCTGGCATGACCGCGCCGCGCGGACCGTGGTGGTCGACGTGCGGGCGCCTCGCCGCGCCCCGGCGCCGCCGCCGGCCACGCACGAGGTCACCGGTCCGGCCGTCAGCGCCGTCCAGTCCTCGCAGCCACGCGTGTCAGAGCCTCCGACGGCGTCGGCGGTCACCCAGGCCCAGCCGCGGCTGCGGCCCGACGCCGCCGGCCACGGGACGGCCGGGGGCAGGACCAGCCTCCCGGACCGTCACGAGCTGCCGGATGTCGGCAGCGCGCGCTCAGCCCTGCCGCACGAGGTCGTGGCCAGCCCTGCTGCGCCCGCACCCGCCGTGCCCGCACCCGCCGTGCCCGCCCCCGCCGTGCCGGCCCCCGCCGGGTTCGTCCTCACGCTCGACAGCGGCGAGTCGACGGTGGTGCTCGGGCCGGGGGTCATCGGCCGTGCGCCGCGGGTCTCGCCCGACGAGCGTTGCGACCACGTCGTGCAGGTCGACGACCCGGGCCGCTCGCTCTCACGGACCCACGCCCCGGCATCGACGGCACTGGCTTCTGGATCTCCGACGCGGGATCGGGGAACGGCACCGTGCTGCTGGTCCCGGGCAGGCCGACGGTCGTGGTGCCCACGGACCGCCGGGTCACCGTGCCCCCCGGGGCCACGGTGCAGATCGGCAGCCGGACCTTCACGGTCCGGCCCGCGACGCGCTAGCGAGGGCGGCCGCCGCCAGCTGTCGGGGCCGGCGCCGTGCGCGGCGTGGCGCGGCTCACCACGTCTCGTCGGCCTCGAGGTCCGGCTCCGGGGCTGCGGGGAGATCGTCGCGGGAGCCCGCGCGCGCCCGCCCGGTCAGCGTGGCGGGAGCCGGGGCGTCCTCATCGTCGAACTGGGGTGCGATGTAGCCCGCCGAGGTGGTGCGGCGGGACTTCGCGGAGCCGCCCGCGGCGCCCGCTCCCGCGCCCTGAGGACCGATCATCGTCGAGCCCTGCCCGGCGCCGGGTGTCGTGGACGCGGTCATCGACGAGCCGGCGACCAGGCCCGACCGCCCGGTGGCGCCCGTGAGGCTCGAACCCGAGACGCCCGCCGTCGACCGCGATCCCGCGGTGGCGGCGCCCTGGCCGCCGCCGAGGAACGTGCCACCGGCCGTGCCCGCGCCGCCAGCCGAGGCCGCGCCCGTCATCCCGATCCCCGGGGCGCCGCCGACCCCCAGGCTGCCGCCGAGGCTCCCGGCGCCCGCGCCCAGGGCAGTCGGGGCTCCACCGAGCCTGCCGACGCCCGCCGCGCCGAGCGCTGCGCCACCCACGGCCAGGCCGCCGGCGAGCGCCCCAGCCCCCGCCGCCGAGCCACCGAGCCCGGCGCCGTGCCCGCTCCCGCCGAGCCCGCCGATGCCCGGGGTGCCGCCCGCTCCGAGCCCCGTGCCGGTGGCGCCCGTACCGGGCACGAAGCCGCTCACCGTGCCGTCCGCGGTGGTCGTGCCACCAGGCGACGGCAAGGCCCCGCCGGTGGTCCCGCCGCTGACGACGACCCCGCCGATGGTGGTGGCGCCGCCGCCGCTGGGGGTTCCGATGACAGGGGCGGGCGGGACCGTCGAGTCCCTGTCGGTGGTCCAAGGGGTCACGCCCGCAGCTGCGACGGCCGTGGCCCCGGCAGCCGACAACGCCGGGACGCCGGACGCGCCGGGCCGCCGACTGAGGCCGGTCGGGGCTGGGCCCGTGGGCGAGCCCTGCTCGGCAGGAGGCGCGGCGGCGGCCAGCGGCAAGGGGGTGGGCGGTTCGGCCCCCTTGCTGACCATCAGGGCGGACGTGGCGTCGGCCGTCGCCGTGGCGAGGTTGGCCAGCGCCTTCTTCGCGGCGGCCTCGCGGTCCTTCTCGCGCTGGTTGGACCAGATCTCTCCGGCGACGGTCGCCGCGACGGCGCCGACGCCGGGGATGGCGATCGTGCCGCCCGCCGTCAGCGCCGCGCGCTGGGCGAAGGTGAGCTTGCCGTCGGGCAGGGCGTGGTACGCCTCCTGTGCGGCGGCGACCGCGGCCCGGGCCTGCTCGGCTGCCTTCTGGGCGCCGGTGATCGAGTCGGCCGTGGTGCGCATCTGGCTCACCAGGACAGTGAGGTCGGCCTCTGAGGCGTCGGCGATCTCCCCGGTGATGCCGAGGTCGCCCACGATCGCTGTGATCGAGTCCGCCATCGAGTCGAGGGCGGACGCGGCGAAGCGCAGCCGGGTGGCGTCCTGGGTGATCGCGTCGAGCTGCGCCTGGAGCGTCAGCGCGAGTTCGTCGGCGTGCTGTCCCATCAGGGGTCCCTTCTCA